>NZ_JBGUBC010000015.1:0-68267 GCF_041821145.1 Halopenitus sp. H-Gu1 | reverse complement strand
ATTCGAGTGCGGCTCCCTGATTCGAGTGCGGGCCGTCGATGCATCGACATCCGGTTCCAACGCACCTATACGCGTGGTCGCCCGAGACGCACTGGATGACGACCGAGCCGAGCACCACGGATGAGATCATGGCCGGCGTCCACCGTGCGCTGCGTGAGCACGGATACGCCGATCTCACGATGCGGGACATCGCCGATGCGTGCTCGAAGAGCAAGTCCCTGCTTCATTATCACTACGACACGAAAGAGGACCTCCTCGTCGCCTTTCTCGATCGGCTGATCTCGACGTTCGAACGGCAAGCGGCGCGTGGTGCGGATCGTCCGGCGCCCGAACGGCTCGTGGAATTCATCGCGTGGTTCACCTTCGGCCCCGATGCGACCGATCGCGAGCACTTTCACGTGGCGTTGTTGGAACTCCGCTCACAAGGGCCCTTCAACGACCGGATCCGCGATCAGTTGCGACGCAGCGACCGGATGTTTCGGGAAACGGTTGCCGGGATCATCGAATGCGGGATCGAGGAGGACGCGTTTCGCCCGGTCGACGTCATGGAGCGGGCCGCCCTTCTCGTTGCCACCCTCGACGGCGCCAGAACCAGACAGATCACCCTCGGCGGAATGGAGATCGACGGGGATACCTACACCAGAACCGTTGCCCACGCAGCGATCACGGAGATCGTCGACCCGATGGTGACGAATGGGACCGTCCTTCCGGAGCTATCGGAGGTCACCGTTCGTCTCCCACGCGATAGCGACCTCTACTCCCAGATCAACGGATCCACCGACGGCCGATCGGACCGGTCGAGCCGCGAGTAGTCGGCAGGCGTGGACTCTCACTCGATGTACAGCGAGTAGACGATCACGCCAAACCCGAACGCCGTGAGAACGCTGTTTATCGCGATCCCGATCGCGATGTCCCAGTTGAGGCCCTGATCGAGGATTCCGCCCAACAGCGCGCCCACAGTCACGAATCCGAATCCGATCGCGAGCGCACGGAGGGACCGATCACCGGTCCGTCGATACGCACGCGTCGCATAGTAGGTAATGCTGCCACCGAGTAGTAGGATGGCGGTCTTCGCGGCAATGATGAGCAGGTCGATGTACATTTCCATGGGTCGTATCCTCCAGGTGGGGTTCCTTTTGATCTCCGTCGTTGGTCCCTTTCGGTCGGCGGGGTTCGTCGATTCGATCGTCGCGTCAGGTTTCCTCTCGGATCTCGGACCAGAGCGCGGCGAGCCGCTGATCCTTTGCCCGTTCCGGTCGGGAGAGGTCCACATCGAGTTCATTTTGGTCGTCAAGTTCGATGATCACCGACTCGAACGCCACACTGTATAGGGTGGTGTGTTGTCCGTCACGGCGGATCTCCGTCGATTCCTGTAGCAAGTCGGCGCGAGTCAACCGCTCCAACTTTCGGTAGGTCGTCGACAGCGGAATGTCACATTCTTCGGAGATCTGACTCGCCGTCTTGGGACGATCCAGCGCGGCGATCATCTCGACGGCATCGTCATCGCTCAGCGCGGACAGTATCTCCCGTGGGTCCGGCTCCTCCTCGTGCGACGACGGATCCCGCACCATATCCGGGGGTATTGCTCCTGTGGATTAAATGCATCCGATCCGTTCGTCGCCGTGTTCGGTAGCGCGTGTCGATCCGTCGTCCGGCCGGGTCGTCCATCCGGATCCCGGACCCCGAAAACGCCTTGCCGAGATCGGCAGTGGGTGTTCCGCTCACTCGCAGGCTCGCGAGGACGGTCGCCCGCTTCGAAGAAGCCAAGTGTTGATACGCCGGCGGTCGAACGCCGGGTATGCGCATCACGGACCGTTCTCCCGGCGAGGAGGGACGCGAGCGGATCACCCTCGTTCCAGAGAACGTCGACGACCTCTGGCACCTCTCTCACGTGCTCGAACCGGGAGACGACATCGAGGGCGATACGACCCGACGCATCCAGCGCGACGACGACCGGATCCGGGACACCGGCGGCCAGCGCGAACACCTGTTCGTGACCATCGAGGTCGAGACGGTGGAGTTCGCACGGTTCGCCAACCGGCTTCGGGTCGGCGGCGTGATCACCGAGTGTTCCCGCGAGGACCAACTGGGTCAACACCACACGTTGAACGTCGAAGAACACGACGAGGTAACGATCGAAAAGCGGTTCAAACTCGACCAGCTTGAGCGGATCCAGGAGGCGACCGAGGCTGCCGAAAACCCGGACGTCGCCATCGCGACCGTCGAGGAGGGCGAGGCGTACGTTCATACCGTCCAGCAGTACGGTACCGAGGAGTACGCTTCCTTCACGCGACCGACGGGCAAAGGCGAGTACGCCCGGCCGCGGACGGAGCTATTCGAGGAACTCGGCGAGGCCCTCTCACATCTGGATGCGGACGCGATCATCCTCGCGGGACCGGGGTTCACGAAGCAGGATGCAAACGACTACCTGACTGAGGAGTTTCCCGAATTGGAGTCGTCCATCACGGTCGTCGACACGGCAAGCGCCGGCGATCGGGGCGTCCACGAGGTGTTGAAACGCGGCGCCGTCGACGAGGTCCAGCGGGAAACGCGAATATCGAGGGAAGCGGAGCTCATCGACGAGCTGACGGAACGGATGGCGGAGGGAACGAAGGCGACCTATGGACCCCAAGACGTCGCGGAGGCGGCCCAGTTCGGGGCGGTAGAGACGCTTCTCGTCGTCGATGACCGTCTCCGCGGGGAACGGCAAGGGGAGGGGGATTGGGACATCGACGTCAATTCGGTTATCGAGTCGGTCGAGCAGCAGGGTGGCGACGTCGTCGTCCTTTCCTCGGAGTTCGCACCGGGCGATCAACTGTCGGCTCTCGGCGGTATCGCGGCGCTTCTACGGTACCGCCTGCAGTGATCACCGGGGAACGGAAGTCGAATCGAGGGGTCGGAGCCGGCCGATCAAAACGGGATAAAATCGAACGGAGAAAGCGAAGAAGCAAGAAGACCGGGAAGGGGAGAGAGACGCGAATTCAGTCGGCGTTCGTCGGAGTCGGACGTGACGCCGTTGCGGATCCAGCCGTGGCCGGCGTATCCGAACGAACCGGCGTTCCGTCGGCCGGACTGTTCACGAACATCGCGTGCCCCATGAGGCCGATCGTAACGGTCGCTCCGATCGGGACGGCCGAAACGAGCGGCAGTCCCACGCTCATCAATGCGGCAGTGACACCGATGAGAGCAGCCGGAATAAGGCCGAGAACGTAATCGTAGTATCCCGTCATAATATATTTCATACTATGGAACGGGGGTATATAATTATTTCCCGTGGGTATTCAATTACTATATTAAATATTTTTTAGTGAATTCTCATAAGTTATAGAATGGGAACCAATCGAAAGCGGAGACGGAGCGGTTTCCGGGCATCCTATCGTCGATCGAACGGTTAAACCCGTCCCAAATCACACACGTCGATAGTGAACGCAAACGATCGCGCCATCACCGCACTTGTTATGGTGGCACACGGGATGGTTCACACCTACGAGCTCTCGATCCCGATCTTCGTGGCGCTGTGGCTCCTCGAATTCTCGGTTATCGACCTCGGGATCGTGACGCTGGAGGTGACGACCGCCTCCCTCGGCGTCGTCGTCACCGTCGGATACGGACTCTTCGGCCTCGGTGCGCTTCCCGGCGGCATCCTCGTCGATCGACTCGGCTCGCGGCGGCTGATAACCGTCTGCCTGCTCGGGATGGCCGTCTCCTTCCTGTTGTTGGCGATGGCTCCGAGCGTGGTGGTCATCACCCTCGCACTCGTTCTGTGGGGGGTTTCCGCGTCGGTCTATCATCCGGCCGGCCTGTCGCTCGTCTCGAAGGGCGTCGTTGAGCGCGGCTCCGGGTTCGCCTACCACGGGATCGCCGGGAACGTCGGGATCGGGATCGGTCCGCTGGTTGCGGCCACGTCGCTTCTCTTCTTGGAGTGGCGGACCGTCGCTGCCATCCTCGCCGTTCCTGCCGTGATTGCCGCGGTCTACGCCTCCCGATCCGACATCGATCCGCAAGCTGCAACCGAATCCCAAACCGGCGGGGGAACCGACTCAAAGGCAGATACCGGCGTCGAATCGGTCGGGGAGTTCCTCGCCGAGTCGCGGACGCTTTTCGCAGGCAGCTTCGCGCTCGTCTTTCTCGTAGTCATGTGTTCGGGGCTATTCTACCGGGGGTTCCTCACCTTCCTGCCGGAGCTTCTCAGTCGTCTCGAAGGCTTCGACCCGATCCCGATCGCGGCGTTGATCCCCGAGACTCTCCAGTCCGTTCTGGGCGTGGATCCGGCTGCTGGAGAGTCGCTCGCCCCCGGTGATTACTTCTATTCAGGACTGTTGCTCGTCGGCGTCGTGGGCCAGTACGTCGGCGGAAAGCTCACTGACCGGCTCCCGGTGGAATACGGACTCGCGGCGGGATTCAGCGGGCTCGCCGTTCTCGCTCTCGTGTTCCTGCCGGCCGCCTCCCTCGGGATCGGCCCGCTGGCCGTCGTCGGCGTCCTGATGGGGATGTTCCTGTTCGTCGTCCAGCCGCTTTATCAGGCGACCGTCGCGGAGTATACCCCGGCGGGCACCCGCGGGCTCTCCTACGGGTATACCTACCTCGGCGTTTTCGGCGTCGGGGCGCTCGGCGGGACGATCGCCGGCGTGATCTTGGAGTACTTCAACGAGTCCGCGCTGTTTCTTACGTTAGCCGGATTCGCTATCGTCGGCGCCGCCACCGGGCTGTATCTGGGCCACAAGAACGGCCGTTCATGAGAACGGTATGGGATTCCGGGACGTCCGAAGGTGAGGATCTACGTCATCGAATCTTGAAGTACGCGGCCCGCCAGATCCCGATCCCCACCGATCCAGTCACCACCATCACGAGGACGAAGACCGGGTCGGCACCGCCGTGAAACACTCCGATCCACCGCAGGCCGACGCCGATCAGGGCCGCCGGAATCCACGATCGGATGGCAAGCGGAAGCGAGGCCTTCGCCGACTCGACTGCGCCGGGCGAGTACGCGCCGACGAGCGGGGCCATGATCGCCCACCCGATCAGGAACGGAGCGTAGATCGCAGCCAAATAGACGGGGTCATCGAGCAGAAATCCCGTCTCATAATGCTGGAAAGCACCGATCGACAACACGACCACTATCGCAACGACGTCGCCGATCACCAACGGGAGCGCGCCACGGTCGAGACGCCTCGTCAGGAAGCTCTCTTTCGACATACACGACCATCGAACGGGATGCCTCTTGTTTCGTGCGGATCGTCGCCGGATATCGTGCCGGTTCTTTGTGAGTCTGCTTCACCTTCGCGATTCATCCCCGCAATCGCCGGAACCGACGGGAGCCGCGTCGAGAGTCGCATCGAGATCCGGGACCCGTCCCACTGCGGTATAGACGAATCCGTCATCGAGTACGGTCGGATCGAATCCCGCGATCTCGAGGGACGCAAGGAGTTCCTCGGGAGACACGAACGTCGATCCCATCCCGATCGCCGACTCACCGGCCACCAGGAGCCGGCCGAGCGGATGGTCGGGATCGAACTCGCGGATCACGGCCACGCCGCCGGGGCGGAGAACCCGGAACAGCTCGTTCAAGGTCGCCTTCCGGTCGGGGACGTGATGAAGCGCATCGACGATCATCGCGGCATCGATCGTCGCCGAACCGATCGGCAGGTTCATTGCGTCCCCTCGGACCACCGTGAGCCCTCGATCGCGTGCTTGCTTTACCATCCCCGTGGAGGCATCCACGACGATGGGATCCCCCGCGTTGGGTCGGTCCGCGATCGCCATCGACGCTCGACCGGATCCACCGGCGACGTCGAGGATACGATGAATCGACCCGGTTGCGATATCGAACGCGTCCGTGAGAACGTCGGGGTTTGCGGCGGGCATCACGAGGTCGTAGAGGGGCGCGGTCCGATCGAAGAACCGAACGTCACCGACGCCATGAATCCCTCTCGATCCGGACGACCCGGATCCGGTCACAACCACTGATCGACGGGGGCGGTCAGGATGACTTCCTCGCCGCCGCGTCCCGAGCGAGTGCCGTCGCGATCGAACCCGTTCGCCCGGTAGAACTCCATCGCCGCGGGCTCCCCGATCGGAACCGTCACGCGGAGCGTTTCGATCCCCTCGTGATCGTGATGGAGCGCGCGTGCGACTCGCTCGATGAGCTTCCGTTCGACGCTCGTCTCGGCGTGTTCCGGATGGACCCACAACGCGAGAAGCTCGGCAGCCGTCCCGTCGCGGTCGGGATGGGCCAACGCCAGCCCGACTGGTCGGTCGTTGACCTCGACGAGAAATCCACAGTCCGCGGCCACCGCCGCCTCCCGAACCCCGGCTGCGGACACGTCGAACACCTGTACCTCGCGATCGTCAAATACGGCCGTTTCGCCCGTGCGGGAAACCGCCGCCCGTAGCGCCTCGGCGTCGCCGGGACGCGCCGGTCGGACGTGCATCGTGTGTAAGGGGAGGGTCGACACCGCCGAATATCTTTCGACCGGCCGGCGACGATCCGGTATGAACCCGTCCCAGAACGGCGACCTCAGCGCGGATCGATACCGATCGTCACGTCGATGCCCTCGATCTCCCAGGTCTCCGTGTGTGCTGCAGCTTCCGGATCCTCGAGCCACTCACTCGCTCGCGTTTCCTCGGCGATCAGATCGTGGTGATCCTCAACGAGTGACGAAACGCGCTCGTCGTCGATCGCGACCCCGAGGCTGATCTCCGCGTCGACGTCGAGTTCGAGGTCTTTTCGCATCTGCTGGGTGCGCCGGATGACGTCTCGTGCGTAGCCCTCCGCCTCGATGTCGTCCGTGAGTTCCGTATCGACGTAGACGGTTCCGTCCTCGAAGTCGACTCCCCACACGTTCTCCGGGGGAGTTGCGACGTACTCGACCATTTCCGCCGTCAAATCCACCGGTTCGCCGTCAATGGTGATCTCCCCGTTTTCGACCATCTCCCGGGTGGCACCCGCAAGGGCATCCATTACCTTCTGGGCGTCGGCGCCGAAGGCGGGGCCGATCTCCGACATCCGCGGTTCGGCCACCTCGACGAGTTCCTCGAATCGGTCCGTTACCACGAGCGACCGCGCGTTCACCCGATCGAGAAGGAGATCCTCGAGACGTGTTATCGACTCCCGGACCGCCTCGTCCTCGCTTTCCACGATGACGCGAGAGACCGGCCATCGGAGCTTGCGTCCCGCCTGCTGGCGAGCGTTCGCCGCCGCCTCCTCAACCTCGCGGAGGGCTGCGATGTCCTGCTCAAGGACGGGGTCATGACGGGACGGATCGGGGTCGGGATACGAGAGCGCGTGAACCGTCGTCGCCTCGCCATCGAGGGTCTGGTACATTCGTTCGCTCAGGTAGGGCGCGATCGGAGCGAGCAGCCTGATCGTTTCCTCGAGAACCGTCGCGAGGGTGGCGTAGGCTCCCCGCTTCGATTCCGAATCGGACTCCTCCCACATCCGGTCTCGGACCGCCTTGATGTAGAATCGCGAGACGTCCTGGGTTACGAATTCGATCAGTGCGTTGACGACGTCGCTGACCCGGTAGTCCGCCCAGGCCTCGTTGATCTCGTGTTCGACCGATTGGAGCCGCGAGAGGATCCACTCGTCGACGAGTTCGAGTTCGCCGTCCTCCAGCGACGCCTCGGCGGGATCGTAATCGTCGAGGGACATGTACGGCAGCGGGAACCGGAACGTATTCCAGAGAATGTTGAGTTTACCCTGTATCTCACCGAGTCCGTCCCACTCGAACGCCAGGTCGACACCCTGCTGGTCGTGGCTCAACAGGTACGTCCGGAGGGGATCTCGACCGGCGCGGTCGATCGCCTCCTCGGGAGTGACGATGTTGCCGACCGATTTCGACATCTTGCGTCCCTCGCTATCGTTGACGAACCCGTGCATCAACACCTGCTCGTAGGGAACCTCACCGAAGGCCGCCGTTCCCATGCCGAGTTGTGACCAGAACCAGCCGCGAGTCTGGTCGTGTGCCTCCACGATGAGGTCAGCCGGCCACAGCTCCTCGAAGGCCTCGGTTTCGCCGGGATAACCGATCGTCGCCCACGTGGCCACCGAGGAGTCGAGCCAAACGTCGAAGACGTCCTCGACGCGTCGATAGGTCGTCTCGTCTTCGGTGATCGTCAGATCGTCGACGGTCGGCCGATGCAGGTCGATCGACTCGGGATCGACCGACTGATCGACGCGGTCGGCCAGCTCCTCGCGAGTGCCGATCACGATCATCTCCTCGCCGAACGCCTCGGGATCGGCGTCCTCGGGGACCCAGATCGGGATCGGGATGCCCCAGTAGCGCTGTCTGGAGACGTTCCAGTCGGGGGCGTCCTCGATGAAGTCGCGGAACCGCTGATCGCGGGCCCATTCCGGGTACCACTCGGAGTCCTCCATGTTATCGAGGAGGTCGTCTTTGATGTCGGTGATCGAGATGAACCACTGGTCGGAGACCAGTTGGAGTATTCCCGTGCCACACCGCCAGCAGTGGCCGTAGCTGTGCTCGACCGTGTCGTGGGCGAGCATGTAACCGTCGGCGACCAGATCCTCGATGATATCGTCGTTGGCGTCGCGAACGAATTGTCCGGCGTACTCGCCGGCCGCGTCGGTGAACTCTCCGTTCGGTTCGACCGGGCACACGATATCCAATCCGAGCTCGCGTCCGCGCTCGAAGTCGACCTCACCGTGTCCGGGCGCGGAGTGAACGAGTCCGGTGCGGTCGGCCTCGACGTAATCAGCGGCGTACACCCGGCCAGCACCCTCGAAATCGGGGTACTCGTCGAGGTGGTCGGCCAGGGGATGATCGTACTCCCAGCCGACGATCTCCGAACCCGACAGCTCGGCTTCGATCTCGTAGTCGTCGTAGCGTCCCTGCTTGAGTACGTCCTCGACGCACTCGGCGGCGACGTATAGCGTCTCCGTGTCACCGTCCCGTTCGGCGCGAACCGCGTTGTAAGTGAGATCCGGATCGACCGCGACGAACGTGTTCGCGGGGATCGTCCACGGGGTGGTCGTCCAGATGACGAGTGAGCCGTCCCGGTCCGAAAGGGGGAATTTCACGTAGACGGACGGGTCCTCGACGTCCTCATACTCGACCTCGTTGTTCGCGAGGCCGGTCTCACACCGGGGACATTGGGATATCGACCGCTTGCCGCGCTCGACGAGGCCGCGATCGGCGACCGCCGAGAACGCCCACCAGGCCGACTCCATGTACTCGGGGGAGATCGTCTTGTAGGGGTCTTCCCAGTCCATCCAGACACCGATCGACTTGAAGTCCTCGTCCATCGCCTCGCGGTTGGACTCCGCGAACGTCATGCACTCCTCGATGAACGCCTCCATTCCGTACTCCTCGATGTCCTGTTTGGACTCGAAGCCGAGTTCTTCCTCGACTTTGACCTCGATCGGGAGGCCGTGCATGTCGTAGCCGGGACGGTCGGTCACTCGATAACCGTCCATCCGCTTGTACCGGATGATGGCGTCCTTGAGCGTTTTGTTCCAGGCGGTCCCGAGATGCATCTGCCCCGAGGTGTATGGCGGGCCGTCGACGAAGAAGAACGGCGGGTCGTCGGCGTGGGCCTCCGTTGCCGCCTCGTAGGCGTCGGTGTCGTCCCAGTACTCGTCCACCAGGGACTCGACGTCCGCGGGCGTGTACTGGTCGTCGATCTGCTCCATATCCGTGCGTGTTCGGCCGCGTATTTGAATACGACGGAGTCGCTCCCCGGAGAGGCGGATCGAAGATCTGAATACGACTATCGAACCCTGGAGACGGTCATCCCGTCACTGGTCGGGTCCGAGGCCGATATCGTCGAACGTCGCCATCTCGCGGAGCGTCGCGCATGCGGACCGATATATCGGCAACGCCAGGCAGGCGCCGGTCCCCTCACCCAACCGGAGGTCGTACTCGAAAAGCGGGTCCAGATCGAGTGCGTCGAGTTGGATCGCGTGTGCGGGCTCGACGCCCGCGTGCGAGGGAAGGAGATACGGTCGGACGGCCGGCTCGATCGCGTCGGCGAGCAGCGCGGCCGCCCCGCTTATCGCACCGTCGACGACCACCGGCGTCCGGTCTGCCGCACACCCGATTGCCACTCCGGCGAGAACGCCGACCTCGAACCCCCCGACGCTGGCAAGGATATCGAGGGGATCCTGATCGGTGGATCGATCGTCCGGAGAGAGGCCGTCCACCCGGAGCATCTCCTCGACGACGTCGATCTTGTGATCGAGCCGACCGTCGTCGATTCCGGTCCCGTGGCCGGTCGCCTCCGCCGGCGAAGCGTCGGTCAGCGCCGCCGTGAGCGCCGCGGCGATCGTCGTGTTTCCGATCCCCATCTCCCCGAGCGCGACGATATCGCTGTCGTCGAGATCCGCCGCCGCAATTTCGAGGCCCGCATCGATCGCAGCCAGCGCTTCCTTCCGGGACATCGCAGATCCCGCGGCGGCGTCGTCCGTTCCCGATCCGATCCGGACGTCGAGGGCTCCTGCAACCGGCTCGCCGACGATGCCAGCGTCCACGACGAGCGTCTCGGCGCCTACCGCGTCGGCGATCGCGTTGATCGCCGCCCCGCCGTTCAGAAAGTTCGCAAGCATCGCCCGGGTGGCCGCCTGTGGATATGCGGAGACGCCACGATCGACGACACCGTGATCCGACGCCGCGACCACGACGGTCGCCTCGGCGAGTTCGGGTCGGCTCTCGCCGGAGAGTCCCGCAAGCGCGACCGCGAGGTTCTCAAGCCGACCGAGGCTCCCGGGCGGCTTCGTGAGGGTGGGCTGGCGATCCATCGCGTCGTGTTCGGCGGCCTCGTCGACCGGCGGTACGGTCGGGAGGGTGATCGCGACTGAGCGATCGGCGTTGTCGGTGGCGTCGCGGCGTCGTTGTTCCTCCATTCTCACGTCTCGAAATCCGGGAGGTCGTCCGGTGCATCGTAGTCGCTTTCCCAGTCAATGTACTCCGCTTTCAGGACCTCACAGACGACCTGTCCGAGCTCGGTCAACCCGGCGTTGATCCCGGAGACGATTTCCCACGAATCGATCTCGGGATGGATATCGCGCACCTTCCAGTCCTCCGGAAGCCCCGGTGCGTGGTAGCCGACCCGGTCGGCAAAGGAGTCCCAAAAGAAGTCGAACCGGTCCACCAACTCCAAGTCGACGACGATCGCCCACTCGTCCTCGTCGAGGGCGCTCGTGGCCGCCCACTCCTCGAAGGCCTCCTCCCAGGCGCCCTCCTGAAGGAACGCCGACAACTCCCCGCGTCGATAGTCGTCGCCCGCGACCTCCGCATCGTCGTACTCGTTCGGATCGACCCCGGAAAGCTCCGGCGGGTCGGGAACCGTCACGTCGAGGGACATACCTACGGATTTACGCCGGAGGGCAAAAAGGTGCGTCGACTCCGTCGATCGGGTACTCGGACCGGAGCGTCGACGTGGCCGGGCGTGGCCGCTCAGTAGCGACGTCCTGATCAACAGCCCATCGATCGCTCCGTGCATCGTGTGAGGTCAGCACACGCCCCGGTGGCATCCGTGATGTTTAAGTGGCGATGACGGGTTCGTTCATACGCACGTACTGCAGGGGCACGGGGCCCCGAGTCCGGAAGGGCGATGATACGATAGGGTTGCGGTAGCCAAGTTTGGCCCAAGGCGCAGGGTTGCTAACTCTGTGGCGGTCACGCCTCCGGGGTTCGAATCCCCGCCGCAACGCTCGAATCGACACTTGCAGGCCGTGGGAGACCACTGCCCGCACCGACACACCACCCACAATGAGTGCAGAAGAACCACAGGACGACTCGGCGGAGGAGGAGGACCTCCGGTACTTCGTTCGCATCGGGTCCGCGGACCTCGATGGGACGAAGTCCGTCGAGCGAAGCCTAACAGACCTCAACGGTATCGGCACGCGCACGGCTCGACTCGTCGCGGAGACCGCCGACGTGGACCGCACGGCCACGTTCGGCGCGCTCGAGGATGACGAGATCGACGCCGTCGTCGAGGTCGTCGAAAACTTCGAGGAGCACGTTCCAGAATGGATGGTCAACCGGCAGAAGGACTTCTTCACCGGCGAGACCGACCACAAGATCGGAACCGAACTCTCCGAACAGCGACGACACGACATCAACCGCATGAAGATGATCGAATCCTACAAAGGGTCCCGTCACAAGCGCGGACAGAAGGTACGCGGACAGCGAACCAAGTCCACGGGACGGACCGAAGGGACCATCGGCGTCAACGTCGAGGAGATCCGCGAAGAACAGGCGGAAGAGGAAGCCGAAATGGAATCGCTTGGTGAGGAAGAATGACGACCGGCAACAACACCAAGGGCTACGAAACGCCAAACCATCCGTATCAGGGCGAACGGATCGCCGAGGAGGCCGACCTGGTCTCGCGATACGGCCTGAAGAACAAAGAGGAGTTCTGGCGAGCCCAATCCGAGCTACGGAACATGCGCCGCGAGGCGCGACGGCTGCTCGGAGAGGCACAGGGTGACGTCGAGTCCGCCCAGGAAGCCGGAGCGGAGTTTCTCACCCGACTTCGAACCCTCGGCATCCTCAGTGAGAACGACGACATCTCGTCGGTTCTGTCACTCGACGTGACGGACCTGCTTGAGCGTCGTCTCCAGACGGTTACCTATCGGAACGGACTCGCCTCCTCGACGAGCCAGGCGCGTCAGTTCATCGTCCACGGCCACGTGACGGTGGACGGCGCACGGGTCACGCGACCCGCGAAGAAGATCGATACGACGGAGGAGGACGCAATCGCCTTCGACGAAACGAGCCCGCTCGCCGACGAACTACACCCCGAGCGTGCGGAGGCACAGGAGTAACCACCCATGAGCGAAACAGAGGACGGAAAGTGGGGAATTGCCCACGTCTATGCATCGTTCAACAACACGCTCGTCACGGTCACCGACGAGACCGGCGCGGAGACGATCGCCAAGTCATCCGGCGGGACCGTGGTGAAACAGAACCGCGACGAGGCCTCGCCGTACGCGGCCATGCAGATGGCCGAGGTCGTCGCCGAGGAGGTCAAGGCGGCCGGTCTGGAGGGCGTACACGTTCGTGTGCGCGGACCCGGCGGCAACCTCAACAAGTCGACCGGTCCTGGCGCCCAAGCGACGATTCGGGCGCTCGCACGCGCCGGCGTGGAGATCGGCCGGATCGAGGACGTGACGCCGATCCCGCACGACGGAACGAAAGCGCCGAAGAACAAACGGATCTAACATGAGCGAGGCCGACTTCGACGTGCAGTACATCGAACGCGAGGACCGGAGTGCGCGGGTCCTGATCCGCGGACTCACGCCGGCGTTCGCCAACGGCATTCGCCGGGCGATGATCGCGGACGTGCCCACGTTCTCGATCGACACCGTGCGGTTCCTCGAGAACTCCTCGGTGTTGTTCGACGAAATGCTCGGGCTCCGTCTCGGACTCGTCCCGCTCACGACTCCCATCGGGGAATTCGAGATCGGCGACGAGGTAACCCTCGCGCTCGACGTCGAGGGGCCTGCAACCGCCTACTCGGGCGATATCGAGACTTCGGAACCGCTCGTCGAGCCCGCCGATGAGAACATCCCGATCATCGAGTTGAAGGAGGGACAGCGGATCGAACTCGAAGCCGATGCGGTGCTCGATACGGGCAAAGAGCACGCCAAACACCAGGGCGGCGTCTCCGTCGGCTATCGACACCTCCAGCGTGTCTCCGTCGGGGACGACCTCGGCGAGTTCGACGAGGAGGAAGCTCGAATCCTTCGCGGCGTCATCGAGACGGAGGACGGCGATATCGTCCCGACCGCGGAGTTCGACCACGACCTCTCCGAGCGGTATCCCGGCACGGAGGTGAACGTCGAGGACGTTCCCGGTGCGTTCGTCTTCCACATCGAGACGGACGGATCCCTCGACGTCGAGGAACTGCTGCTTCGCGCGATCGAGACGATCGAGGATCGCGCGGACGAACTACAAGAGACGGTCGCCGTCTAACCCACGAGAACGACCATGACCCTTCACACCACCACGGAAGATCCCCACGCGCTCGGTGAGTCGGCGTTTCCCGCCGACACGCCAGCAGGAGCCGATGGTATCTTCCCCGCGAACCGGTCCCGTTTCGACGAGACCGATTCCCGCCCGCCTGCGATCGCGGGGGGCCGGCGGACCGAAAGTGGTTTGAAGGGCGATACGGTAGCGTGGAGTGCACGCAGGGATAGCCAAGTCAGGCCAACGGCGCAGCGTTCAGGGCGCTGTCCTGTAGAGGTCCGCAGGTTCAAATCCTGCTCCCTGCACTCCACTTTTACCCGATCGACCGGGATCGACCGGCGTCCGGCCGCTCGATCTCACGCGTATTCACGACCTTCCATACAGGAGGAGACCAATGAGTAGCAAGACGAATCCACGATTACAGAACCTCATCGCCGATCTCAAGTCGGCATCCCGTGAGTCCGATGCCGCAGTCTGGCAGGACATCGCGGACCGGTTGGAAAAGCCCCGGCGCACCCACGCTGAGGTCAACCTGGGACGCATCGAACGATACGCCCAGGAAGACGAGGCGGTCATCGTTCCCGGCAAGGTGCTGGGTAGCGGTGTGCTGGAGAAGAACGTCACCGTCGCTGCCGTCGACTTCTCGGGGACCGCCCGACGCAAGATCGACCAGGCCGGCGACGCAGTGTCGCTCGAACAGTTCGTCGAACGAAATCCCAGCGGATCGAACGTACGGGTGATCCGATGAACCTCTCCGAATTCGACGCGGACGTCGTCGTCGACGCCCGCGACTGCATTCTCGGACGCGTCGCATCGAACGTCGCGACCCGCGCGCTCGATGGCGATCGCGTCGCCGTGGTCAACGCCGAGAACGCGGTGATCACCGGCAACGAGGAGGACACGATGGACACCTACCACACGCGTGCCAACCTGGGATCCGACAGCGGTCCATACTTCCCGAAACGGCCGGACCGCATCTTCAAGCGGGCGATCCGCGGGATGGTCCCTTACAAGACCGACCGTGGTCGCGAGGCGTTCGAGAACGTCCGCGTGTACGTCGGAAATCCCTACGAGCGCGACGACGACTACGAGTCGGTCGTGCTCGACGGCACGTCGCTGGATCGACTATCGAACATCAAATTCACGACGATCGGGGACGTCTCCGAGAGTCTGGGTGCTAACGTCACATGGTAACGAATACCTCCGGAAAGAAGAAGACGGCCGTTGCCCGCGCCACCGTGCGTGACGGCAAGGGTCGCGTTCGAATCAACTCCCAGCCCGTCGAACTCGTCGAGCCGGAGCAGGCTCGCTTGAAGATGCTCGAACCGTTCCGCATCGCCGGCGAGGAGCTTCGCGACGGCGTCGACATCGACGTCTCCGTCGACGGCGGCGGCTTCAGCGGACAGGCCGACGCCGCACGGACCGCGATCGCTCGCGGGCTGGTGCAGCATCTCGGCGATGCCGAGTTGCGCGAGGCGTATCTGAACTTCGATCGGACGCTGCTGGTCAACGACGTTCGCCAGTCCGAACCCAAAAAGTGGGGCGGGCCCGGCGCACGTGCCCGCTACCAGAAGTCCTACCGCTGAGGTGATCCACCCATGATGATCCCAGTCCGGTGTTTCACCTGCGGTAACGTCATCGGTGAACATTGGGACGAGTTCAAAGACCGCGCACGCGAGGGAGATGAGGATCCCGGCGAAGTGCTCGACGATCTCGGCGTCGACCGTCACTGCTGTCGCCGAATGATGGTGAGCCACACGGACCTCGTCGACGTCGTCTCGCCGTATCAGTGACCATGTCTCAAAACCACAATCGCTACGAGAAGGCACGTATCCTGGGCGCGAGAGCGCTGCAGGTGTCCTACGGCGCACCGGTGTTGATAGACACCAGCGAGACGCAGCCGATACTCGTCGCCGCCGAGGAGTACGACGCCGGAGTCCTCCCCTTTACCGTTCGGAGGGAGGAGGCGTAATGACGCGCGTCACGTCGGTCGCGTTGCGCCGCGTGCTCGATTCGCGTGGCAACCCAACGGTGGAGGCGGACGTTCTCACCGAGTCGGGGGGATTCGGACGCGCGGCTGCGCCCTCGGGCGCCTCGACCGGCGAGTACGAGGCCGTCGAACGGCCGCCATCCGAGGCGATCGCCGCCGCCCGCGAGCACGCGGTTCCCCGTCTGGAGGGGCAGTATGCGGGCGACCAGCGTGAGATCGACGCCGCACTGCGCGCCGCCGACGGCACCGAGGACTTCTCGGAGATCGGCGCCAACTCGGCGGTCGCGATCTCCATGGCCGCCGCAAAGGCCGCCGCAGACGTCCTCGGCGCCCCGCTGTATCAGCACCTCGGTGGCGCCTTCCGCGGGGAGAACTTCCCGATCCCGCTTGGCAACGTCATCGGCGGAGGCGAACACGCGGCGGATGCAACGGACATCCAGGAGTTCCTCGCGGCGCCCGTCGGGGCCCCGAGCGTGACGGAGGCCGTCTTTGCGAACGCCGCCGTTCACGCGACTGCGGAATCGATCCTGGCCGACAGGGGCGTTCCGGCCGCCAAGGGCGATGAAGGCGCGCTGGCCCCCTCCATTTCCGACGAGGAGGCGTTCGAGGTGATGGCCGAGGCGACGGACCTCGTTGCCGACGAGGTCGGATTCTCGATCCGCTTTGGTCTCGACATGGCCGGCGCGGAACTGTACGACGCCGAGACTGACACGTACGTCTACGGCGACGAGACGCGTTCGCCCGACGAGCAAGTCGAGTACGTCGCCGGTCTCGTCGACGAGTATGATCTCGCGTACGTCGAGGATCCGCTCGATGAGGACGACTATGATCGGTTCGCGCAGCTGACCGAACGCGTCGGCGACCGGACGCTCGTCTGTGGCGACGATCTGTTCGTCACCAACGTCGACCGCCTCGAGGAGGGGATCGACGTAGGTGCCGCAAACAGCATTCTGATCAAGCCAAACCAGATCGGCACGCTCTCACAGGCGTTCGACGCCGTCGAACTGGCCACCCGAAACGGATACGAATCCGTCATCTCCCACCGATCCGGCGAGACGGAGGACACGACGATCGCCCATCTGGCCGTCGCGACCGACGCCCCCTACATCAAGACGGGGACGGTTGGCGGCGAGCGAACCGCCAAGCTCAACGAGCTGATCCGGATCGCCGAGGGAGCGGTCTGAGACGATGCGTAGACTACGGACAACCAACACGACAACGGACAACCGATGACCGAGGACAACGACGCGGTCGAACTCGACGATGAGACGGCGGCCGAGGAGGCCGATGCCGCATCCGTCGAGGACGAGACCGACACGACAGCAGCACAGCCTACCGATGCGGCGGACGAGCCGACGGAGACGGACGACCTCGAAGCCGAGGAGGAGCCGGAGGAGGCCGGCTCCCCCTTCGACGAGGACGTCATGCCCGACGAGGAGGCCGACCTCCTCATCCCCGTCGAGGATTACCTCGGCGCCGGCGTCCACATCGGTACTCAACAGAAAACCCAGGACATGGAGCGGTTCATCCACCGGGTTCGCGATGACGGTCTCTACGTGCTCGACGTCTCCAAGACGGACGGGCGCATCCGCGTGGCCGCCGACTTCCTGTCCGATTACGACCCCGAGCAGGTGCTCGTCACCTCCTCGCGACAGTACGGTCGATTCCCGGCCGAGAAGTTCGCGGACGCGATCGGCGCTCGCGCACGAACCGGACGGTTCATCCCCGGCACGCTGACGAACCCCGATTACGCCGGCTACATCGAACCGGACGTGCTGGTCGTCACCGACCCGATCGGCGACGCCCAGGCGGTAAAGGAGGCCATCACGGTCGGTATCCCCGTCATCGCGATGTGCGACTCCAACAACCAGCTTTCGAACGTCGACCTCGTCATCCCGACGAACAACAAGGGACGACGCGCGCTCTCGATCGTCTACTGGCTGCTCGCCAACGAGACCCTCGACCGCCGTGGAGCCGACACGCTCTACGCCCTCGAGGACTTCGAGGCGGAGCTATAGTTCGGCCGACATTTTACGATTCCGTTCGAGTTCCGTTTTCGGTCCCTCACGTCGACGGCAAGCGCAACGCCTGTTATGGCGGAGCCTGTGTGGACGAACATGACCGTCTGTAGCGCGCCGGGGAAGGTGTACCTCTTTGGCGAACACGCCGTCGTCTACGGGGAGCCTGCGGTGCCGTGTGCGATCGAACGTCGGGCCCGTGTCACCGTCGAGCCGCGATCCGATGACCACGTCCGCGTCGCCGCCGAGGACCTCTCGTTGGACGGATTTACCGTCGAGTACGACGGATCCACGGAGACGCAACCCGACGTCGACGTTGACCAATCGCTTGTTTCGGCCGCGACTGGATACGTCGACGCGGCGGTTCGTCAGGCCCGCGAGGCGGCCGACGCACCGAACGCGGGATTCGACATCACCGTCGAAAGCGACATCCCGCTGGGGGCGGGACTCGGATCCTCCGCGGCCGTGGTCGTCGCCGGGATCGATGCGGCCACCCGAGCGCTCGGCGAGCCGATCGATCGACGAGAGATCGCACGACGCGCCTATCGTGCCGAGTACGAGGTCCAGGACGGGCAGGCCTCGCGTGCGGACACGTTCTGTTCCGCGATGGGAGGTGCAGTGCGCGTCGAGGGCGATGACTGTACGACGATCGAGACACCGAACCTCCCGCTGGTCGTTGGGTTCGACGGCGGGGCCGGTGACACCGGGAAGCTCGTCGGTGGCGTCCGCGAGCTGAAAGAATCCTACGACTTCGCCGCCAACACGGTCGAGTCGATCGGCGATATCGTCCGGGAGGGAGAGGCCCTGCTTGCCAAAGCGGATCCGGAGGCCGATCCAGGCCCCGAACTGCTTGCGGAACTGGGCGGCTTGATGAACTTCAACCACGGACTCCTGTCGGCCCTCGGCGTCTCCGCGCGCTCGCTCGACGCGATGGTCTGGGCGGCACGCAACGCCGGCGCCCACGGCGCGAAGCTGACCGGTGCTGGCGGCGGCGGATGTATCGTCGCGCTCGATCCGACGCCGGAGACGGAGACGGCACTCTCGTTCACCCAGGGCTGTGTCGATGCGTTTCGTGCCGAACTCGCGATCGACGGGGTTCGCGTGGAGGCGACCTGATGTCCGGGGATCGTCTCGTGGTGAAACTCGGCGGCAGCGTGATCACCGACAAGGACCGCCCCGAGACGCTCGACGGACCGGCTCTCGATGCCGCCAGCGACGCGATAGCGGGCGCGATCGCCGACGACACGGTCGGGGATCTCGTGATCGTCCACGGCGGCGGCAGCTTCGGCCACCATCACGCTAGCGAACATGGACTCTCGACGGCCACCGGGACCCACGACGTCGGTGCCGTGATGGACGTCCACGGGGCAATGACGACGCTCAACCGCTTCGTCCTCGACCGACTCCACGAGCGGGGCGTCGATGCGGTTCCGATCCATCCCCTCTCCCTGGCCGCGCGTCCGGAGGGCGTCGACGGGGAACTCGCCCTGCCGATCGGATCGACGGGAACTCTGCTTTCGGAAGGGTTCGTTCCCGTGCTCCACGGCGACGGGATCGCCACGGCTGGCGAGGGGGTTTCCGTCATCTCCGGAGACGAACTCGTCGTCGAACTCGCGGCCGCCCTTGATGCCGACCGCGTCGGAGTCTGTTCGACCGTTCCCGGCGTGCTTGACGACGGAGAGGTCGTGTCGTTGATCGAGGAATTCGAGGAGGTGGCGGACGTCCTCGGTGCGAGCGACGCGACCGACGTCTCCGGTGGAATGGCTGCCAAGGTCCGTGAGCTGCTCGCACTCGATGCGCCGGCCTTCGTGTTCGGCCCCAACGAGCTATCCGGGTTCCTCCGCGGCGAGGATCCCGGAACCCGGATCGAGTGATGCCGACCAAAACGGACCGGAACGAACTGGAACGGAGCGGAACGGACCAAAACGGACCGGGCTGGACCTGACCGGAGCGCTCCGATTCAGACGGTCTCGATCGCGTTTTCGAGGATCGAACGAGCCTCCTCGAGAAGTTCTTGGCTCGTCTCCGAGTCGCGTGCCTCGGCCGTCATCCGCACGAGCGGCTGGGTCCCGGACGCACGAATCAGGAACCATCCCTCCGGCGTCTCCACGCGAACTCCATCGAGCGTCTCGACGTCGGCATACTCCTCCGTAACCATCTCCTCGACGGCGTTCATCACGGCGGACCGATCGTCCACCTCGATGTTTCCCCGTCGGATGGGGTACGTCGGTGTCTCGGCGAGTCGCTCTCCGATCGATTTCGCGGTCGAAAGCGCTGTGAGTCGAACGGCGGCAAGCGGCCCGTCCGGACACGGCGTCTCGCCGGGGAAGATCCACGCGCCGGAGGGCTCCCCGCCGAGGACGACGCGATCCTCGCGTGTCTCCCGTGCCACTGCGACGTCGCCGACGCGCGTCCGTACGACTTCGCCGCCGACCGAATCGAGCGCGTCATCGACCGCGAGGCTGGTGTTGACCGGTGCCGCGACCCGATCACCTCCCGATTCTGCATTAACGGCCTCGTGGCCGAAGATCGCCAACAACGAATCGCCGCCCACGAACTGGCCGTCCTCAGCCACCGCCATCATCCGGTCTGCGTCGCCGTCGTGGGCGATCCCGAGATCAGCTCCGATCGCGGTCACGTGTGCCGAAAGTGATCCGCAGGTCTCGGCGGTCGGCTCGCTTGGACGACTGGGGAACCGCCCGTCCCGCTGTCCGTTGAGCGTCTCGACGTCGGCGCCGAGATCGGAGAGCGCGTCCGCCGTCACGCGGCCCGTGCCGTTTCCGAGATCGACGACCACGGTCGTTCCCTCGAACGTGGTTCCAAGCGACGTGAGTGTCCGCTCGCCCGCTTCGACGATCGCCCGGCGATGAGCGGCCGTCGCGGTGGTGCCCGTGACGGTAGCATATTCGCGGCGCCGTCCGTGGTCGTCCCACTCCGCGAGGTCGTAGCCCGACCGCTCGATCCGATCCTCGATCCGGCGTCCGTCATCGGAGCCGAAGGCCATCCCTGAGGCGGTCCACAGTTTGATCCCGTTGTCCTCCGGGGGATTGTGGGAGGCGGTGACGACGATCCCGGCGTCGGCCTCGCTTTCCGCGACCGCGCGGGCGATCGTCGGCGTCGTCGCAACGCCGGTCTCAAGGATGTCGACGCCGGATTCGGCCAGTCCCGCCGCGAGCGCGTCGAGGAGCGCTCGGCCGGAGTCACGAACGTCTCGACCGATCACGACCGTCTCCGCCTCGACGGCAATCGCCCGGCCGATCGACAAGGCGAGTTCTGCCGTCACCGTCCCGCCGATCGGCCCACGAACGCCGCTCGTTCCGAACATACCTCCGGGTGGACGCGGACGGCTGAAAAAGCGATCGGGTCCGCGATCGCGAACGCGTCCCCTCGGACGTCACGCTTATTCGGTGGACGGCCCTCGAAACGAACATGGACGAATCCGAGATACGCGATCTCCTCTCTTCGATCGAGGATCCCGATCTGGGCGACGATATCGTCTCGCTCGGCCTGATAAACGATCTGGACGTCGACGACGAGGACGAGGTGGTTCACGTCTCGCTCGCGCTCGGCGCGCCGTACTCACCGACCGAGACGGCCATCGCCGGGGAGGTTCGATCGACGCTGGCAGCCGAGGGGTTCGAACCGGAGCTGTCGGCTCGGATCCCCACGGACGCGCCCCACGACGAGCAGGTGCTTCCGGGGATCAAAAACGTCATCGCGGTTGCCTCCGGAAAAGGGGGGGTCGGGAAATCGACGATGTCGGTCAACATCGCCGCCGGACTCTCCGAGTTGGGTGCCCGCGTCGGGCTATTCGATGCCGACATCTACGGGCCAAACGTTCCGCGGATGGTCGGCGCCGACACGCAGCCGCGAACGGACGGCGAGACCATCGTGCCGCCGGAGCGACACGGGATGCGCCTGATGAGCATGGACTTTCTCACGGGCGAGGACGATCCGGTCATCTGGCGCGGTCCGATGGTACACAAGATCCTGACCCAACTCGTCGAGGATGTCGACTGGGGCGAGTTGGACTATCTCGTGATCGATCTCCCGCCGGGAACCGGCGACACGCAGTTGACGATCCTCCAGACGCTCCCCCTTACCGGGGCCGTTATCGTGACGACACCGGAGGAAGTGGCGATCGACGACGCGACCAAGGGATTGCGAATGTTCGGCGAGCACGAAACGAACGTGCTCGGAATCGCCGAGAACATGGCCGGCTTCAAATGTCCCGACTGTGGAAGCGTCCACGACGTCTTCGGGTCCGGCGGCGGACGCGACCTGGCTGCCGATCACGATCTGCCGTTCCTCGGCGGCGTCCCGCTCGATCCCGACGTCCGAGCCGGCGGAGACGGTGGTGAGCCGATCGTGCTCTCGGAGGGAGAAACCGCCGCGGCGTTCATGGAGATCGCCGAAACCGTCGCGAACAACGCCGGCATCGTGCGCCGGCGCGAGGTGATCGACGGATCGTGACTGCCGCCGATCGCGACCGCGATCCGAACGCGCGGGTCGCTGATGACACCGAGAAACGGCGAGTTCTCCGGAAGATAGCCGAGGAGGTTCGCGCGGACAGTTCCGAGAGCCAACAGGTCGCCGCGTTCCTCTATCGGGTGTCGGATCTCTACGATCCCGACGCGGACACCTCGCCGGAGAAGATATGTCGAAACGTCGAGCATATCGTCGAGACCAAATCCCGCGGCGGGATCGATCGCTGATCGCTCGATCCAGTGTCGCGCGCCGCGCTCCGAGGTGCGGAGCGAACGTAACGACTATGCCATCCGATCGTGAAATCGGGGATATGGACTGGCCACACGACCCCGACGGAGAGAAGGGGAGCGAGGGCGGCCGAAAGTACGGCCACGCGATCCTCGCAAAGAAGATCGACGAGGAGGAGGACTTCCCGCTTTCGGCGACGGAGTACGTCGAGCAGTACGGCGATCACCCCGTTCGGATCGACTACGAGACCGTCGTCTCCGTGGCGGAGATCTTCGAAAACGTCGAAATCGAGGAGTTCGAGGACTTCATCGAGTTCCATCAGGAACTCGGCCGCGCAATGCGTGAGGCCGGCCACTGGTTCTATGAGGGTGCGGAGGCCTTCGTCGGTTCGGAAGCCTGATCGGTTCCGGATCGGACGTCTTCGCGATCGACGAACGGATGCAGATAGGGTCGATTACCGTCCGAATTTTGTTTGTACGGTATGGCCCGTGTTAACTGTATTGCAGGCAGGTTTTACACCTCCCCGCACTATTTGCGAGTATGCGGGACGATATCACGGTACAGGAGATCATGAACCGGGAGTTCCTCGGAGTCAGCGAATCCGATCCGCTCGTCGACGCCGCGGAACTGTTGGTCCGGGAGACGGCGGACTGCCTCGTCGTCGTTCGTGGTGGTGATCCCGTCGGCTATCTATCCGCGCGTGACGCGCTTGAGGCGATGTTGGAGGTGGAATCGATGGGGAACGGACTCGATAGCGATGGAGAACCGACCGTCGGCGAGGTAATGAACGGTCCTGCCCCGACGATCGCCGCCACCGATCGGGTCTCGCTCGCCGAGGACCGATTGATCACCGGCGGCTCAAGTCGGCTTATCGTCACTGCCGACGGGGAGGCCGTCGGAATACTCACCGAACGGGACGTACTCACAACGCATCCGGCGGGGACACGCAGCGATCCGGAACCCGAGACCGGCTCGGCACGCGAGATGGATCGGTCCGAGGATCGAACACAGGAGGTCGAGATCCCTCCGGACCGCGAGGAGGAGATCGACGTCGCGACGGAGGCAACCCAGAGCATCTGTGAAGTCTGTGGGACCCTCACCGCGGCCCTCTCGAACTCGAACGGTCGGCTCGTCTGTCCCGACTGTCAGGAGTTCTGATCGACGCGGCACCCGAACGCGATATCGATGGATAGCTGTCCAGAACGGTCACGTGAATCCACGGCAAACTTATAATCCCCTGTGCCGTTTTGAAAACTAACATGACACGCGACATCCAGCGGCGCGACGTCCTGAAGGGAACCGCCGGTCTCACCCTGGTCTCGATCGCGGGTTGTGCGGGAGTCGGCGACGATTCAGGCGCCGGAACGGTTCAATACGGCGTTTTGATGCCGGAGACGGGAGACCTCGGTCCGCTGGGCCCTGGGATCCGTGACGGTGCGTTGTTGCCGGCTCACCAACTCGAGGGCGAGACGGAGTACACGATCGAGACCCAAACCGGTGACACCCAAACGAGTCCGCAAGCCGGGATCTCGGAGGCGAACAACCTGGTCAACGCCGGGATGCCCGCGGTGGTCGGACCGGCGGCCTCGAACGTCAACCTCCAGGTGACTCGTCAGGTGTTCATCCCCAACGAGGTGGTCGGGATCTCGCCGTCGTCGACGGCGCCCGCCGTTACCGATCTTGAGGACGACGACTTCATCTTCCGGACTGCACCCTCCGACGCATTACAAGGTCCGGTGATGGCGGACATCGCTGTCGACCGTTTTGAAGCCGCCACCGTGGGAACGTTGTATCTCAACGACAACTACGGACAGGCACTTGAGGATGCGTTCGTCACGGCCTTCGAGGAACTCGGCGGCGAAGCCATCAATCGCGTCTCGTTCGAGGCCGAACAGGCGTCCTACTCCTCCCAACTCAGCGAGGCGTTGACCGATTCCCCCGACGTACTGATGGTGGTCGGGTTCCCGCAGTCGGGGATCACCCTCTTTCGTGACTTCTACAACGAATACGCAAGCGAGTACGACATCCCGATCCTCGTCCCCGACGGCCTAAACGACTCCACGCTTCCCGAGGAGGTCGGCAACCCGATGAACA
This sequence comes from Halopenitus sp. H-Gu1, assembly GCF_041821145.1. Classification (NCBI taxonomy): domain Archaea; kingdom Methanobacteriati; phylum Methanobacteriota; class Halobacteria; order Halobacteriales; family Haloferacaceae; genus Halopenitus; species Halopenitus sp. H-Gu1. Next base: position 43,518 of record NZ_JBGUBC010000015.1, on the reverse strand, counting down.
ACGTCTGGGGAACCGCGCCGAGTGCGAGCGGCCCCGGTTCCGACCGCTTCAGCGAACTCTATCAGGACCAGTATGACACCGAACCGGGCGTGTTCAACGCTCACGCCTACGACGCCGCGGCAGTGATCGTCCTCGCGAGCGTCGCTTCCGGCGAAGGGGACCCCTCCGGAGTCGACGTCCGCGATCATCTCCGCGACGTCGCCAATCCTGACGGAACTGAGATCACTCCCGACAACCTCGTGGAGGGCGTCGAGATGGCTGCCAACGGAGAGGCGATCAACTACCAGGGAGCCTCCTCGCCGGTCAACTTCGATGAGAACGGCGACATGAAGGCAGTCTCGTACACCGTCTTCCGGTATCAGGACGGCGAGATCGAGAACGTGGATACGATCGACGTCGAATAAATCATCCCCCGAGGAACTCTCTGCGAACCTCCTCGTCTGCCAACAGTCGATCACCGGTATCCACGTATCCGTTTTCCCCCTGCGTGAGGACGTATCCCCGATCGCATCGACGAAGCGCCTGCTTGGCGTTCTGTTCGACCATCAACACCGCGGTTCCGTCGTCGTTGATGCGGTCGATTCGATCGAACATGTCCGCCACGAGATCCGGCGCGAGTCCCGCCGAGGGCTCATCGAGCAACAGCAATTCAGGATCAAGCATCAACGCACGTCCCATTGCAACCATCTGCCGTTGCCCGCCCGACATGGTTCCGGCCTTCTGGTCGCTTCGATCCCGAAGCACGGGAAACCGGTCATAAATCGCCTCGATACGCGATTCAGGGACCTCATCAAGAACGTAGGCTCCCATTTCCAAGTTCTCCCGGACGGTCAACTCGCCGAAGACGTTGTCGCTTTGGGGAACGTAGCTTATCCCCTCATGGACGATCCGCTCGGGTGCCAACTCGTGGATCGGCTTCCCTCGGAAGGTTATCGTTCCCCCCATGTAGGTAGTCAATCCGAACACCGACTTCATCAGGGTGGATTTGCCCGCCCCGTTTGGCCCGACGATCGTAACGTACTCTTCGGTCCCGACGTCGAGATCGACACCGGAGAGTATCTGCAGATCGCCATAGCCCGCATCGAGGTCTCGGACCTGGAGGATCGCGTCTTCGGGGGCCGTCGCCGCCGGATCGCGACGCGCGCTCGTCCCGGGATCGGGTGTGGTCATTCGAGGTCACCCCCGAGGTAGGCATCTAGCACCCGTTCGTCCTCCCGGATCGCCTCCGGCGGTCCCTCGGCGAGCAACGATCCCTGATGCATCACGATCACGTGTTCACAGTTCTCCATGATGACGTCCATGTCGTGTTCGACGAGCAGGAAGGTGTATCCCCTGTCGCGAAGGTCGTGGATCCGATCGAGCAGTTTCTCCTCAAGGGTCGGGTTAACGCCCGCAAGCGGTTCATCGAGCAGGAGCATCTCGGGATCGGTCATCATCGCCCGAGCCATCTCCAGGAGTTTCCGTTGGCCTCCCGAGAGCGTGCCCGCCTCGTGGTCGGCGAGATGTTCGATCTCGAAGAACTCGAGGGTTTCCTGAACGCGATCGCGAAGTTCCTTCTCCTGTTCGATCACCGCCTTTCGAGCGCCGGGCGTGACCGACCGCCAGAGCGACTCGCCGAGTTGTTCTTGTGGGGCCAACATCAGATTCTCGCGGACGGTCATCTCGGGGAGTTCCCGAGCGATCTGGAACGTCCGAACGAGTCCACTGGTCGCGATCCGGTCGGGTCGCCAGCCCGTTATGTCGGTTCCGCGGAACTGGACGGTCCCGCCGTCCGGCTCGTGGGCGCCCGCGATGCAGTCGAAGGTCGTCGATTTGCCGGCGCCGTTCGGCCCGATGAGCCCCGTGATCGTTCCCGCCTCCACGGTGAAGCTCATGTCGTCGACGGCGACGATCCCACCGAACGTCTTTCGAAGGTTTTGAACCCGAAGCGGCACCTCCGGTGGTATCTGCGCCGCCTGCCGTTCGATCGGCGAGTCCTGCGTCTCGGGTTCGACGTCGATATCCCCCGCTGCGTCCGCACGGTCCACCTCGATGTTCTCGATCGCGTCCGATGGGCGGTCGTGGTCGTTCGTCTCACTCATTCGTCTCACCTCCCTCGTCGGCCGTCGGATGGGTCTCGGTCAGATCGATCGCGGCGGCGGTCTCGGTCCGATGGCCCAACACGCCTTCGGGTCGCCGTTGCATTATCACGATCAACACGACGCCGAGCAGCACGAACTGCAACGCGCTGATGTTTCCGAGCGAATACGCAAGAAACGGGGTCGGATCCAGCGCCGAAAGCGGGCCGACTGCACCGGCGAACGTCGACGGTTCACCGCCGAGATCGAGGGCGTTTTGCACGATTCGGCCAAGCTGTCGGGGCCCCTCAAAGAGCAGTCCGACGAACAGGATCGAACCGACGATGCTTCCCGTATTCGATCCGGATCCGCCGATAATGACCGCCACGAACACGTAGAAGGTGACGATCGGCCGGAACGAGTTGGGGTTGACGTAGCCGTACGACCCCTGCCAGAGGATTCCGCCGAGTCCCATCAGCGCGCAGCCGAGCATGAACACCTTGATCTTGAACAGGCGTGTGTCCTTGCCCAGCGACTGGGCGACGAGCTCGTCCTCCCTGATCGCCTTCAGGACGCGACCGAACGGAGAGTAGCCGATGCGCGTCAAAAGCCAGTAGACGGCGACGACGAACGCCACCACAACGAGCGTGTACGTCCAGTCGACGACGATCGACCGTCGAATCCCCGCACCGGTGAGCGTCGCAAGCAAGGACTCGCCGCCCCCGGTCTCAAAGATGCCGTCCGTCGGCCGAGCCGGGAGATCCAACCCCGATCCGCCGCCGGTACCGAACCCGAACGTCGCCACCGTCCACCGGGAGAGCCCTCCCGAGTTCATCGTCAGACGGATTATCTCCGAGAGACCGAGCGTCACGATGGCGAGGTAATCCGCTCGAAGCCGCAACGCCGGGAGCGCCGCGAGGAGTCCGACGAGAGCCGCGGCGATCATGCCGCCGAGGACGCCGATCGGAAGCGGGAGGCCAAGGCCCATCCCGGAGGTCGCATCCGGCGGCGTCGACAGCAGTCCCATCGTGTACACTCCGATGGCCATGAACCCGGCAACGCCGATGTTGAACAGTCCGGTGTATCCCCAATGGAGGTTCAACGCCAGCGCCAACACGGCATATGAGGCGGCAAAGAACGTGAGCAGCCGGAGGGTGCTCACGATCGCGTTCACCGTGTTAGTGGTAAGCGCGAAGTCGTTCGCGATCAACACGAACAAGGTGAAAAGCAAGTAGATAGCCGCAAGCGTCCCGAGGATGACGAGGAGGTCGTTTCCGCCCATGGTTCGAATCACTGCGCGTCGAACGGCATCGATCACGCCCGACGGTTCCGTGTGTGTCGATCCTGGGCCGTCCCGTCCACCGTCGCTGCGAGCGTCGTCAGTCATGCGGTTTTCACCCCGCTAAAGAGACCCTCAGGTCGATACAACAGCGCCAGGATCATGATGAGGAAGGCGGCGGCGGCGTTGAAGTCGCCCGAGATCCAGATCAACGACATCTCGTGAACGAGGCCGATCACGAGCCCGCCGACGATCGCGCCATAGATCGATCCGATGCCGCCGAGGATGACGGCCGCAAAGATGAACAACAGCAGAAACCAGCCGAGGTTGAACTCGATGGTCCCACGCTCGAGCACGTAGAGGTACCCGGAGATTCCCGCAAGCGCCCCCCCGATGATCCACGTGGCCATGACGACCCGCTCCGTGGGGATGCCGGTCACGAGCGCGAGGTCCTTGTTGTCGGCCATCGCACGCATCGCTTTCCCGAGTGTAGTACGTTGCAACAGAAGGTGCACGCCGGCCATCAACGCCAAAGCGACGACGAGAAGGGTCACTTCGTGGAGATTGACGCTGACGCCGGCGACGGTCGTTCGAACGCCCTCCGTGGCGGTCACGCCTCGACTACTGGAGCCGAAGACGAACTGGATCACGTATCTGAGAGCGAGCGCGGCGCCGATGCTGGCGATGAGAAGCGGGATCCCGCCGCGATCGCGCATCGGTCGATAGACGATCCGGTCGATCGCCAGGGCGACGAGCACCGTCGCGGCCGCAGCGACGACGACGCCGACGACGATCGCAGCCGGTGCCTGAATAATCGACGCACCGATCGCATTCGGGCCGGGAGCGCTGCCCGCGCGGACGAGCAACAGGGCGCTCGCGTCGCCGGTTCCCCAGCCCGCGACCAGCAATGCCGCTCCCCATCCGGTGAACGCACCGGTCGTGAGGAGATCACCGTGTGAAAAGTTCGCGAAGTTGAGGATGCTGTACGTCATCGAGAGTCCGATCCCGGCGAGACCGAAGATGAGTCCGACGACGATGCCGTTCCAGACGAGACCCCCGAGTCGGCTTGTCGAAAGCGATCCGCCGAACGTGTACTCGCCGATGACCCCGACTTCGAATCCGGCCAGTCGCGCGAGGAGATCCAACACGAACAGTGCCGCGATCGCTCCCGCGATGAGAAGAGACGGCTGCTCGCGGAGTACCCGCCCGCCCCGAGCAAATGGTTTAGTAAGGCCCATGCGTTTTCGTCACACGATCGTTGGATGGGGGATACATAAATACCCCTTCACTCCCTTCCGTACTCTGACGGGAGATGCCACGTTCAACACCATGATCACACGATTGAGGGCCCTCGATCTCGAGGAGCGGCAGTGACCGATGGGTGGACGCTCATCGGTCGAAATACGGGAGGCAACGCCCGATGACGCCGATCCGGTGGTCGATCTGTGGGCCGAACTCGCGACCGATCAGCGACGATACGGATCCCATCTTCGGGCCGAACCGAACCGCACGGCCGTTCGTGAGACGATCGCGAGACGCGTCGTCGCCGATGAACTCCTGATCGCGGACGACGAGGATGTTTCGCCGGGATTGACGGGGTTCGTGATGTTCTCACACGAACACGGCGTCTACGAACAGGACGTCACGCGGGGGCTTATCGACGCGCTGTTCGTGCGATCCTCGAGCCGTGGACGGGGGATCGGGACGCGACTGCTCGAAGCCGCGGAAACGCGGCTACGGGAGGCCGGCGTCGACGCCGTCGCCCTCGAAACGCTCGCGGGAAACGTCGATGGACGCCGATTCTATCGACGTCATGGTTACGATCCACACCGGATCGAGTTCGAAAAGCGGCTCGATGAGGACGACGCCGATGGCGGTGCTGATGGCGGTGTCGATGACGTCGATGAGAACTAACTCCTCAAGCTGATCGTCGTCCGGAGTTTCCGAGATCGTGAACTGGATGAAAGCCGCACAATCGTGACCGGGATCGAAGGGGAGACGAGGCTACCAGGGAGCGAAAACGATACTGACTCAAGGGTGGACCATCAACCCGGATCCGTGCCAGGGGAGCATGGGCGGTTCATGCACTCGACTTGTAATCGAGACTTCCGGGGTTCAAATCCCTGCCCTGGCTCGTAACCCACGTTGCGCTTCCAGCGTTGGACGTTTCTCGATGAATCTGGGCACTCACTGAACCGGAGTTCTCTCGTTGACATCCTCCCCGCCCTGAGGGGCGGGTATTAGCCCCGTGACATCAATAAACCGGTTTCCCCTCGCTGATCGCGTGTGTCCCTCATGGCATCAATGCGTCACCGATTGAACGTATGAGGCCGATCCGGACGACCCTGAAGTCAGAGGCGACCGACGTTCTCGACCGCGACGGATTCGACGCCGTCGACGTCGGAGAAGGCCTCCTCGACCGCCTCCGTGCCGCCGGCGTCGTCGGGGACGATGACGGTCGGAAGCAGCGCGACGAGACCGAACGCGACGTCATCGCGTTCGAACCCGCGGATCTTCGCGCCCTGGGGGAGCGAATCCTCGAGTTTTACCTGCAGTTCGTCGAGGTCGATATCGGGACTCTCCGGCATCACCTTGATCTTGGCTGCGACGTCTCCCATATCAGGGCCCCCGGAATCCACAGTCGGGACACTCATACAGGTTACTCTGTTTTCGACATCTGGCACATCGGCTGATGTTCGTGCCGCATTCGGGACATTTGAACCGGGCAGCGTTCATCCCGGCGACCTGGATCCCACAGGAGACGCACTGTTGTGCCGCCTCCGTTTCGCTCTCACTCATAGTACAACGAACCCGTGCGCGGCTTTTAACGGTTGTTCTTTGCATCCGATGGTCCCGCTGCTCGACGAGAGTGGTTCTATCGACCACCCAACTCGCCGGCGGCGCTCACGCGAGCATCAGTGGCCCGATCAACACTCCCATCAAGTGGACGCGTCGCGTTCCGATCCGAGGTGGTATCATCCCGAGAATCGTCGCGAGTCCGAACGTCAGGATGCCGATCCCGCCCGCGAAGAGATACGAGAGGCCGACCAGAAAGGTCAATACACCGACCGAAAGCCGCGTGTAGTCGGCGCGACCGATCACCCGGAGATACGTGTCGCCGACAGCGAGCAGCACGCAGAAGCCGACCGCCGCCGCGATCGTCGTCGCGGCGAGCAACACTGGCAGGGCGAACGGGACCGTCGCTTCATCGAGTGCGACCATCACTCCGGTCCGGGGCGTTCCGAGGGCGACGAGCGCGAATAACGCGAAGACGGTGTTGCTCGTCGAGGCACCGCTGGTTGCGACCACGAACCCGCGGTCGGCGGCCGAACGAGGGATCGCCGGAAGCGCGGCGGTCGCAGCGATCGCCGCCGAGACGCCGGGTAGATAGCCAACGATCGCTCCCGCGACCGACCCGGCGGAGGCCGCCACGCCGAGGTCCCGCCGCTCCATCGCGATTCGGGCGTCGGATTGGGGTGGAACGCCCGTTCCCCGAATCGCATCGATCAGGACGGGTGCGCCGAACAACCCGGCGAAAAGGGGCGTGAGCATTCCGCCCGTCGAAAGCGGTGCCTCCGGATCGACATCGAGCGTGACCACGCCGAGGGCGGCGCTCGCGAGGAAGACAGCGAGGCCGGCAGCCGCCGCACGCCAGGAGGACTCGCTGACGAGTAGGAACGCGACGATCGACGCGAGAACGACGACGATGTGCTCGCGGATCGTCGGATAGGCACGGACCATTCCCCACGTGATCGGGATCGCAAGCGGCACGGCCAGGGTGACTGCAAGGCCGGAGCCGACCGCCGAAAGTCGGATAGCTTCCCGACCACGTCCCGCGATCACGAGCCGATGACCCGGTAACGACGCCACCGCCATCGCGGCATCGGGGACGCCGAGCGCGAGCGCGGGAACGATGTCGAGAAACGTGTGGACGACCCCGGCACCGATCATCGCACAGCCGATCAAAAGCGGGTCGGCGGGGACGCTCGGTGCCGCACTCGCCAAAAGCAGCGCAAAATTGTTCGCATGGAGGCCGGGAACGAGGCCACTTACCGTTCCGAGCGTGGCCCCGCCGAGGAGAAATCCGATCGCCGCGGCTGTAAACGTCGGATCGGCGATCGGGCGCACGACGGGGTCCATCCAGCGGACATGGCCACGGCTTCCGATATAAACCTCGGGCGTGAGAACTCGACGTCGAGCGATCGGGTCGCGTCTATGCGGTCGGGGTCGACTGGGTCTTCTTCCGGGTGACGTATCCCGCGATGCGGTTCCTGACGCCCTTCGATTCGACCGTGGTCAGCGTCTGGACGCTCTCCTTGTTCGTCTCGAAGTCCGTGTTGAACGAGTCGGGATACTGCTCGAGGAGCACGTTACCCAGCTGTTTGATGTACTTGGGTTTGATGGCCATACGGGCGATATCCTCGGCTCGAACTAAAAGGGTTCGTTCCGGTCTCGCCACCCGGTGAGCTCGTCGATCCGGGCGAACGCCTCGCGTTCACGGGGGCCACCACAGCGGTCGACCGTCTCGGCGAGGTGTGCCAGCCGTGAACGCAACTCCGTCTCGTCATACGTCGGAACGTCGAGACGCGAGGCAGCCACGGTCGCCTCAATGACGGCTCCGAATCCTCGGTTGATCGTGGGGACGCGCTCCTCGAGTATCGTCGATTCGACCGCATCGAGTTCCCAGGTGGCGATCTCGGTGTCTCCCTCGCGTTCGGTTCCGACGTGTTCCACCTCGATCTCGACCCACGCGTCGGTCCCCTCCAACACCGGTTCGGAACGCTCGTCGATCGCCAGCGCCGCCTCGACGAATTCCCGTGGGTCGACGGTGAACTGGACGATGCCGCCGCCCTGACGTTCGAAGTTGCGCCGCGTCCGCGTCCGACCGTAAGTCCGTGCAGTCACCATCGCCCTCTCCGCGGTCGGTGCGTGCAGCCCCAGCGCGGCCACGTTCCACCGGTCGTTTGGACCGAGCGTGGTCACGATCGATTCGGTGACGCCACGGAGCCGAACCGGCCAGTCACTGCTCCGTTCGGGACTCACACGCAAAGCCCCCGTTCCAGCGCAACGAAGAGCGCGGCGGCCGTGAGATCGGCGGTCGTTCCCGGGTTGATCCGCTCGTCGCGGAACGCTTCCGCGAGCGCCTCGGCCGCATGGAGATCGTCCCCGATCGCGGCGGCGCGCCGTGAGACCACTCGTGCCACGTCCGAACCGTGAGTGGTCGCGACCAGCGTATCCGGGCGGTCGGCCAGTATCCGGAGGAAGGCTCTGGCGGCCCGATCGCCGATGGGGCCCTCGTCGATACGGATCGACTCGGCTGCCTCGAAGGTCCGCTCGAATCCGGTCGTCCACTCGATCGCGTTTCCGTCGGGGATCCGATCGCCGGAGTCGCGACCAGTTTCGATGTCCTCGCCCGAATCGACATCGGCGGTATCCCCCGAAGGCGGCTCCGCAGACAGTGCCATCACATCTGCGAGCGTCAGATCGCGATCCCTGAGCGCCGGTTCCGCCGCGGCGCCGCGTCGAACGTCGAGATCGTCGGCATCAGCCGGCGGTTCAGCGACCGAAACGTCCACATGCTCGAAGGCGCGATAGAATCGCACCGCGTCCTCGGCGGTCGTCCGCTCGACGATCCGCTCTACACCCGCGGAAGTGAGATCGCCGCTTGCCGCCGCTGAGACGAGCGGCGTGAGAAGCAACAGACAGCCGAACTGTGTGTTTCCGCCGGATTGCCGGCTCATTCCAGCGACCGCCCGTTCGAAGGCGATCCCGACGGTCCCTCCACGTTCGGCTCGACGAAGCCCGTCGCCGGCGCCGATCGCTCCAGCCAGGAAATGCTCGAATCGGAGATCCTCCAGATCGCGTTCGCGATCGACGTTTCCCGGCTTCGGAGTCCCGGCGACTTCGAGCAACAGGGCGAGTTGGGCGTTCTCCGCTGGTGTCCGGGCGGTAGAGGATCGTGACGTAGAAGATCGTGACCATCGGCCTCCTGATCCCCGGCCTCCTGATCCTGGACCGCCACTATCCGGGTGGGCGTGTCGAGCGCGTCTTCGGTCGTCGTCTCGCTCCTCGCGCCGGTCGCTCATGGCTGAACGTCCTCCCGTCTCGATCGGCGTTCCGCTCCGGAAGACGTTCGGATCTCGGCCACCGCACGCTCGACGCGTTCGAGGACCGCCGGATCGCCGCTCGGGCGACCGACGCTTACCGCGTCCGCACCGTACTCGAGATACTCGCGAACGGTCCCGTGATCTCTCACCTCGTTGTTGGCGATTATCCACAGATCGGCTGCCCGATCGACGTCGGCGATCACCCCCTCGGTATCCATCGCGTCGACGTGCATGATCTCGGCACCCGCCGTTTCGATCGCCGTCGCCACCTCGGCGAGATCGACCTCCGGAACCTCCGCGCGAACTTTCACGCTCACCGTCGCGCCGGGTTCGGAAGCGGCCTCGACGTACCTCGAGAGGCGATCGAGGTCGGCCAGAAGCGACTCTCCGCAGCCGACTGCACACAGTTCGGGTTGTCGACAGTGGGCGTTGATCTCGAGGATCGCCCCGTGATCGACACACCGGCGAGCGACTTCGTAGATGGGGTCGATCGTCGCGCTCCGGACGTTTATACCCGGGCGGACGTCGGCATCGGCGAGCGCCTCAAGTTGCGCGTCGACGAACGCGATCGGGTCCGCTGGCAGGAATTCCTCGCGATCGCGATCCACGAGATCGCGTGCGGCCGACCGACTGGCCGGATCGAGAGCGATCCCACCGAGAAAGGCACAGCCGACGTAGGGCGCCGCCGTTCGAGCCCATGCGGCGTCGGAGCGGCCGCTGAGGCTCGCCGCCGCGATCGGCGGATCGAAGGGCGCCTTTCCATCGGACTCTCCGGAGTCGACGCTACCACCCGAATCTCCGGAGTCGTCGGACCTCGTCGGCTCCGTTCGGGTCATTCCGGATCGGACTCCGTGATTGGGTCGCTTACATCGCGCCCGTTCGTTCCGGACCTGGTGCGTCCGTTCGTCTCGGAACTGGTGCGTCCGTTCGTCTCCGATCCGATCACGTCCTCGAGCGCGCGTCGACACGTCCGCACGACGCGCTCGGCGTCCGCTTCGTCGTCGATCCGTGTATCGGTTCGAACCACCCGACGATCAAGGTCGGTGCCGTCGTCCGTATCGAGTATGAACGCGTCCACGAAGGGGTACATATCCGCGACACCGGCGGTACTTGGGTCGTAGCCGATGCCGGAGAGGAGCTTTGCGGCCGGCCCCGAAAAGACGGTCTCCTCGACGAATGGTGAGACGGCAACCACCGGCGTCTCCTGTAGCGCATCCTTGACGCCGGGGAGCGCAAGCATCGGTCCGATGCTCGTGACCGGGTTCGAGGGGCCGATCACGACCGGATCCGAAAGTGCCGCCTGGAACGCCGGGGACGCCTCGGCGCGTTCGGCACCCCGGAACTCGACATCCTCAACTGTCGGGTCGGCGCGTTCGGCAACCCAGTACTCCTGAAAGTGCATCTCGTCGGAATCCGTGTGAACGATCGTGGCCACCGGATCGTCCGACATGGGCACGAGATCGACGTCGAGATCGAAGGCGTCCGCGAGCATTCGAGTAACCTCGGTGAGTGAGTGTCCCGCATCGAGCAGGCTCGTTCGCGTGATGTGGATCGCTCGGTCCCGGTCGCCGATCTCCATGAACTCGGCGACGCCCGAGAATCGTCGCCAGCGTGCGATCTCGCGTCCCGCCGTCTGTGCTTCGTCCGGGAGATATCGCGGACGCCGATCGAGGTCGGCCGCCTCGGCAAGTCGTGTGAGCTCGTCGTGGGTGGCCGTCGTGTCGCCCTCGATCCCCCACCACGTCTCGCGATCGAGGAGGCCGGACTCCCGGAACAGTACCGTATCGACGTCCGGGCACACGAGGTGACCGCCGATCTCGACGTCGTCGCCGGTGTTTCCGACGACCGTGATCGAGCCGGGATCGAACACCGCCGGTGCTCCCTGGAGGAGCTTCGGCGTGCCCGTTCCGCCGGCGAGAAACGTGACCATACCGAGGGATGGCCCGCCACCGGTATGTATGCTACGTCGGCGTTGCCGGCGGTCCCTCGTTTCGGCCGAGGCGTGGGTCCCAACCCGAATCCCTATTTCGTCGCGCCGATCAGGGACGGTATGGACACGCGTCGTGCGGTGCTCGATGCGCTTTCTGCCGGCCCGGTTGCGGGCCCCGAACTCGCTGAACGGGTCGATGTCTCCCGAGCGGCGGTCTGGAAGCAGATCGAGGCGCTTCGCGAGAACGGGTTCCGGATCGAGGCTACCGAGGACGGCTACGTCGTTCGGTCGGTTCCGAGCTACGGCGCCGATGCGATCCGGTTCGGGCTCGACGCTCCCTACGAGATAGCGTATTACGAATCGATCGGGTCGACGAACGACCGGGCACGGGAACTCGCCGAGGAGGGTGTGACTGACGTCGCCGTCGTGGCGGACGAACAGACCGGCGGTCGCGGACGCCTCGACCGCGAGTGGACGGCACCGTCCGGTGGCGTCTACTCGTCGCTCGTGATCCGTCCGGATCTCCCCCCTGCACACGCGGCGATCGTTACCCTCGCAGCCGCCGTAGCGACGACCGACGCCTGTCGGGAACTCGGGGTGGATGCCCGGATCAAGTGGCCCAACGACGTTCTTCATCCCGACGGGCAGGGGGACCGCGGTGGAGCCAAACTCGCCGGTATCCTGACGGAAATGACCGGCGAGGCCGATCGCGTCTCCTGGATGATCGTCGGGACCGGCGTGAACGCGAACGTCGATGTCGACGAATTGCCACCCGGTGCGACGAGCCTGCGGTCGGTGCTTGGAAGCGACATCGATCGGCGACGATTCCTCCAGCGGTTGCTCGAACGGGTTCACGAATTGATCGAGACGCCCACGGACGTCCTTCCCGCCTGGCGCGAGCACGCGATGACGATCGGAGAGCGCGTGCGCATCGAGACGACGACCGACGTCATCGAGGGAACGGCGATCGACGTCGAGTTTCCCGGAGCGCTCGTCGTCCGGACCGAAGCCGGCCGACGACGGATCCTTTCGGGGGACTGTCAACATCTGCGACCGATCGGTGCTGCCGACGCTACCTCGAATGGATCGAACGGAGATACGGACGAGAATCCCGACGGGGACGGCACTCGATCGCCGGAGCGTTAACTGCTTCCGGAGGCTTCCGAGCCGCCCGCGGCGTTCGTCGTTTCGGTCTCGTCGCTTGCGGATCCGACTTCCGGTTCGGCGTTCGCGTCCGCGGCGTCGACTCGAACCGTCAACACCGGGACGCTCGAGCCGCGGACCACCTTTTCGGCGACGCTACCCAGAAGGAGCCTGTCGATCCCGCCGCGGCCGTGAGTTCCCATCACGATGATGTCACAGGCCTCCCGCTCGGCGAAGTCGATGATCTCCCGGCTCGGTGACCCCTCCACGACCGCGGTCTCCACGGGGACGTCGTAGTCCGCCGCGATCGATTCAACCTCCCCGACGGCCGCCTCGGCATCGGACCGGAGGAGGTCGTCGACGCCATCCCAGGTCGTCTCCATCGGCAACCCTGCGTAACTCGAAACGTTGACCACGTACAGCGTGTGGACGCTCGCGTCGTGGATCGTCGCTAACTCGAGTGCGTGGCGTACCGCCCGTTTCCCCTCGGGCGATCCGTCGGTCGGAACCAGGATCCGGTCATAGAGAACCATGGGAATATACAACACGATAATGGGTGCGACCTGATAACTGTTTGCACGTTTTGCCGGTTCTCGGGAGCCGTCCGCCGTTCTCACCCACTCGTTCTGCTCGCTCTCGACGATCGACGAATCCGACTCGATCGATCGGTCTGAAGGGATGTGGCGTTTCACGGAGGTTTATCCCGGATCGCGACCCACCGACGCCGTGATCTGACGCCGGTTCACGACGGTCCAAGCGGGAGTTCGGCACGCCGTCGTGGTCGTTTCCAGAATGCGGTCCCCACGTGCCGACTGTTCGCCACGGACGAGTCGCACACCGGCCCCCACGAAGTCACTCGTTTCGAACGACGTGGAATCGACCGCCACAGTTCCCACAGCAGTACTCCTCCGGACGCTCGACGAGCTTCGATCGGCGATATCTCGCGAGCTGATCGCCACACTCGACACACCGGACCCACCACGTCGGCTCGACGAAGCGCTCACAGCGAACGTGCGTCTCAAGCTCCGCTGCGAGCCGCTCGAACGTCTCACCGTGGCTCGGATCGTCACGTTCGTTCAGGAGGTGGACGTGTACGAGTTCATGACGGATCGTCGATGCCATGGCGGTCCATCCCCGGTTCTCGAACTGACGTCGGGCGAGGACGATCGATCGAGGATCGCCGTCACGGTATCGAACGGCACCGGCCCGACGCTTCGCTCGGGTGCTGAGACGCCAGTCGAGGTCGCCGACCGAAACCGTGAGCCCATGTTCGGCCACGACGTCGCGTGCGTACACCCGTGCGACTGCCAACAACTCCTCGTCGGTACATCCCTGGTCGATCGCATACCGCTCGATCGGGGGCATCGGATCACCCGCGAAGACGAGCGACGACGGGGTCAGACTCCTCATCGATCTCGACGATCCCGTCCTCGGCGAGATCGGCGAGCAATCCCGCGAGCCACTCGCGACCGTATTCGCCCTCGGGAGTGTAGTCGACCCGGATCCGGTGTCCAAGATCGTCGATCTCAAGCGCGTCGTACTCGCCGAGCGTCCGAACTATCCGTCCGCGGAACTGTCGACGGCTTCCCTCGAACGTCGGCTGGGTGGGAACGTCGGGGGCGGTGAAGTCGCCGGTCTCGTAGGCCCCACACCACTCACGCCAGGGACATCCCTCCTCGTCACAGCGTGGCGTCGTCCCACACGCGACGGCGCCGAGTTCCATGATCGCGTTGTTCCACACGCGTGAGTCACCATCCGGCATGAGCGTCTGTGCGGTGGTCTCGAAGGCGTCGTCCCGGTCGGGAACCCCGAACGCGCGGTGGAGAACGCGCTTTACGTTCGTCTCCACCACCGCGTCTCCGGTGTTGAACGCGAAGGAGGCCACGGCGTTGGCGGTGTACGGTCCGACGCCCATCAGCTCCTGGAGTCGTTCCGGCGTCCGGGGAAACTCCCCGTCGTACTCCGAGACGACCTGCTGTGCGGCCTCCTGGAGATATCTCGCTCGGTTGTTGTACCCGAGCGAGTGGTCCGACCAGAATGTCACGACGTCGCTTTGGTCGGCGTCGGCCAGGTCCTCGACGGTCGGCCACTCCGCGAGGAAGTCCCTCCAGGCGGGGACGACCCGGTCGAGTTGGGTCTGCTGGCTCATCACTTCCGAGACGAGTATCTCGTAGGCATCCTCGGTTCGACGCCACGGAAACTCGCGGTGGTCCTGGCGGTACCACTCGATCAGACCGTTCCGGATCGCCGTCGTGTCATTCGGAAGCGGCGGGTCGTCGCCGGGATCACCCCGATCGGAACGTGCCAGTTCCCCCTCGGAGTCCATGGCAGGCGTCGATCCATCTCCCGAACTCGTCATGTCCCACCTTCACGCTTCGACCGCTTATACGGTGGTGATCCCGCGGCGCGATACGGTCGCTCCCGGCGATGAACGATGCGAAACCGGTTTCAGGGACCCACCGCTGTCGAAAACCATGACGCTCGAGGAGCTAACCGCGGACGTGGAGGACGTCTATGGCGATATCGACGAGACCTTCTCCGCCGATCTCGATCGGGAGACCCGAACCGAACTGGCGATGTTGACCGCCGCAACCGGCGCGGACCCGAGCGAGTTGGTCCGACGAGGGATCCACGCGCTGTTTCGATCGACGGTCGACACCGGCGATCTGGACTTCCAGTTGCGAAACGGATACGACGTGACCTACGACGAATACCTGATGGGGATGACCTACGACGAGATGACCGGAGGATCACAGTATCCACAGCGTGACGATGAGCGGCGCTATCAGATGTGAGGCGGGACGGTCATCGGCGGACCGGCTATCGAAATTCGAGTTCGAAATGAAACGGGCTCCGTGCGTGTGGTTCGGGTCGGTTAGACGTCGACGTACTGCGCTTCCCACTCCTGACGGGCATCGATCTCTCGTTTTCCCCGACGGGTGAGCGTGTAGTAGTTGGTTCGACGATCGCGTTGTCCCTTCTCGACGAGTCCCTTCTCGACGAGCGTATCCAGATTGGGGTAGAGGCGTCCGTGGTGGATCTCCTTTTCGTAGTAGTCCTCGAGTTCGTCCTTGATCGCGAGTCCGTGCGGCTCGTCGAGTCCAGCGATCACGTAGAGCAGATCCCGCTGGAATCCTGTCAGATCGTACATCGGTGAGTTCCGTTGATCTATACATGTCTTATTATCATAAATATGTCGGAACGTGATTCGTCTGTGTGCCGGAGAGCCCGCTTCAGACCACAGTATACTCCGATATCGGATCCGTTCAATTAGGTTACCACTCGTGGGACCCATACGCATACCCGATCGTACAGGTTGCTGTCTCGACGTTCGTTTCCTCGGCGAAACGCGGATCGCAACGGGCGTCCGTCCCGTCACCCCAAGCGTCCCTCTCGCCGTCCCGATAGGCTCCACATGAACCCTCGATCTGGTGGGAACGGAACGGCTTTACGCTGACCGGTGTTACGAACCGAAAGCGATGGACGACCGAACGCGCGAGTACCTCCGCGGCCGGTTCGGCGACTACTACCGTGTCACGTCGCCGTCGATGCCGCCGGACGCGAACAAGCGCGAGTGGGGACACATTCCGTGGACGCCGGGTACGGGAACCACGATGGTGCGTCACCGCTCGCTTTTCGATCTGGGGAGCCCGGACGCGTTCTTTCGCGAGACGGCCCCGCGTCACGCGTACTTTTCGGCCGCCAGATACGCCGACCCCGGCGCCTCGACGATGTCGAAGAAGGGCTGGCGGTCGGCGGACCTCGTCTTCGATCTCGACGCCGACCACCTCCCGAGCATCGATCCGGACGCAGCGTCCTACGCGGAGATGCTTTCCGCGTGTAAGGACGCGCTCGTCAGACTCGTGGGATTCCTCGAGGACGATTTCGGCTTCCAGGACCTCCAGATAGTCTTTTCGGGGGGCCGCGGCTACCACGTTCACGTTCGCGATCCGGACGTTCTCGAGTTGGACAGTGACGCACGACGGGAGATCGTCGATTACGTCCGTGCGATCGACCTGGACATCGAAGGCCTGATCCACACGGTACAGGAACGCGGGACGAACAAACGCGTGCTTCGAACCAGGGGGGGCTGGGGAAAACGCGTCCATGAGGCACTCGTCGAATACGCCGACGATCTACGCGAACTGGAGGACGAGGAAGCGATGGCACGCCTCCGTGAACTCGACGGGATCGGTGACGGGCGAGCGAAAACGATCCTCGGCGCGTTTCATCGAAACCCCGAGGCGATCCGGGCGGGGAACCTCGAGGCAGGGGGCCCCGGTGTCCGTCGGCTCGTCGAGGCACTTTGTGAACGCGTCACCGCCGGCCAAACCGCGCCCGTCGACGAGCCGGTGACGACCGACACGCATCGACTCATTCGCGTTCCGGGAACCCTTCACGGCGGAACCGGTCTCGAGGTCCGCCGGATCGATCGTGAGGACCTCGCGGACTTCGATCCCCTCAGGGATGCGATCCCCGACCGATTCACCGAGCGATCGATCGCGATCACGTGTGCGGAGCGGACGACGGTGGAACTGCTCGGCGACAGGTTCATACTGGAGCCCGGAGAAACGACGGTCCCGGAATACGTGGGCGTCTTCGCGATGGCCCGCGGACGGGCCCGAAAGGCACCGGAACGATGAATCTCGACGAACTCCGCTCAGTTCAGGCGAAAGAGCGACGAAAGGATAGCCTCCAGCATCTTCGAGATGCGTTCTACGATGACGTCGCCGCATACATCACGGATCTGCGCGACGCGCGTGATCGGCGAGCCGAGCGAGTCGAAAACCCGTTCTCCGACGACGACGTTCGACGGCTATCCGACGAGATCGAGACCGCAGAGGAGGTCGCCGAGGCGCTTTATGAACGCCGCGTCGGCAAGGTCGTGAAACTGGCCTCCTTTGCAGCCGCGGACATGCCCGTCGAACAGGAGGGAATGACGAGCCAGGAGCGAGCCCTCTTCGAGGACCTCGTGACCCGGATAGAGCGGAACAAATCGTCCGTCCTGGACGTGCTCTCGGGAGCGACGGCTCCGAACCCGGAGGGCGAGGCGTCCACAGCGTCCCCGGATGACGAGGCATCCACAGCCCCTCCGGACGACGATCGTCTCGCCCCGGAATCACCTCCGACAGCACCCACCTCTGAGGAGGCCCCTCATGGGGCCGGAGGAACCGTCGATCCGTCCGATTCGCCGAGCCGAACGAACGACCCACCGCTCCCCCCGGAGGAATCGCTGGAATCCGACGCCGCCGGTGGGACCGACACGGCACAGGAGAACAAGGTCGGAATGCTCGCCGACGCGATGGCCGGATCGGATGAATCGTCGGCGGACGGGACCCAGATGGGCGAAGTTCCGACGGACGAAGCCCCGCAGGACGTTTCCGACGACGTTGAGGGATCGGATCAGCGACCCCCGGCGAATCCACCACACATCGACACGGACGGTTCGAGTTCGGAGGAGGACGACTCCCACGCCAGCGACTCGAACGATCCGGAAAACCCCGTCGCATCAACGGCAGTCGAGACTGGATCGACCTCGACACCGGCTGAAGCGACGGATAACTCATCGCTTGGCGATACCTCCGAGCGGACGACGGTCCGAATTACCCGGGACGTCGGGTCGATACTCGGCGTCGATGAACGGGAGTACCATCTCGCCAGCGAGGACGTGGTGAGTCTTCCTTCAACCAACGCCGAGCCGCTTTTGGCCCGGGATGCCGCGGAACGGATCGAATAGAACGCACAGTTCGAGCCATTCCGTCCCAACCCAACCAGTCCGACCCCTCCCAACAGAATCGACCGGCGTCCTTTTGTCGTCTCCCATCCACCCTCGGACATGCTCGAAATCGGAGCCACCGCACCACCGTTCTCGCTTTCGAACCACCGCGGCGAGGAGGTCTCACTCGAATCGATCGACGCCGAGTTCGTCGTGGTCTACTTCTACCCGCGAGCCGACACGCCGGGCTGTACGACCGAGGCGTGTGGCTTCCGAGACCGATGGGAGGCGTTCAACGATACCGACGTGGCCGTCGTCGGCATCAGCGATGATCCGGTCGCCGATCTCGAATCGTTCGCGGCGAAATACGATCTCCCGTTCGATCTGCTCTCTGATACCGACGGTACGGTGGCGTCGGCCTACGACTCCTACGGTGAGAAAAACGTCTTTGGAAACGTCGTCGAGGGAGTGTTTCGAAACACCTACGTCATCGATGCCGACGGCGAGATCAGTCTCGCCTACGAGGGTGTCGATCCCGAAGAACACGCCGTACGGATCCTCTCGGACGTCCGATCGTTGCGATCGGACTGATCGACCTGATCGGTCCCCCCCGATCTCACGATCGGCCGCTGATCGCCGCACGGATACCGGGGAGTTCCTGACGGATCGCGTGGCGTTTGACGAGCACGAACCCGAACACGATACCGACGAACCCGATGACCGTCCAGGCAGTTATTGTCTCCCCCAACAGCGCCCACCCGGTCACGGTCGCGACCACCGGAACGACGTAGGAGTTCAAGTTGATCTGGAAGGCGCCGAGCCGCGAGAGCAGCGTGAAGTAGATGATGTAGGCCATCGCACTCGAAAACACGCCGAGGAAGACGAGTACACCGATCGCAACGGGATCCACGGAGGGTGCCATCTGAGTTTCACCCCGGAGGAGGCTGAACACGTGTAAGACGACCGTGCCGAAGAGCATCGCCCACGCCGTGAGCGTCATGCTCGAGAACGTGGGCTGGTGTTTCTGAAGGCCGACGCTTCCGATCGCGATCGAGAGAACGCCGACCAGAATGATCGAAACCCCGAGGGAGACTCCCGAAGAGAGGTTCGCCGGATCAGGCTGGGCGACTATTGCGACGCCGAGGAAGGCAAGCGCGATCCCGGTCAGGTCGCGACCGTCGATAGTGGCGTCGCTGACGACGAGCGTGGCGATGGCGGCGGTGGCGATCGGAACGAGACTATAGGTGACGGCCGCGATCCCGCTCGTCGTGTGTTGCTGTCCGATGAACAGGGCGGCGTTGTTGACGCCGACCGCGAGGCCACCGCTGTAGGCGATCGCCAGCAGGTCATCTCGCGTCCGCGGCAGGGATCCCCCCTTGTAGCCGATGGCGTACGCCACCAAGATCACCGCGGCGACATCGAAGCGGTAGGCAGCGAAAAGGACCGACGGATAGAATTCGAGGCCGACTTCGATGGCCACGAACGAGCCGCCCCACAGAAGCGTGAGCAGGAAGAACGACGCAACGTCGCGATAGCGGGACACGAATAGAACCCGGAGCCCGGACGGCATAACTCGTGGCATCTCCGGCAGGCTTGCCGGCTATGACGCGCTCGTCCGTGGTGGAGTCACGCGATCCGAGCGAGGTCGAAGAAAGGCGAATCGTCGAAGCCGGCGACGGGGTCTCAGTACCCGCGACTGATCAGGTATTCGGCGATCTCGGCGAGCCGCTCGCGCGCCTCGTTGTCCGGTAGGACCTCCAGGTGTCGTTTCGACCGGGCGGTGAGGTCCGCCGCCTTCTTTCGGGCGTAGTCTATCGATCCGGATTTCTCAAGGGCCGAGACGGCCGAACCGACCTCCGCCTCGGTGAGATCCGCGGGCGTCTCGGCCTCGACGAGCGTGTCGACGTCAACCCCCTGCTGGCGGGCGTGAAGCGTGATCAACGTCTCTTTCCCCTCGATGAGGTCGGAGCCGCGCTGTTTGCCCAGCTCCTCGGAGGGAACGGTCAGATCGAGAACGTCGTCCTGGATCTGGAACGCTTGACCGGAGTCGATCCCGTAGCGGTATAACGCGTCGACGACCTCCTCGTCGGCGTCCAGAAGGACCGCCGGGGTCGATGCGGCCGCGCCATAGAGGACGGCCGTCTTCAACTCGACCATCTCCAGGTACTCTTCGGGAAGTACCTCCTCGCGCCCCTCGAAGGCCACGTCAAGCGCCTGTCCCTCACAGATGCGCGTACACGTCGAGGCGAGCAGTCGCATCGCTTCGAGTCCGTTCTTCGGGTCGGCGCCGGTTTCGGACATGATCTCGAAGGCCTTCGAATAGAGCGTGTCGCCGGCGAGGATCGCCGTCGAAGTGTCGTAAGCCTCGTGGACCGCAGGGACGCCACGTCGGAGATCGTCTTCGTCCATGATGTCGTCGTGGATCAGCGTGAACGACTGGATGACCTCGATCGAGACGGCCGCACGCATTAGGTCGACGGTCTCGCCGGAAACGGAAGGGAACGACCGGTACGTGACATCCGCCGAATCGATGTCGACGTCCGCGATCGCCTCGCCGGCAAGCAGCGCGACCGTCGGTCGCAGCCGTTTGCCGCCCGCCTCAAGGATGTATCGGGAGGCCTCATAGAGGCGCTCCGGCTCCGCAAGTGGCAACTCCTCGTCGATCGCGGCGTTGACGAGGTCACGCCGCCTGCCGATGGCTTCCAGGACCCGTTCCTCCGTCGCGTCGTCCGTCATTCGACCAGCTGGAAGGTGTTCCCGTTCTGTGTGACGTGAAGGTCACGCCCGAGTTCGTAGCCCTGCGACCGGCAGAGGTCGACGTACGGTGCAAATCCTTTCATATTCTGGTGGGCCGGAATGACGTGCTGGGGCTGGAGCGCGTCGAGCATCGTGTAGTGGCCCTCCTCGCGGAGGTGTCCGGAGACGTGGATATCGTCGTAGATGCGAGCACCCTGCATCCGCAGGAGCTGTTCGGACTGATACCGCTGGCCTTCGTTGGTCGGCTCCGGGATGACCCGGGCGCTGAAGAGGACCTTGTCGCCGTCGTCCAGTTCGTAGGGCGTCTCGCCGCGGCCCATCCGGGTGAGCATCGCGCGCGGCTCGCCCTGGTGACCCGTGACGATCGGCAGGTAGTCGCCTTTGCCCTCCTTCATGATCCGCTTGAACGTCCGATCGACGGACTTTCGGTGGCCGTACATCCCGAGATCGCCGGGGAAGTCGACGAAGTCGAGCCGCTCTGCGGTCCCGGAGTACTTCTCCATCGACCGGCCGAGCAGGACGGGCTGTCGGCCGATATCGCGGGCGAACTCCACGAGGCTCTGCACGCGCGCGATGTGCGAAGAGAAGGTCGTGGCGACGATCCCGCCGTCGTAATCCTCGATCGAGCGCATCACGTCCTGGAGATGCTTGCGGGCGACCGACTCGGAGGGCGTTCTACCCTTCTTGCCAGCGTTCGTACAGTCCTCGAGGTAACAGAGGACTCCCTCGTCCTCCCGACCGATCTCGCGGAATCGATCCATATCGATCGGATCACCGATGACCGGCGAGTGGTCCATCCGCTTGTCGAGCCCGTAGACGACCGCGCCCTCGGGGGTGTGGAGGACCGGATTGATCGCATCGATGATCGAGTGGGCGACGTTGACGAACTCGAGTTCGACCTGCTCGGAGTCGCCGATGCGCATCGTCCCGCCCGGATTCATCTTTATCAGGTCGTTGTCGACCTGGAACTTGCTTTCGTCCTGGATCTGCTGTTTGACGAGTTCGATCGTAAACGGCGTCGCCACGATCGGTGCGTCGTAGCGATGGGCGAGTTTCGGGATGGCCGCGATGTGGTCGAGGTGACCGTGCGTGGGTACGATCGCCTGCACGTCGCCCTCAAGTTCGGACATCACGCGGTCGTCCGGAATGGCGCCCATGTCGATCAGATCGAGACTATGCAGATTTTCGGTCTCCACGTTGTCGTGGATCAGAACCTTACTCAGATTCAGGCCCATGTCGAAGATGACGATGTCGTCCCCTGCTCGGACGGCAGTCATCTGTCGGCCGACCTCTTCGTATCCGCCTATTGTTGCAATTTCTATTTCCATAGTTGTCTCCTCGAGCATCCAAAGCCGCGTACACGGCGATACTGCTCACTGAAACCCGCATCGTGGGGCCAAGGCCCCGGCGTCTTACAGCCCGTCGGCGAGGGCCCCGCTACGGCCGAGCCGACACCGGCTCACCGTGTCCCGCGGGAGGTGGTGTGTGCAACTATACGGGCACCTGTTAAAAACTGTGTGGGTTGTCCCGCAAAACGATCGCCGATGATCACTCAAAGGACGGTTCGAAGCACGAGCAGGACCAACGTGCTCACCACGAGGAGACTGGCGAAGACGACGGCAGCCGGTTTGAAACCCGCATTCCGGAACTCCCGAACGTCGATGCTCAGTCCCAGCCCGGCGAACGCCACGAGGAACAGCCAGTTCGAGGCGTTCTCGATCACGGCTATCTGAGCGGTCGAGAATACACCCAGGTTCGCAACCAGCAGTAACGCGAGGAATCCGACGATGAACTTCGGGAACGTCTGCCAGAGATACACGACCCGATTCCCCTCGATCGAGTCCCCCTCGCCGCGCCGGGCGTAGTATATCGCGTACCCGATCGCGACCGCACCGATGAGGGCATTGCGGGCGAGCTTGACAAGCACCGCCCACTCGCCGGCCGGTTGCGAGTAGGCGAATCCGGCCGCGGTGACCGGACCGGTGCTGAACATCGTCGCACCTGCCCACACGCCGAAAACGACGTCCGAGAGGCCGAGCGCCCGCCCGATAACCGGATAGACGACGAGCGTGATCGCATCAAAGAGCAACACCGTCGCGGCCGCATACGCGATCTGACGCCGGTCGGGGTCGATGCTGCCAGCCACCGCCGCGACCGCGGAGACGCCACAGATCCCGGAGCCGGCCGCCAGAAGGGATCCGAGCTTCTCGGGAATCTCGAGAACGGATCGCGAGAGGATCTCCACGGTGAGGACGGTTACACAGACGGTTCCGACGACGACGAGCAGTAACAGCCCGCCCGCCTCGATCAGGCGATCGAGCGCGACGCTTGCGCCCATCAGGACGATTCCCGTCTCCAACCAGAGCCCGTGCGTTTCGACTCCAGCAGTGGCCCGTTCGGGAACCCCCACCGTGTTCCCGAGAAGGGCACCGACGATGATGACGACCACGAGGTGACTGTCGATCGGCACGACCGCGGTGAGCGCGCGCGCGAGAAGCCCGACCACGAGAAGTATCAACAGGCCCGGAATGAGTCGACCGATACCGGCCATTTTTACCACGGGATCGGCAATCCGACGACGCTCGCAAGAACGAAAACGATCGACAGGCAGACCGCTTGCCAGCCGCGATCGAGGGCATTCCAGGAACGTCGAATCGCATCACTAAGAGACGCTCGGCGGGTCACTATCATTGAATTTCAGTCTCCGGGAGTTAAGCCTATTGATGCCGGTTCAATCGTCCGCGAAATAGGTCATATTCTCCGGTTTCTGTGACGGTGATTTGATCTCGACGCATCGGTATCCTCCGGAAACGATCGATCCGACGGATCCGGCGGACAACCCGACATTTTTAATAGTCCATCGAGAGGCAATTTAAAGCATGAGTGGCCGACCTCTCGACGTACTTGAATCGTCGCTCGACGAGCCGGTGACGGTTCATCTCAAGGACGGAACGACGTACCACGGGCTATTGGCCGGATACGACCAACACATGA
Organism: Halopenitus sp. H-Gu1; assembly: GCF_041821145.1. Taxonomy (NCBI): domain Archaea; kingdom Methanobacteriati; phylum Methanobacteriota; class Halobacteria; order Halobacteriales; family Haloferacaceae; genus Halopenitus; species Halopenitus sp. H-Gu1. The sequence goes on along the minus strand of NZ_JBGUBC010000015.1, from coordinate 19,535 downwards.
ACCTCGTAATCGACCCCGAAACGGGGGAGACGGAGCGAATTCCGGACGAGGAGGACTTCGCCGTCGCGGTCGAAGACACAACGATTATACGCGGCGATAACGTCGTGACGATCAACGCATGACTGGAGCCGGAACGCCCTCCCAGGGAAAAAAGAATAAGACGGTCCACGTGAAGTGTCGACGCTGTGGCGAGAAGTCCTATCACCTCAAAAAGGAGCGCTGCTCCTCGTGTGGGTTCGGGAAATCAGCCAAACGTCGCGAGTACGCCTGGCAGTCGAAGTCGGGCGACAACTGATTCACGACGACTGATCCGAGGATAGCGGCGAGCGTTTCTCGACGTTCACGACGTACCACGAGCGATGCATCCGTGACGGCATACCCTACAGCCGATCGAGGAACTCTGTGAGGGCGGCATTGAATGCTCTCGGCTGTTCGATCATCGCGAGGTGAGCCGCATCCTCGATGACTGCTCGGTTGCAGTTCGGGATCTCCGCCGCGAGGAACTCGTGGTACGAGGGCGGCGTAAGCCGGTCATGTTCGCCGACGACCGCGATCGCGGGGACGTCGATCGCCGCAAGGCGGTCGCGAACGTCGAACTCGTGGCACGTCCGGAAATCCCGCTCGACGACCGGTTGACCAGTATCCCGCATCACCGCGCGCGAGAGTTCTCGGTGTTCCTCCGCCACGTCGTAGAAGAGCCGACCATCCCCGTGGAGAAACTCGATCGCCCGCTCGAAATCATCGGCGAGCCACGTCAGGAGGTCTCGCAGGACGGTGAGTTTTGCGCCGGTTCCGTGGAGGACGAGCCCTTCGAGGTCCATCTCGGAGGCGCGTTCGATGGCGATCCACTGGGCGATAGCTCCGCCGAGTGAGTTACCACAGAGAACGCGTGCTCCCGTCGCGTTCGCGACGGCGAGCACGTCGTCGGCGTAGGCGGCGAGCGTCTCCACCCCGGGTTCGGCCTCGACGTCCTCGCTTTCTCCGTGTCCCGAGAGGTCGAGTGCGACGATCGAGTACTCCCCACGCAGGCGCGCTTGGGCCTTCCAGACGGCGTGCGTGCCGCCGCTGCCGTGGATACACAGGGTGGTCGGACCCGTCCCATCATCAGCGAGGATCCGATAGGCAGTCTCGCGGCCGTGGTGGCTGATCCGCTCCATGTGATCACTCCTGCCGCAAGGGGCAAAAATACCCTTCCTGAATCCGTTCGAACACCGTTCCAGAATCCGTTCGAACACCCACACAGGATCCATTCGAGCACATCCCGCGCGTACGAACCGCAAACAATCAGTCGACCACTGGTACGCCGCCATCAGGCGATATTCGACGAAAGATTTAAATACTTACTCGCCTAACTTGGGGTTAGGAATAGAATGAATCAGACCCAATTTACCGACGGCGACGCGCAGATTCGCCGCTATGAGTATCCGGACCAATGGGTCCTCGCAGCCGATCTCGGCGTCGCCGACGATCGGGTCGCCGTCGACACCGTCGGAGACACGGCGATCATCGCAATCGAGCAGGACGGGAAGGACGCGGAGGGGGAACTCGATCTCCCCGGACCGGCCGCAAACGTTGAGTTGCGAAACGGCGTATTGACGATCGAGGTCGAAAGATGAAACTCACCGTCAAACCACTCAAACAGAAGGATGCAGGCCGTCGACTCGCGGCGATAGACCGCGTTGCTGCCGACGAGCTCGATCTCTCCAGCGGCGATTTCGTCCGCATCGAGGGATCGACCGGTAGCGCGATCGCGCGTGTCTGGCCCGGTTATCCCGAGGACGATGGCACCGGTATCGTGCGTATCGACGGCCGCCTACGACAGCAGGCCGACGTCGGGATCGACGACCGCGTGACCGTCGAGAAAGTGGACGTCAAGCCCGCAGAGCGGGTCACGATCGCGCTTCCACAGCGGCTCGGGATCCGGGGCAACATCGACGCGTTGATCCGCCGTGAGATCGGCGGCCAGCCGATCACGCCCGGCCAGAACATCCAACTGCCGCTCGGATTCGGATTCATGGGCGGGCAATCACAGGCGGTTCCGCTAAAAGTCGCCTCCACGACGCCCTCGGGCACCGTGGTGGTTACTGACGAGACCGAAATCGAGATCGCCGAAAAGCCCGCCGAGGAGATCGTCGAGGGCGCAGAGACCGGAGACGGTGCTGCCGCCGAGGCGACCCCCGATGTCGCTTACGAGGACATCGGTGGCCTCGACGAGGAACTCGAACAGGTCCGCGAGATGATCGAACTGCCGATGCGTCACCCCGAGTTGTTCAAGCGGCTCGGCATCGACCCGCCGAAGGGCGTCCTGCTTCACGGCCCGCCCGGAACCGGCAAAACGCTGATCGCGAAGGCAGTCGCCAACGAGATCGACGCCAGCTTCCATACGGTCTCGGGCCCCGAGATCATGTCGAAGTACTACGGCGAGTCCGAAGAGCAACTGCGCGACGTCTTCGAGGAGGCCGAAGAGGATGCGCCGGCGATCGTCTTCATGGACGAGCTCGACTCGATCGCACCCAAACGCGAGGAGGCAGGCGGAGACGTCGAACGTCGCGTCGTGGCCCAGCTACTCTCGCTGATGGACGGACTCGAGGAGCGCGGCCAAGTGGTCGTCATCGGCGCGACGAACCGCGTGGATGCGATCGATCCCGCGCTTCGGCGCGGCGGCCGGTTCGACCGCGAGATCGAGATCGGCGTCCCCGACCGTGACGGCCGTAAGGAGATCCTGCAGGTCCACACGCGGAACATGCCGATCGTCGACGAGATCGATCTCGATGAGTACGCGGAGAACACCCACGGGTTCGTCGGCGCCGACCTCGAGAGCCTCGCCAAGGAATCGGCGATGCACGCGTTGCGTCGGATCCGCCCGCAACTGGATCTCGAATCCGAAGAGATCGATGCGGACATCCTGCAGTCGATCCAGGTCACCGAACACGACTTCAAGGAGGCGCTGAAGGGCATCGAGCCATCCGCACTCCGTGAGGTCTTCGTCGAGGTCCCGGACGTCGTCTGGGACGACGTCGGCGGTCTCGGGGAGACCAAAGAACGGCTCCGCGAGACGGTCCAGTGGCCCCTCGAATACCCCGAGGTCTTCGACGAACTCGACATGCAGGCCGCAAAGGGCGTATTGATGTACGGCCCGCCGGGCACGGGGAAGACCCTGCTCGCGAAGGCGGTCGCCAACGAGGCCGAGTCGAATTTCATCTCGATCAAGGGACCCGAGCTGTTGAACAAGTTCGTCGGCGAGTCCGAAAAAGGCGTTCGAGAGGTCTTCTCGAAGGCCCGTGAGAACGCGCCGACGATCGTGTTCTTCGACGAGATCGACTCGATCGCGGCCGAACGCGGGCAACGCACTGGCGACTCCGGCGTCGGAGAGCGCGTCGTCTCCCAGCTGTTGACGGAGCTCGACGGCCTCGAATCGTTGGAGGACGTCGTGGTGATCGCGACCACCAACCGTCCGGACCTCATCGACTCGGCGCTGTTGCGTCCCGGTCGGCTCGACCGGCACATCCACGTGCCGGTTCCCGACGAGGAAGCCCGGCGCAAGATCTTCGAGGTCCACACGCGCGAGAAGCCGCTCGCCGACGACGTCGACCTCGATGCACTGGCGCGCCGGACGGAAGGCTACGTGGGTGCCGACATCGAGGCGGTCGCTCGCGAGGCCTCGATGAATGCCTCCAGGGAGTTCATAACCAGCGTCACCCCTGACGAAGTCGGCGAGTCGGTCGGGAACGTCCGCGTGACGATGGCGCACTTCGAGGACGCCTTAGACGAGATCAGCCCGAGCGTCACCGCGGAGACCCGCGAACGCTATGCGGAGATCGAACGCCAGTTCGAACGCTCCGAGGTCGAGACGGACACCGAGCCCGTCCCCGGCGGCGCCTTCCAGTAGTCGCCGTACCTCCGTTCGGTTTTCACGGCTTAAATGCCGGATCGCGGCTTGAACACCGGATCGCCGGTCGGCTCGTCGATCGGATCGATCCGGATCGCCTCGATCGAAGATGGTATTTGTGAGCGGAATTCAAACATTAGACACGTCTAATTCACAGTAACGAATGAGCTTCGACCGCCCCCCTCGACGAACGAACGAGATCACACGTGCAGTTGTCGGCCGACAGCGGACCGATCGGTCCGCCCATCGGCGGAAACGGCTATCGCCGGGCGACGACGGATGACCGGCTGGCTGGAGATCGCGACGATCGCGTTTCTGGCCCAGCTTGCGGTGTTACCGGGCGAGAAGGTCCAGTTCATTATCGCGGCGCTCTCCACGCGGTACAATCCGGTCACAGTCGTGGCGGCCGCCGGGAGCGCGTTCGCCGGCTGGACGGTACTTGAGATCTACTTCGGGAGTTACATCCAGACGGTACTTCCCGAGATCTACCTCGACGTGTTGACCGGGATCCTGTTTTTGTTCTTCGCGATCGCGTTGTTCCGATCTGCGCCCTCCAACGAGGGTCCCGACGCACAGTCCGATGGCGGAGTCTCGCGTATTCTCCAGGGAGAACTCGACGTGCGGGTTCCCTATCTCGACTGGCAGGTCCCGAACGTCATGGGCGGCTTTTTGCCCATCTTTGCGTTGATGGCCTTCGGCGAGTTCGGCGATAAGACCCAGCTCGTGACGATCGGACTGGCCGCCCAGTATCCGGCGTATCCGACCGCCATCTGGATGGGTGAAATGGCAGCCATCATTCCGGTCAGCCTGCTCAACGCATTCGTCTTCTTCCGGTTCGCGAACCGCTTTGATCTCCGGAAGGCGCACTTTCTTGCGGCGGCCGCCTTCGGCTTCTTCGGCATCGACACCCTCCAGGCCACCCTGACCGGGGTGTCCCTTTGGGAGGCTGCCATCGGAACGGTGGCATCGGCCCTCCTTGCGATCGTGGGCTAGTCCGGCATGGTCCAGTCGTCGAGGACGGACCGTGCGTTTCCAGGAGATCGATACGTCGAATCGAACCGGATCAGACCGCTTTCGACCGGCGATGAAGACTTATCGATGGACCGCTTTCGATCGGTATGAGCTATCCGGTCACCTACCACTGTCCGCGGTGTGGAACGCTCGTCTCCATCGAGCGGGACGGCTATCTCGCGGACAAATCGGTTACTCCGTATCCGTTCGAGGGGTGGACGTACGCGGAGCCGACGGCGGAGTTCGATGCGGATCAGACGGCGGATGGTGACGACGCAGCGACGTCGATCGACGGCGTGCGGTTCGTCTGTGGGGAGAGTGCGGGCGTCACCTGGAATCCAAGTCCGAAAAATTCCGTGTCCGCGGAGGAAGCACCCGCTACGCTCGGCGACGGTCGGATCGAGACGAACGACGCTGGCGATGAGACGAACGACGTTATCAGTGAGATGAACGACGCCAGCAGTGGAACGGAGAACGCAAACGACGAGCAGCCCGTCGACGTCGGCTGTGGGGAGCCCTTCTACCTCTCGTTCGTCCGTTTCGAGGACGGACGTGAGGTCGATCCGAACGCCGAATCCAGCGGGGAGCGCGTCCGCCTTGACCTGGGTCGGGGTCCATCGGCACCGCGCGGACCGCCCGGACCGAATGGCCCGGACGCCGGCGGCTTTTGGAGCTGAGACTGCCGGTTCGACGGGGACTATCCTTTGATATTACAGACCGGGAACGTTCGGGCCACCTTGTCGCCGATCCCAAGTTCGTCGCTGACGCGGACGACCTCGTCGACGTCCTTGTAGACTCCGGGGGCCTCCTCGGCGATCGTCGCGCCGCTTTGTGCCTTGACGTAGACGTGGTCCTGTTCTTCGAGGTCGTCTTGGACGTCTTCCCCCCAGAACTCCTGTTTGGCCTGCGTGCGACTCATCAGTCGACCCGCTCCGTGGGCCGTGGATCCAAAGGAGACGTCGAGGGAATTCTCGCCGCCGCAGAGGACGTACGAGCCCGCGCCCATGCTCCCGGGAATGATGACGGGCTGGCCGACATCGCGATAGACCTCAGGGATTTCCTCGCGGCCGGCCGGGAACGCACGCGTCGCGCCCTTTCGGTGAACGTACAGATCGCGCTCCTCGCCGTCGATCACGTGCGTCTCGCGTTTGGCGATGTTGTGGGCGACGTCGTAGAGCAGTTCCATCCCGAGATCGTCCATCGGATCGGCATCGAAGACGTGCCCGAATACCTTCCGCGTCTGGTGGGTGACGAGCTGACGGTTGACCCACGCGTAGTTGATCGCCGCACACATCGCGCCGTAATACTCCGTCGCGAGTTCCGATCCTGCCGGCGCGGCCGCGAGTTCCTTGTCGGGGAGCTCCGCGAGGAGACCGTCGTGGCGCTTTTCGATCCGGCGGAGGTATTCCGTACAGGTCTGGTGGCCGAGTCCCCGTGAGCCACAGTGGATGAGCACGACGATCTGATCCGTCTCGAGGCCGTAGACGTCGGCGATATCCTCGTTGAAGACGTCGGTCACGCGCTGTACCTCGAGGAAGTGGTTTCCGGACCCGAGCGATCCGATTTGGTTGCGCCCGCGGTCTTTCGCCTTCTTCGGGACGTATTCGGGGCGCGCGTCCAGTCGGCGCCCCTCGTCTTCACAGTGATCGAGATCCCCCGGAACGCCGTACCCTTCCTCGAGTGCCCACTCGACACCGCGTTCAAGAACCGCCTCGACCGTGTCGCGGTCACCCTCGACGACCCCGCCGCCACCGAGTCCCGAGGGGATCCGATCGAAGAGCTTCTCGACGAGTTCCACCTCGTGGCCGCGAACGTCGTCGTAGGTGAGGTTCGTTTTTACCATCCGAACGCCGCAGTTGATGTCATAGCCGATCGCCCCCGGCGAGATGCAGCCGTTCTCGGCATCGATCGCCCCCACGCCGCCGACGGGGAAGCCGTATCCCTGGTGGCCGTCGGGCATACAGAGCGCGTGACCCGATATGCCGGGCAGATGCGTCGCGTTTCGAAGCTGGGTGAGGGTATCGTCCTCCGATATCTCCTCTAAGAGCGCCTCGGAGGCGAAGACGCGCGCGGGAACGTTCATGTCCCCTTCCTTCGGGATCTCCCAGACGTAGTCCCGGATCTTCCGCAGACGGATGTCGTCGATCTCGCGAGTGGTCATACTGGACCGTGGGCGGGCAGGTGGAATAGGGTTACGGCGTCGGCCGATCACCGAGCAACGATCTCACACGTCGAAGACGACGTAGGCGTACCAACCGTCGTCACGGGATTCGAGACGCATCTGTGAGTAGGTCACGGCCTTGATATCGCGGGCGGTGACCGATTCGAACGGGATGCCGCGCGCGCTCGCGGACAGGGTCCATTCATCCTCGGGGGTTTCCTGGACATCACACCGATGGTCGACCGGAAGCACCTCACGGACGTCTCGTTCGTAGATGAGTCGATCGAGGTAATCGAACAACAGCGCCTCACGGGATTCGGCCGTCTCCTCGATCGAGAACCGATCCCCTTCGTCGGGCCAGGAGTCACACATCGCGGCGGTAAGCCCTGCTGCGACGTCCGCGAAGACGTCGGAGAGCGTGCTGGCAGTCGCCTCGACTGCGACGTCGGCGGTGTGATCGCGGAGTTCGAACGTCACGTATTCACGGGTTCGTCGGGACCCGTGGTAGTGGTATCGATTCGATCCGTCGGATTCGAGGTCGGCGTCCGAAATCGGGTCAGTTCTCAGTCGTCGGGACGGAGGAGTTATATTGAATCCGCGCGTTAGTCTCCGCCAGTGAGCGTTACCGTGGAGAAGCGGGTCGATCGTCCGGGCAACGCCGACCACGTGGGCGAGGCCTGGGACCTCAAAGAGCGAATTCGATCGAGGGACGGCGTTCTCCGGCAGCGACGCGGATTCTTTACTGACGCGTATCGACGCTCGACGACGCATCTCCTCTTTGAGGACGACCGACTCGTTGCGTTCGCCTCGGCCCGACGCGATGGATACGTCTTGTTTCTGGCGGTCGCCCCCGAGGCACGCGGTCGGGGATACGGCAAGCAGCTGATCGCGGATATCGCCGAGAATAACCGGTCGGTTACATGTCACGCTCGAACGACGAACGAGAACGCGATCGGATTTTATCGCCACCTCGGATTCGAGGTCGAACGCCGGATCGACGGGTACTACGAGGACGGAGGCAATGCCTACTACCTGAAACTCGGAGGGGACTCCCTGCGAGACCGCCTCTCCGAGTACGTTCGCGGCTGACTCCGACCGACGGAACTCCAACTCCGGCCGACTGAACTCACTCCTGGGAAGTCGACTCCTCGGTGTCGGAGTCGTATTCGTCGAGGGTGATCACGTTCTCGCGGCCGATCCGAAGCTTCGAGACGGTTCCCTCCTCCGCCATCTCCGAGAGAACGACGCTTACCTTTGATTTCGACCAGTCGGTCGCATCGACGATCCGTGACTGTTTCACCCGGCCGCCATGCTCGCGAAGGATCGACTCGATCCGGTCTTCATCCGACAACAACTCCTCGTCGGCGATCGCGGGCGGCGACAGGGACGAGGGAGTTGCGGCAGGCGATTCTCCCGATTTCCCGTCGCCTTCGGAGGAGCGATCGTCGCCACTCACCCCGGCCCGTGGCGGCGTCCCGTCGTCGACCCCCCCGCCGCTCGGGCCGCTCGCCCGCGATCGATCGATCCCACCGCCACGCGATCGGAACACGACGGCAAGCACGACCGCGAGAACGGCGGCGATTCCGAACAGCCCCCAGAGAAGACCTCCATCGAACGGGGCCTCCGTCTCGGCCGACGATCCCTCGGTCACCGTCGGCGACTCCGATCCACCCGTGGAACTCGCTGTCCCCGGCTCCGTGGTTGTCGAGGTCTCCGTCGTCGAGTTATCCGCCGTCGAATTCCTCGTGAACACGACGCGCGGGCGCCGGTCCGTGAATCGCCGTTCGCCCTGCCAGGTGATCGAGACGCTCTCCGAAAGGGAATCGGGATTCGACGGCGTTCCCTCCGGATCGTGAGACTCGAAGGCGAGCTGATCGCCAGGGCGGATGACGAGTTCCTGGTCGGGACCGATGTAGAACCCGCCCTCGAAGACGTCCCCGACGATGACGGTGTCCGCCTCGACGGCGGCGAACCCGCGCCAGGTGAACGTGAGTTCGACGACGCCGACGTCGTTGCCGAGACTTGAGTGGATGAATGCCTCCCGGTCGAAGCCGGTGGCGGCCATGTCTCGATCGGTCACGTTTTCACCCTCAGTGACGAGCGCCGACGCGTCCGCCCGAAAGTTCCGATAGAGGTCGGTTTCCTCTTCGTTGAACTCCCTTGCAAACGCCTCGAAGTTGTCGCGCTCGGTCTCGTTCGTCAGGGCTCGTTCGTACCGTAGCGTCCAGACACCCCGTCCCGACTCCGCGACCGTAATATCGATCACGCTTCGATCGAACCCCGCGAGATCGATCTGGGGATCGCCGGTCTCGGCGTCGATCGCGGTTGGGTTCTCGACCGGTTCGAATCCGGTACCGGCCGGTTCGGCGGCGCCGACGGCTCCCGCCATCGCGACGACGAGTAAAAGCAAACAGAGACCGGCGCGGACGGAGACCGAACTCCTCATTCGTTCGTTAGCGCTCGCCGCCGCGTAAAAGCGCTTGCGCACCGTCGCTCCCGCCCCCCACGATGGCCGTCAGTTTTCGTCGGACCCGTCGTCGGACGGATCCTCGTCCGTGCTCTCCGCGTCCGAATCTCGGTCCTCGAAGGCCGCTTCGACTTCCTCGTCGGATGACACGCGGTAGCCGTCCGATTCGGTGATCGTCGCGACCGAGAGATCCTTGGCGACTAACTCCTCCTCGTACATCGAGAGGGCCCGTACGCCGAGTTCTATCCCCTCGTCGAGGGAGGCCTCCTCGTTCCATTCGTCCTCAAGGAACGCCTGGATATCCTCGCGCCCGTCGCCGATGACGGTCGCCTTCCACTCGTGGGGGGTTCCGGAGGGATCGGCGCCGAACAGACGTGGGTCCCCGTCCTCGAAGCCGCCGATCAGTAACGCGGCACCGTAGGGACGCGTCCCACCGAGTTGGGTGTTCTCCTGTATGTGGTCCGTCACGTCCTTCGTCAGGGTCTCGACGCCGATCGGCTCGCCGTACCGCAGGCGGTTCATCTGTGCGCGCCTGCGGGCGAAGTCGATCAGTTTGCGCGCGTCGGCGACGTGGCCGGCCGAGGCGGTCCCGACGTGGTCGTCGAGCTTGTGGAGCTTTTCGATACTCTCGGCCTCCATCAGCGACGAGGAGGCCCGACTCATGGCCGCAAAGACGATCCCGTCCGCCGTCCGAATTCCGAGGCTCGGTGCCCCACGTGAGACGGCCTCGCGGGCATACTCGACCTGATAGATACGACCGTCGGGGGAGAACAGCGAGGTTCCTCGGTCGTAGGCCTGCTGGTCCTGATTCATCGTTGCCGCCCTCCATACCGGTCCATCGCGTCCTCGATCATTGGCTACCCGTAACATCTCCCCCGGGAAAAACCCTCCTTATCGTGCCGCTCACCCGGAGTGTCAACGCCGTCGATACCTGAGAAATGACAGCTCCTCGTGGTCCTCACGTTCCACCATTTCCCATTCGTCCATGTCCACCGTCGGGAAGGTCGTGTCACCCTCGTATGTCTCGTGGATCGCAGTGATCGAGAGTTCGTCCGCGATCGGGAGGAAGGCCTCGTAGATGGTCGCGCCCCCGGCCACGTAGACGGTTTCGACGTCGAGATCCTCGGCTGCACTCTCAGCCCGTTCGATCGCCTCGCGGATGCTTCCGGCTGGAACGGCACCCTCATCAAGATCGAGTTCCGATCGCGACAGGACGATCGAGATCCGGTCCGGAAGCGGTTCCCCGAGTCGGGAGACGATGTTCTCGTGGGTCCGGCGTCCGAGGATCACGGGGTGACCGGTCGTCGTCTCCTTGAAATGACGGAGGTCGGCCGGATAGTGCCAGGGCATCCCGCCCGAGTCGCCGATCACCCCGTTTTCGGCCACCGCCGCGATCACCGTGATCGTGAGGTCGTCGGGGACGTCGAGATCCCGAACGGCGGTCCCGGTGCCTGAGTCGGCCGAATCGGACGACCCCATCATTCCGCGACCGCGAACGTGATCCCGTCCGCGGAGTCATAGTCGTGAAGTTCGACGTCCTCGAAGACCAACTCATCGAGCGGCTTGTCGGCGATCTCGATCCGCGGTCGATCGCGGGGCTCCCGGGAGAGCTGCTCGAGAAGTCCGGGAACGTGGTCGTACCCCTCCTTCTCGTCGGGTTCAGTCGGTGTCACGTCCGCAAGCCACGCCTTGACGTCGAGGTAGTCCACCTTCCCGTCGGCGTCGACCAGGCGGTTCTGGAGACGGTCGAGGTTCTCGCTGTACCACTCGCCGCGGTCGCCCTGCCCGCAGTAGACGTGAGCGTCGACGATGCTGTGTCCGAACTGACCGATCTCGAAGCCCGTCCGCTGTGCGATCGCCGTCGCCAGCAACGAGTATGCGGCGACGTTGAACGGCACGCCGAGTGCGATGTCCCCGGATCGCTGGGTGAGGTGGAGGTTCAACCGCCCGTCCTGAACGTTCACGACGAAGGTGTAATGACACGGCGGGAGCGTCGAAACGGTCGCGTTGGCGGGGTGCCAGGCGTTCACGACCATCCGTCTGGAGTGGGGGTTCTCACGTAACGTATCGAGCACGTACCGGATCTGATCGAAGGTCCGGCGTTCGGTGCCGTCCTCGTCCTCCTCGACCGTCACCCATCGGTGGGCGTCCGCGGGCCAGCTCTCTCCGGGAAGCCCGGCGTCGGGGACCGGATAGCGTCGCCAGAATCTTCCGTAGGCGGTATCAAGGTGTCCCTCCTCGTCGGCCCAGGCGTCCCAGATGCCCGTGTGCTCTCGGAGCGTTCGCACGTGCTCTTCTCCCGAGAGGTACCACAGCACTTCGTGGATGAGCGAGTTCCACCGATAGCCGTCCATCCGCTTCGTGGTCAAAAGCGGGAATCCCTCGGAGAGATCGACGGTGTATTGGCCGCTGAAGCTCGCGATCGTGTCTACGCCCGTGCGGTTCGGCTTGTAGGTGCCCTCCGTGAGTGTCTCGTCGACGAGATCGAGGTACTGTTGCATGGGTATCGAGGTCGACCGGATGATCGTCGATGAGCAAGGCCGATCGGAGCTGAACGGCGATTGTCAGGCTGATCGGCGACCACCGACGATCGTCCGGTCGGAGTTCGTCGTGTTGAGGAGTGGTGTGGATCCACTAAAATCGATGCATCTTGGTTCGGGCGGTTCCATCCGGATCGATCACTTGAGTCCGTCAACAACTTCAGGGACGTCCCGCCCCAGCATGGTGTATGGAGTTGTTCTGGCACCGACGCGACGTCCGGGTTTCGGACAACGTCGGGCTCGCGGCCGCCGCCGACCGCGGCCCAGTCGTTCCCTGCTTCGTGTTCGACGAGGACGTTCTCGAACACGCCGGCCCACCACGCGTGCGCTACCTGCTCAATTCGCTCGCCGCGCTCCGTGATGCCTATCGCGATCGCGGAAGCGATCTGGTGATCGGTCGCGGAGATCCGGCAGTGGTCCTCCCCGAGATCGCCAACACGCTCACAGTCGATCGGGTCGTGTGGAACGAGGGATACTCGGGACTCGCGGCCGAACGCGATCGTCGCGTTCGGGCCTCACTCGACGACGCCGAACCGACGATCGGCCACGAGACGCACCCCGACGCCGTTCTCCATCCGCCGGGTACCATTCGCACCAACGATGGTGACCCCTACTCCGTGTTCACCTACTACTGGCGAAAGTGGCACGATCGAAGGATGGACCCGCCCGAGCCGAGCCCGAAAGCGGTCGATCTCGTGGCCCCAACGGAACTGGGATCGCGGCTCGAACCGTACGAGTCAGTCGAGGTGGGATCGCTTCCGACGATCGACGACCTCGGGTTCGAGGAGCCGGACGCCTCGCTTCCATCAGCCGGCACCGAGGCGGCCCGGTCCCGGCTGGAGGCGTTCACCGATCGTGACGTGTTTCGCTACGAGGAGTTGCGCGATCACCCTGCCGAATCGGCGACCTCGAAACTCTCACAGGACCTCTCGTTCGGCACGATCGGGATTCGGGAGACGTACGCGGCCACGGAGACGGCGATGGATCGCGCACGCGAGGGAGCCCTCGACGGGCTCGATCTTCCCGCAGCTGCCGACCCGGAATCGAGCGTGACGGAGTTCCAACGCCAACTCGCCTGGCGGGAGTTCTATTTGCAGGTGCTTGCTTTCAACCCCGAGACCGTCTCGGCGAACTACAAGGAGTATGAAAACGCCATCGAATGGCGCGACGATCCGGCAGCTCTCGAGGCCTGGAAACGCGGCGAGACGGGATATCCAATCGTCGACGCCGGAATGCGCCAGCTTCGCGCGGAGGCGTACATGCACACCCGCGTTCGGATGATCGTCGCCTCCTTTCTCACGAAGGACCTCCTCCTCGACTGGCGGGCGGGATACGCCTACTTTCGCGAGCATCTGCGGGACCACGACACCGCCAACGACGTCGGCGGCTGGCAATGGGCGGCCTCCACGGGCACCGACGCCCAGCCCTACTTCCGCATATTCAATCCGATGACGCAGGGCGAACGGTACGACCCCGACGCCGAGTACATCGCGACGTACGTCCCCGAACTCCGCGAGGTCGATCCCGACCTCGTTCACGAGTGGCCCGAACTGGACGATGAGCGTCGTCGGGAGGTCGCCCCCGAGTATCCCGCGCCGATCGTCGACCACGCCGAGCGACGCGAGGAGGCGCTCGCCATGTTCGAGGCCGCCCGCGGCGAGGACTGATCGCGAGAGAGATCGACTCGTTGGGGTCACCCCTTCGCAGTTATCTGCTGCTCGCGAGATTGCTCGCAGCAGAATGCGTAGGACCGGATTTGAACCGCGAGGACGTCGCTTCGCTCGTCCTCTGGGCACAAATCCGGTCCGACTCCCTCGCTCACGGTCGTTCGCTCAGTGCGTGGGACCGGATTTGAACCGGCGGACCCCTACGGGATAGCGTCCTAAGCGCTACGCCGTTTCCGTGCTTGGCTACCCACGCGCGCCCGAACGTACTCGAACGTCGCCCAAGAACCTGTCGGACGTGACTCCCGATCATCCGGCGTTCCCCATCCGACGTCCACCCTCCTTGCGCCACCGTCGACGATCGTTTATATACACCCGCCGTCTACGAGCGCGCATGTACCGGGCGAGCGATCGGGTCGCGAACGAAACGTGGATCGACCGGATCCGGGAGGCCTGTGACCGACTCGATCTCGGCGAGGACGTTCGAACCACAGCAGGGGACCTGTTCTTGTCGAACGTTCCAGAATCCGACCGATCGAAACGGACGATCGCCGCAGCAAGCCTCTATGCAGCCGCACTCATTCGCGGCGACGAACGATCACAGTCGGCCGTCGCCGACGCCATGGACGTCACACGCCTCAGCGTCCACAATCATTGGAAGTCGGTCCTTGAGGAGGCCGGATTTCGCCCCCCGACCTGGTGAGCGTCTCCGCTGACCATCCCGGAGCTACCGATCGTTCCGAAATCGGCGTACAGCCCCGCCCACGAGGAACGCCAGACCTCCGATCACGAGTGCCGCTACGAACGCGATCCCGAGCGACACCGGTATCGATCCACCGAGGATTTCGGGAGGAACGAGTCCGGATCCGACGCCGGGCTCCGATCGGGTGCCATACCGACTCGCTCCCACGAGCGCGCCCGCGATCGGCCCCCACGCCAGGAACACACACGCGAGGACCCCGCCGGCGCCGGAGGCCCGTGCAAGCGATGCGAGTGCCGAGACGATCGCGATCGCGAGCACGTACGTCTCGGGAGGTATGAGCCCACCGCCCACGATGGGCACGGAGCCGTATCCGACGATCAATCCGCCGACGATCCCCCATAAGACGGGACGTTCGATCGGCTCCGCGCCCACCGCGAGCCGGCGAAGCGATTCGATCGCGGTCATTTCCGTTGGGTGGCTTCCCGTCCCTCCCGGTCGGGGGTGAGGGTTCCGTGTTCGTCGATCTCGCCGCGGACGATCCGCGTCGAGGATATCCACTCGCCGTCCTCGGCCGGAACGTGGTCGACGACGACGATCTCGAGGGGATCGTAGCCTCGTTCACGCCGGATCTCGTTGATGCGCTCGCCCCCCTCCTTCGTCTCGGGGGAGACCACGAGCGCGTCGAACTGCGGTTCGGTGGCGATCCCCGTCGGCTCGGTGAGTTCTCTGATCTCGAAGTCGCGATCGTATTCGTCCGCCAACGGCTCCAGTTCCGCCTCGAGGTCGCGTTTGCGCTCCTCGAAGGACCGAACGTACCGCTCGACGTGGCGTGTCCTCGGGGCGAGCTCGTCGGAGGTCAACCCGACCGTGACGTCGCCGAGCTCGAAGGCGCGCTCGAACAGTTTGCGGTGGCCGTCGTGAATCGGATCGAAGGTGCCACCCAACGCGACATCCATACCCGCATCTCGCAGTGACGAACCTTAAAACGTCCCGAACCGACGACGTCTCAGACGTCGACCGGGTCGTCCGAATCGGTATCAGTGCGTTCCGTCTCCTCGTCCGCGTCCGCATCTTCCGAATCCGTCGAGTCCTCGCTCTCGACGGAGATCTGGACGGGCTCGGTCGTGTCGTCCGCCTCGTCAGTCACCTTACCGCCCAGGCGCTGGTCGAGGTTGAACACCGTGTTCAGCTCCGATTGGACCTGTCCAACGACGTCACGAACCAGCTCGCTCGGTGCGATCGCCTCGTACTCGTAGGGGTTGTTGCCGGCGCCCTCGCTCTCGCGTTTCCGTCGATCGACGGTTTCCTCCTCGTGAAGCTCCGCGAGCGCCTCACGAACGGTACTCGGGTAGAGTCCGGTTCCGTCCGCGATCTCCTCGCTCGTGCTGTTCGGGTTCTCACGAAGGTAGACGTAGATGCGCGCGCGCGTCTCCGTCTCGAGCAGCCACGACAGCAGGTCGACGACGCCCTCGTCGAACTCCCGGACCGCCTTGTCGGCCTCCTCACCGAGTTTCTCACGGGTCTTGCGGATCTCCTCGCGGGGCCGATCCGTTCTGGACGCCTCGTCGTCGGACTCCTCGTGTTCGGTCATGATACCGAATACTCACCGCTCAGCGGGGAAAAGGGTTTCTCGTGGCTTCCAGTCCGACGAAATTCGTCGTGGATCCGCCGCCCCCGATCCGGCCGAACTGGGATCACCACCGCCGGAGCAGGAGATCGCGACGGAGTGCGTCGACGCCCTCGGTTCGCTGGAGCCGCCGCTGCCGTTCGGCTCCGCTTTCCCGATCGATGAGCTCCTGAATCCCGGAGATGTCAAGTCGATCGCACTCGCGGTGGACGAGCGTCTCCAGATCGATCGTCTCCTCTCCATCGCGGGTGATAACGGAGGCGTCGTGGCCATATCGCATCGCCCGCCATTTGTTCTCATCGAGCAGTTCCCGGCGTAATCGGGTCCCTATCCCGTCGGATCCGGCGTTCGATTCCGGCTCCGCCGATATTTCACGGTCGTAGCGCTCGGCGAGATCCTCGACGAGTGCGTGTGCGTATTCGACGAGCGCGAGCGTCACGTCGGGGTCGCGCTGGCCGTCGGGTGCTCGTATCTCGACGCTACCGTGTCCGGTGTGTGGGCGCACGTCGAACCACAACTCGCCGCGGTCCTCGATCGAGCCGTACTCGACCATTCGGCGTTCGTACCGTCTGAACGCATCGAAGTTCTCGAACCGGGATGGGACCCCCGTGTTGGGAAGGTTCTCGAAGATTTTCGCTCGCGCGGAGGCAAGACCCGTATCGAACCCGTTCCAAAACGGGGAGTTCGCCGACAACGCGAGCAGAACCGGTGCGTACCACCGTAGTTCGTTCGCGATCCACACCGCCTTGTCGGCGTCGTCGACCCCGACGTGAACGTGAACGCCCGAGGTGGTGTTGCGGTGTTGGGGGTACTGGATCCGGTCGAGTTGGGAGCGATACCGTGGCTTCCGTGCGTGATCGAGTTCCCGCCATCGCGCCGCCGGATGTAATCCGGCGCCGGCGATCCGGTAGCCGTTGTCCTCGGCGTGGTCGATGAGCGCGTTCCGAACCTGCCGGAGATGGTCCCGCGCTCGGGAGGGATCCTCGATGAGCGGCGTCTGTACCTCGATCGTACACGCGAACAGCTCGTGGTCGACCGCCTCCGCGATCGGCTCCGGCGGATCGGGACCGTACACGAGATCGGAGATGCCAGAGGTGGGACGTCCCGTCTCGTCGACGATGAAGAACTCCTCCTCGATACCGAGCGTCCCCATTCGGTCGAAGGCGTCCCGTGAGCCGAGTTCCATCAGGACCCCCTTGTTCGTGGGGAACCATATATGGTCGGAAGGCGGACGCTCGCGCTCGACTTGCTAGCGCGGCGTCGCGACGACCCCGAGATGATCGGTGTGGTGCGGTTCGAGTCGTTGACTCTCCAGGATTCGATACTCATCGGAGAGCTCCGATCGAACGTCCTCGAAGACGTCCGACGGCTCGGCCGTGACGTCCTCGCTTCGCGCCTTAACCGCCATCAACAGACGGCCGTCCTCGGACAGAAACCGTGCGTTCCGGATCGCGACCGCTGCCTGCCCGCGAGTCGCCACGTCCTGAACGACGACGTCGAGATCGGATTCGACGATGTGTGCGTACGTCTCCGGACGTCTGGCATCCTTCAGGAGCGGAAAGAGCCGATCTCGATCGGCGGCTACGTCGAGGAGATCGCGCATGGGACGCGGTGCGAACTCGACGGCATAGGTCGGTCCGGCGAAATCAGCCACGTGGCTGACCGTCGTCCCGGCGGCCGCACCGAGATACAGCGCGTGCTCGCCGCCAGTGAGACCGACGTCCATCCCGAAGTCGATCATCGCCCCGAGCTTCGAGCGTGAGGGATCCCACGCCCGCCACTCGCCATCCGTGGGCTCTCCGGAGACGGGTTCGCCGCGCGTCGCCAGCCGCTCACGTCCGCCGATCGTCCGGCGTTCGACTCCAGCCGGAAGTTCGCCATCGTCGTTCATCGGTCTCCCTCCGTTGTATCCGGCTCATCCTCAGCACGAGCGCGGATGGTCGCCATGCGTTCGCGAAGCTCCTCGTGGATCTCCTCGCGATAGTCGCCGCTGTAGTGATCGATTCGCGCGGCGATCGCCAACTTGCCGGCGAACGCTCGCGCGGCGGAGCCGCGATCCTCGGGTCGCGTCTCCCGAACGTACTCGTGGGTGAAGATGACGCCGTGTTTCGGCGAGGGTGCATGCCCCTCCAAGTGGGCGAACAGCGCGTCCTCCGCGCCGAGCACCTGTACCGTCCCCGATGGCTTCTTCGCGAGCGGCTCGAGGCCGCCCGCGAGGGCGATCAGCCGGCTGGCGAGCACGGGACCTGCCATCGCCGAGAGGTTTGGCGCCACGCTCGGAGCGGTCCGCTCGATGAATGCGCGGATCGCCTCGGCCTCGTCGGCGAGGTCCGCCACCCGGGTGGCGATCGAAACTGCCCGGCGTTCGGCGGCCGTCTCCGGATCGCGGTCGGCGACTACACGGATATCCTCAACCCCCGAACCGACGTCCGTGAACAGGCCACCAGCCCACTCAGCGGCGCGTTCGGACAGTTCGTTCGCCATCCGCTCGCAGTCGTCCATGGCACGAATACTATACGTTAATTGCTGGTCACCGGCCCGTTCTCGCTCCCGAACTACTTCCTGAGTCGTCCGTATCGTGGCTTCCTGAAGCAGGTCGTAATAGTCGTCTTCATCGTCCGCAAAGCCGGCGTCGACGGCCCGTTGGGGCCAGTCAGCCGGTTCCTCCGCTTCTCCCTGTTCGATAGCCTCACGTGCGGCACCCAACTCGTGAGAATCAATGTCGTGGAACCAGCCGGAGCCGGTAGATCCGTCGGTCATACATCGAGTTAGACACCCAGCTTGTAAATGCGCTTCCGATAGAGGGTTCTCAAAGCGAATCCGGGTGTCGGTTCCGTCCTGCAGCCAGGCCCGAAACGCGTTTGTCAGTCGGGGACACACGGGGATCCATGGACGAGTTCACGGTCGTCGTCGACGACCACGAGTTCACGGCGACATGGGTGGCGGAGAATCCCGAAACGCGTGCAGCGATCGCGGATGCGCTCCCGATAGAGGGACGGGCGTCCCGATGGGGCGACGAACTCTACTTCTCGACCGATATCGAGGTCCCGATCGAGAATGCTCGCGAGACGGTCGAACCGGGGACGCTCGCCTACTGGCCACAGGGGCAGGCCGTGTGCCTCTTTTGGGGACCGACGCCGGCCAGTACTGATGACGAACCACGAGCCGCATCGCCCGTGAACGTCTTCGCGCGGATAACGGAAACGACCCCGCTCTCCCGAATCGACGGCGGAGCACGGATGCGGCTGTCCAGCAAGAAATAATCCACTCGAGTCCGGCTACCGGGTCAGGTTACTGCAGATACGACGGATCCTCACCGTCACAGGACTCCTCGTGGCGTCGTGCGTCCTCGCGATCGTCGAACAGCATGCCACAGACCTCACACGCGAACCACGTCGTCCCGTCCCGTTCGGTCGTTGTGACCATGTGTTATGGTTAGTGGGGAACGACTTGTAGATTGTCCCGAGGAACCG
>NZ_JBGUBC010000014.1:0-70730 GCF_041821145.1 Halopenitus sp. H-Gu1 | reverse complement strand
ACTCGAATCGGGCGAACCGTTAAGCACCCTGCGCGTGGAGACGACGGCATGACGGATCTACTCGGGGACGCGCCGCTTTCGCCGGCCTCGCGATCGTTGCGTTTCGAGATGACCGACATCGAGACGTATTATGGCGACCTTCGCGACCGTATCGAGCGGGTCGATCCGACGATCCGCGCGTTCGTCGACGAGGAAACCCGATGGGAACGGGTCGATCGGGCCATCGATCGGGTTCGTGCGAGATTTCCGGACCCCGAGGCGCGTCCCCCGCTTTATGGCGTCCCCGTCGGCATCAAGGACGTCTTTCAGGTTGCCGGGCTCGAAACGCGGGCGGGATCGCGGGTTCCGCCCGAGGAACTGTCCGAACCGGAAGCCGAGGTCGTCTCGGCGCTTACGGACGCGGGCGCCATCATCCTCGGCAAGACCGTGACTGCGGAGTTCGCCTGCTTTGAGCCCGGTCCAACGAGAAACCCCCACGATCCCGAACACACCCCTGGCGGATCGAGCAGCGGGTCCGTCGCCGCCGTGGCGGCGGGGCTTTGCCCCCTGGCGCTTGGGACCCAGACCATCGGGTCCACGAACCGTCCCGCGGGGTTTTGCGGGATCGTCGGCGTCAAACCCAGCTACGGACGGATACCGGCCGATGGGACGATCGCGGTCGCGCAATCCCTCGATCACGTCGGATTTTTCACCGGTGATGTCGCCGGCGCCGAACTCGCTGCCGGGGTGCTTTATGAGGACTGGCGAGCGGGGGATGCCCCCCCGGAACTGTCGCGGATCGGCGTTCTCGAGGGGCCGTATCTCGAACAGGCCGGAGACGTCGCACGCGACCATTTCGGATCACACGTCGACCGTCTCGAGGCGTCCGGCTACGAGACGGTCCGTGTCGATCCGTTCGAGAATATCGATCGGATAAACGATCGACACGAGACGGTCATGGCCGCCGAGATGGCGATCGCTCACGAGGATCGGTTTTCGTCGTACGGCGACCGTTATTCGGAGTCAACGGCGGAGTTCATACGGGAGGGTCGGGACGTCTCCGTCCAGGAGCTCGCGAGTGGCCGCACCGGTCGATCGGCGCTCCGAGATCGGCTTCACGATACGTTCGAGACCCACGACCTCGACGTGCTCGTCAGCCCGGCCGCGCCGGGACCCGCACCCGAGGGCCTCGACTCGACCGGCGATCCGATCATGAACCTTCCGTGGACGCACTCGGGGCTACCGACCGTGACCGTCCCGGCCTCGAAAACGGATGCCGGGCTTCCGATGGGGCTTCAGTGTTCGGCCCGGTTCGGGCGTGACGAGTGGCTGCTCCCGTGGTGTCGATCGATCGAAAACGCGCTTCGGTGAGAAACGAACGCGGGACCTGGGCGGAGCGGATCGCGGGCAGGCGACGTTGCGGGACGGCGGCGGCCGCTACTGGGGCGCGATGCGCCAGGTCGTCGCGCCGGTGTACGACCACTTTTCGATCTCGAGATCCGGGATCGATCCCTGCAGTTGGATCATCAGGGCACCGATCTCCTTCGGGGAGAGCTCGACGTCGTCGGAGATGAACTTGCTTTTGACGTATATCTCGCCGCTTTTTGCCTCCTCACGGAGGAACTCCGCGAGTCGGCGTGCTTTCGGGGATCCGTACGCTCCGTCCGTGGCGGTCGTGTTCGTGCTCATGATCGTGACTCCGTGGCAGCGATATCGCTTGCGTCGTTCGACGTCCGATTCGTCCGGTTCGCATGGGGGTCGCGTTCGCGGTGGTCGTGGCCGGCACCGTGCTCGTGGCCGATGATCGCACTGACGACATTGAGCGCGAGCAGGCCGACGAAGAGCCGCGGACTCGCATCCACCACGATCCCGTGAAGGACCGGGAGGTACGTGAGCGGCAGCAACACCGCGACCCAGAACGCGATCGCTCGGAGCCGCTCGCCGGTTCGTCGGCGGAGCCGCGTGGGGAGCGTGGTGTTCGATTGGAGGGTTGTATTCGACATCTATGTCACCTGCCTCGCTTGTAACACTGCTTGCGATCCCTATATAATGGGCCGAGCGTTAGCGCTGATTCACGTGGATTAACGAAGATCCGCGACGTTTCAACACGTTTTAGGAACCTCATGAGACGTTTCATAACCGCACGAATACCCTTTAGAAATTTTATAACCCCTTTTGAGGGGGTTTCAACGATCCGGAATTGGGGGACTCTCCTTCCGTTCCACGCACCGGGGTCGTGGCGATTTGGACCGGATCGTCGCCGCTCGTCGGTCACGCGCGCTTCCGGGATCACTGGCGCGCGGATCATTGACTTCCAGCGCGCGGGATTTCACATACCGGATCGGCCACAGAAACCGGGCCGTCAGCGACGATCGAATACTGTGGCGGGCTCGTGGGATCGAGACTTGAGGTCGGGACCGCTCACCGGCGATACGTTATGCTCATCGCGAGGTTGTTGAGTCGCTCCGTGATTCCGGAGATCCAGGCGCCCGGCGAGATCCGTCTTGCATCCTCTTCGGACACCTCGATGCAGTCGTCATCGAACGGGTTCGAGTCACCGTCGTCGGTCGTCTCCACGACGGTGCTGAGTCCGCATCTGCCACAGGCCTCCGTCCGTTTGCTCATGGTCGTTCGATGACGATCGAGGCGGAATCCACATAAACGTTCCTGAGGAACGTTCACCGACGGATCCGTGGATTCTCGCTTCCGACCGACTCTCGATCGAGAGGGCATCACGACCGGCGGACGAGGGGGGACGTTTTAGGTGCCGGGTTGCCAATGCACGGATGATGAGCGAATCGGACGGGAATCGGGAGGAGATGGTGTCCGTCGGAACTGGCGAGGTTGATGCGGGGGAAGTCGACGCCGAGGAGGTCGGTGCTGGGGAAGTCGACGCTGGGGAAGTCGACGCCGAAGAAGACACCGCCGTCGGCGTTCCCGCGTTGGACGACGACTATTTGACCCGGGTTGCAAGCCGTCTCCGGTATAGCTACGACCTCGAGGCGGATCACCGCGCGGGCGGCGAGCAGTTCGATCTGTACGCTCACCTCGCCGTCGAGAACCAACGGCAGTTTCTCCATCGATCGATAAACTGGGCGAACCACGAGTCGAGAGAACACGTGTTCATTCGACGGACGAACGACGTCTCGACCACGGATCTCGATCGTCTCGTCGAGATGGCCCACGAGATCGCGGACGATCGGATCGAGGCCGACGAGACGCATCAGGTGACGGAGTTCACGTTCGTCCTCATCGTGCCGGACGTTCCTGCGGACGTGCGCTCGTACGTGGACGGGTTCCGGGATCGAACGTTGCTGCGGTTCGGCTACTACGGTCACTACGAGGTGAACCTCGTGGTCGTCGCGCCCGATCGTGAGGCGGCAGTTGCAAGCGAACTCGCGGCCATCGTGGAGGCGTTTACCCCCTGGGAACAGGGGGATGAGATGGACTCGACCGACGAGTCCGGATCGACGGGCGTCATCTCGCGACTGGCACACTGGTTGCAGAGCTGATCGTCTCGAAAGAACGGACGCGAGAAAACGGCGAGGCCGCCGACAGACGCCGACGGCATCACACGGAAGGACGCTGATCCGTCAGTCGTCGCTTGGCTGTACCGAGGGTTCTCCCCCGCGTGTACCCGTGACGTTTGAATAGCCGATTCGAACGAGTGACAGCGCCAGGAAGATGAGGACGAGCCCGAGGACCATCTGTACGCCCGAGGAGATCATCGCCCCGATCCCATCTGCCCCGCCTTGAACGATGTTCAAAAACAGGTTCTCGTACAGCGTGATCCACAGGAGTCCCATCACGGTTATCGTGACCATGATCGCCATCGGGACGCCCGTGCTCATGAGCTGCTTCGAGCGATCCCAGTTTGCCAGCCAGACCGTCCCGGTCAATAGCGCGAGCGCCGCGAGCAGTTGATTCGCGCCGCCAAAGAGCGCCCACAGCGTCGCCCACTCGCCGGAGATGACGAGCAGGTAGGCGATCCCACACTGGATGGCCGGATTGGTGTAGCGTCCACGGGCGAACGAGCCGATACCGCCGGAAAGTCCGGTGTCGACGCCGCTACCTGGCGTGCCGACGATCTCCTCCATCATGTACCGACCGAGTCGAGCCGCCGTGTCCGTGGAGGTGAGCAGGAAGCTCACGAGCACGAGCGCCATGAATGGCGCGCCGAGTTCCGCCGGGATACCGAAGCTCGTGAGGATGATGCCGCCGCCAGCCGCAAAGTTCGGAAGCGCGCCGCCGATCCCGCCGGCCGCGGCGTCGGAAGCGAATCCGGCTACGGCGAGCGTGACGATGGCTGTCGTCGCCAACAGTCCCTCCGCCAGCATGCCACCGTAGCCGATGAGTCGCGCGTCGCTTTCCTTGTTCAGCTGTTTCGCCGTCGTCCCCGAGGAGACGAGCGAGTGGAACCCGCTTATCGTCCCGCAAGCGATCGTGATGAACAAAAGCGGGAACAACGGATAGACGCCGACTGCATCGACGCCGAAGAAGCCCTCGAAGGCGTTGATGCTGTCGGAGACCACGAGCGGCTCCGAGGCGGTGCCGAAGATGGTTCCGACGATGACCGCGAGGAGGGCACCGCCGACCCCAGCATACAGCAGGAACGACGAGAGGTAATCACGCGGCTGGAGCAGCACCCACACGGGTAGGGCGCTCGCGATTGCTGCATAAAGCAGGATAACCGGGATCCACGCGGCAGTATTACCACCGAGCATGCTTGCACCCGGAACCCACGATCCGGTGCCGCTCAAGAGGACGATCGTGCCGGCGGGATGGGTACCTTCGGCCAGTTCGAACAGCGCGAGCGGGTACTGGATGCCCACCCATACGCCGGCGAAGACTCCGGCGACGAAGAGGATCGTTCCGGGAATGAGCGGCCCGTTGAGCTGATAGAGATATACGCCAAAGACGAGTGCAAGCCCGATGTAGACGAGACTCGCGGTGGCCGCCTGCGGATACGCGTTCAACACGATCCCGACCACGAGCGCGAAGACGCCCACGACCAGGATGATGGTGAGGAACGCGAACCAAAGCAGCATGTTCTTGCCGCTTTCGCCGACGTACTCACCGATGATGTAGCCGATCGACTTTCCTTCGTGTCGTACGGAGCTGGAAAGCGACATGAAGTCGTGGACCGCGCCCATGAGCGGGTTCCCGATCGCGACCCACGCTAACGCCGGGAGCCACCCCCAGATCGCGCCGGCCGTTATCGGGCCGACGATCGGGGCTCCGCCGGCAATACTTGAGAAGTGATGACCGAGCAGCACCGGCTTTTTCGAGGGAACGTACTCCTGTCCGTCCTCGTATTTATGTGCCGGTGTCTCCCGATCGTCGTCCAGTTCGACGAACCGTGCCAGGTATCTCGAGTATGCCAAATACCCGACTGTGAAGGTCAGTAACGACGCGACGATGAGCCACAGTATCTGTACCATAGTGAGCTCTGATCCTATCTGTGTCAAAATCCTTTATAATAATTATGGTGACTGACCCGGCTGGCGCATTACCGAAGAGATGCTTGGAACATGGATCCGAGTTATCGGCATATTTTGCCGACGAACAGTACGCTCCTCGGACGATCACACGTTCGGCGTCGCATCCGCCGTTTCGACCTCGATCGCGAGTTCCGCCGCGATCTCGGCGAGCAGGTCGCCTTTGATCTCCGAAACGCGCTGTTCGATCGTCGCCACGATCGGCTCGGAGAACTCCGAGCGGATGCGGTCGAGCCGCTCGCGTTCGGTTCGGTGTCGTTCACGGAGATAGGTGGCACCGGTTCCGGTCTCCTCGTCGTCCGGTTTCGGCGCGATCTTGTTGATCACGAGCCCGTCGACGGAGAGTTCGGCCGCGTTGAGTTCGTCGATCGCTCGACGGGATTCCTCGATCGACAGCTCGTCGGGATTCAACACGAGGTGGAAGGCGGCGTTCTCACGCAGCGTGCGACCCGCGAACTCGAATTTCGCCTTGCGCTCCGCGAGCCGTTCGATGATCGGATCGTCCTCCAATCGCGCTCTGGCCTGCTTATCCCCGATCGCCGCCTTCTCGAAGAGGTCAACGCTCTCACGCCGCTTCTCCGCGAGGCGGTCGATCCACGACTCGAGGAACTCCGGGAGCGCCAGCAAGCGGAGAGTGCCACCGGTCGGCGAGGTGTCAAAGACGACCCGGTCGTACGCGTCGCTGTCACGCATCACCTGGATGAACCGGTCGAAGAGTGCGGCCTCGTAGGCACCCGGAGTCCGGTGAGCGAGTTCGATCTGCCTGTCGATCTCGTTGACGATGGCGGGACTCACCTGGTCGCCCATCGACGAGCGGATCTCGTTCATGTGGCGTTCGATCTCCATTTCGGGATCGATCTCCATCGCCCAGAGGTTCTCGTGGCCCTCGACCGACGTGGGATCGTCGTCGAACTGCTGGTCGAAGACATCGGAGGTGCTGTGAGCCGGATCAGTGGAGACGAGTAGGGTCGAAAGCCCCCGTTCCGCACACTTCAGGCCGTAGGCGCTTGAGACGGTCGTCTTGCCGACGCCGCCTTTTCCGCCGAAGAATACGAATTTACGCATGGATCAAAAGTGGTACTGTTGGCCCTTCCGTTCGATGAGCGATCGACGGTCCCACATCCGACGTTCCCACGCGAGAAACTCCTCGGACAGGAACGGGAGGAGTTCAGCAGTGTAATACGAAATCGGACTCGGAATGCCGAAGGCGTCGGCAAAGCAGGCGAACATGAAGACGTCGGCCGCGTCCTCGGCTTCCTTTTCGATCTTCTCGAAGGACGGATGTTCGATCATCCCGTGATAGAGCCCGTGCAACCACTCCTCGATCGTCGTAAGGTACGTGTCGATTCGCTCGTGTAGGTTCATGTATCGGTCGTGTCTGGCATCCGTGGGCGTTCGTCCGTTCCGGAACTCGATGGAAGCGTCACCTGCCCGTTGATCGCTATCGTGAATAAACGTTCGTGTCGGATGCGTCGGGCGACGCGCTCCCCGACCGGAAGGGTCAACTTTGGCTCCGCAGATCACATATGTGATGGAACGCGTGCGCGGGGGAGGCCGAACCAGAGTCGACGACCGAACCGCGATCGACGAGGATCGTGTTTCGAACGACGGCCCGGATCGTGGACTCGTCCTCGCCGGCACGGCCTCCGGAGTTGGCAAGACCGTTGCGACTCTCGCGGCGATGACGGCTTTGGAGGAGGCAGGCCACGATCCGGTCTCGGCAAAGGCGGGGCCGGACTACATCGATCCGAGTCACCACGCTGCCATCACTGGAACGCCCTCACGAACGCTGGACACGTGGATGCAGGGCATCGACGGCGTTCGTCGAAACCTCACCCGCGTCGAGGGCGACGTCGCCGTCGTCGAAGGGATGATGGGACTCTATGACGGGAGCGTTACCTCGACGGCTGCGACCGCGGCGGCTCTCGGTCTCCCGATCGTCCTCGTCATTGACGCAAGCGCCGGGATGGAGAGCGTGGGAGCGACCGCGCTCGGCTTTCGCGAGTACGCGGACCACCTCACGTTGCCGGCGGACGTCCGGAACGCCACCGACGAGCCGCGCGTGGACGTCGTCGGTGTCATCGCCCAGCGTGCCCATGGCGGCCGACACGAGGCGGGCATCCGCGAGTCGCTTCCCGAGGGCCTTCGGTATCTCGGACGGATCCCGCCGACCGAGGACCTCGAGATCCCCGACCGCCACCTCGGGCTGCGGATGGGTGATGAGGCGCCGATCGACCGGGAGACGCTCTCGACGGTCGCTGCCCATCTGGACGTCGACACGCTCATCGATGTCGCCCGTCGACCGATCCCACAACGCGCCACGAAGTCGGTGGAGTCGCCGACCACGACGTCGACCGACTCCCCGACGATCGCCGTTGCGAGCGATTCGGCCTTTCGGTTCGTCTATCCGGCAGTCCACGAGCGATTCGCTGCGCGAGCCACGATCGAACCGTTCGCTCCTGTCGCGGGCGACGATCTCCCGGAATGTGACGCCGTCTACCTGCCAGGGGGATATCCGGAGCTTCACGCGGCTGCGCTGGCGGACTCGCCCGCATTGGCGACGATCGCGGAGCGGGCCGCGGAGGGACTGCCGATCCTCGGAGAGTGTGGCGGGCTGATGGCCCTTACGGAGTCGCTTACGACCGTGGATGGTGAGACACACGAGATGGCGGGGGTTCTCCCGGGACGCGTCCGCATGTGTGAACGGTACCAGGCGCTCGACCACGTGGAACTCGAGGCGATCGGGGACGGCCCGACTGCGAAGGCGGGCGAGCACCACCGCGGTCACGAGTTTCATTACTCCGAACACGCGCTCGCTTCCGAGGCGAAGTCGACGGCGGACGTCGATTCCGACGCCCGATTCGCGTTCCACGTCCAGCGCGGGGACGGGATCGACGGCGAACGCGATGGGCTGACCGAATACCGAACGGTCGGGACCTACGCTCACCGCCACGCAGCCTCAGGCGCGTTCGATCGACTGATCGAGACGGCACGCGAGTGATCAAACGGCGCGTGTTCCCGGGCGAAATCGTGTGATCGGGCAGGGGGTGATCCTGAGCGGGCCGCACCGTGATCGATCCGGATGCGATCGCGGGAGAGGGATACAGTTATTTATCTGGTCGATCGATCGCTTGGTATGCTACACGCGGAAGGACCATTACTCACGCTGGATCTGAACGATCGAACGGCGACCCGAACTAACATCGACGATATTCTCGAGGAATTCATCGGCGGTCGGAGCGTGGCGACCGCGCTCGCACACGACCGAATTCCGTTCGACGCCGACCCGTTCGGTCCGGAGAACCGCGCCTACCTCTCGATCGGACCGTTCCAGTCGTCGACCACGTCCTTTACCGGACGAATGTCGATGACCAGTCTCTCACCGCTCACCGACGGGCTCGTCTCGACGAACGCCGGCGGGTACCTCTCGCGGGAGTTCGCCGGCGCCGGCATCTCGACGCTCGAGGTGACCGGCGCGAGCGACGAACTCCTCATCGCCCACGTCACGGACGAGGGCGTCGAGTTCGAGGAAGTCCCGGATCTCGAGGGCGCGAAGGTGCCGGAGGTCTCCGAATACGTCGAGGAGACTCGCGGTCTCGGCCCCGAAAACTGCATCACGATCGGCCCGGCCGGCGAGAACCTGGTCCGGTTCGCGTGCGTGATGACCTATGACTCCCGGGCGTTCGGTCGCGGCGGTCTCGGCGCCGTACTCGGATCGAAGAACCTGAAGGCGGTCACCTTCGAGGGCGACTCACACCCCGAAATCGAGATTCCCGACCCGCCGGAGATGGACATCCATCGCGAGGCAGCGACCTCCGACGACCTGTTCCGCCGTCAGGGCACGACGAGCGGGACGGAGTTCATAAACGAGAACTTCGCACTCCCGACCCGGTATTTCGAGGAGTATCACTTCGAACACGCCGCGTCGATCGGCGGCGACGCCGTCGAGGAGAAAAAGTACAAAAAGGAAGCCTGCTCGCAGTGCGCGTACGCCTGCAAGCTGCCGACCCGCGACGAGGAGTCGGGCGTCGAGACCGAAGGTCCCGAATTCGAGACCGTCTACTCGTACGGCTCCCTTCAGGGTGTCGACAATATCGTCGACGTGATGCGCGGCAACGAGCTGTGTGACGTCCTGGGTCTCGATACGATCTCCGCAGGTGTCACGGTCGCGGCCTACCTCGCGAGCGAGGACGAGCTCGGTAACGCGGAGTTGGCCCATGAGATGACGGAGAAGATCGCCCACCGCGACGGGATCGGCGACGACCTCGCTGAAGGCGTCCACCGTGTCCACGACCAGCTCGACGTCGGTGACTACACAGTTAAAGGAATGGCGTTCGCGGCACACGACGGCCGCGTCATCCACGGTCAGGGACTCTCGTATGCGGTCTCGAACCGGGGCGGAGACCACATGTACAGCCAGATCCACGGCGAGGAGTACGACGGCGTGATCGACCACGAGGGAACGCTCGGTAAATCCGAGCTCCTGGTCGAAAAGGAGAACCGCTGTGCGATCCGTGATTCGGCGATCGTCTGTGCGTTCGCTGACGACTACGTGACGAACGATCGACTCGCAACGCTCCTCGACACGTCCTACGACGAGCTTCTGGAGATCGGCGCGAAGACGATCGAACGCGAGCGGCACTTCAACAACCGCCGTGGGAAGGACGTCGACGACGACACGCTCCCCTACGAGATCCCCGACCTCGAGGAAGCGGTCCAGGAGTATTACGAGGAGCGCGGGCTCCGTGAGGACGGCACGATCCCGAGCGATCGGATCGAGACGGTCGCGGCCGATCTCGGCGGATCCTCGGGCGCTGTCTCGGCCGACGACTGATCGGCGATCTCCCGGGTCCGAATTTCGAATTCGATCTCAACCCGATCCCATCTCGAGCACGTTGCGGTTGAGGAACGAACGATTACGTCGAGAGTCGATCGAACACCAGACAGTAACAGTGATCGTAGCCGTAGCCATAGCGTCCCGAATCGAGGGGATCCGATCCATCGTCCGGATCGGCCGAGCCGGGTGACTCGTTCGTCTCGCTACGGTCCTGACTGTCTTCGGACTCATCGAAACCGACGACGATCTCGACGCGGAACCGATAGCCATCGGCATGGTCGATCGCCTCCGCGAGATCCCACGCCAGCATCGTCACGGCAGGTCCGGCCCGGAGGTTCGATGCCTCCACGACGATCGTCGCGTCGTCGTCAAGGAGGCCGGTGATGGCCTCGAAGGCCATCGTCATTCGCGATAGATATCCCTCGTAGCTTCCCGAGCCCCGGTAGTTGGTGAGCGGATCCGTGTCCGTCCCCTCAAGCATGTACGGCGGGGCGGTATAGACCAGGTCGGCGACGGGCGGGTCGATCCCGGCCTCGTGGAAGGCCGCCGGTCCCGCCATCGCGTCCCCGACGACGACGCGTGTTCCTTCGTCCTCGTCGGTCGCCGCGTTCGTTGCCGGTCGATCGCGGTTCCTGGATAGCCGATCACGAATGTACTCGACACGACGCTCCTCCAGTTCGATCCCATACGCCTCACGGTCGAGCCGCTGGGCGGCACGGAGCGTGGTTCCGAAGCCCGCGAACGGATCGAGGACGGTCGCTCCCGGCTCGGAGAACTCCTCGATCGCCCAGGCGGGAAGCGTCGGGACCGAGCGGACATCGACCGTACACCACTCCGGAAGCGGATCGTGCTCGGCCGAGGGAAGCATCCGAACGGTTCGCACGCGGAAGGATTCGATCCCGGACGGGATAAACGGCTCGTGACGGTGGCTCTGCTAGGTTATGCTATCGCCTGCTTCGTCGAGACGAGTTCGATCACGTCCCGATGGGAGAGTTCATGGCTCTTCGAGACCTGCCGATCGCTACGACAGTCGATCCCGTGGAGCAGCCCCTCGCCGATATCCGAGTGGATGTGGAAGGCGAAGTCCTCGGTGGTCGAGTCCTCGGGCAGGAGGAAACAGTCGCGGAAGACGCCCTTCTCGTCTTTTGGGCCGTTCGCGGATCCCGGGAACACTGCAATACACCCGAGAACGTCGAAGATCGCGGCCTCCAGACACGATTGAACGCCCGTCCCCCCGTACTCATCGAGGAACGTCGCGATCCGATCGAGCCCGTCCGCCTGGTCGGTCGAGACGTCCGCGCGGACATCGAAGTCGTCCTCGCCGGCGGTGTACTCGACGACACCCGTCTCGGCCGCGTTCTTGAGCGCCTTCTCCGCGTGTGCGCTCGCGGGAACGAATGTGAGGTGGTCATAGTCGGGATCGGCCGTGATCTCCTCGAAGTTTCGCTGGGCCTCGGGAGTGTCCATCTTGTTGGCGGCGACGACCATCGGCTTCGTTCGCTTTCTGATCTCGCGGGCGAGTCCCTCGCGGTCGCTCTCCTCCCAGGCGTCGGCATCGAGTTCGAGCCCCTCCGCGAGGATCACCTGCTTTACCTCGTCTTTCGTGATCCCGAACGCGGAGAGCTGTTCCGCCAGGTCCTCCTCGATCACGGCCTCGGCGCCGTGATACCGCGTGCCGTGTTTATCGATCCCCTTCTCGAGGACGTCGAGGTACCACGCGTCGAGTTCCTCCTCCAGGAAGTCGATGTCCTCGCGGGGGTCGTGGCCCTCAGTCGGTTCGCCCTCGATGTCGGTGGTCCCCGAGAAGTCGACGACGTGGACGAGTACGTCCGTCTCGTTGAGGTCGGTCAGAAACTGGTTGCCGAGTCCGCGCCCCTCGTGAGCGCCGGGAACGAGTCCGGCGACGTCGACGAGCTGGACGGGGACGAATCGCGTTCCGTCCGCACAGACGCCAACGCTCGGCGTGCACGTCTCGTCGAATTCCGGTGCCGCACACGGAACGCGGACGTACGCCTCGCCGACGCTCGGGTCGATCGTGGTGAACGGGTAGGCCCCCTCGGGCACGTCGTTCATGGTCGCCGCGTTGAAGAACGTCGATTTGCCCACCGAGGGCTTGCCGACGAGTCCGATCCGATAGCTCATTGTCGTTTCTGCGTGGCGGGACGGTAAAAACGGCCCGAGACCCGACGACGTGTGCGACCGATCGACACGACTGGATGATCGCCCCTTCGGTTCCGGGTTGTCTCGGATAGGTGTGCTCGCGTGTCAAATGCTTGCGCACCCAGAGACGAAGAACAACCGTTAAAAGTCGCGGTCGGGTTGATACGCATATGGCTGGAACCATCGAAGTGCTCGTCCCCGGCGGGCAGGCCACCCCCGGTCCGCCGCTCGGCCCCGAACTCGGGCCGACGCCTGTGGACGTGCAGGGCGTCGTCAGCGAGATAAACGAGGAGACCGCCGCATTCGACGGGATGGAAGTCCCCGTCACCGTCGAGTACGAGGACGACGGCTCCTTTTCGATCGAGGTCGGCGTCCCGCCGACGGCCGAACTGGTAAAGGACGAGGCCGGCTTCGAGACCGGCTCGGGCGAGCCCCAATCGGAGTTCGTCGCCGATCTGTCGGTCGAACAGGTCAAGACGGTCGCGGAGCGAAAGTCCTCCGATCTGTTGGCCTACGACACGAAGAACGCCGCCAAGGAGATCGGCGGAACCTGCGCCTCCCTCGGCGTCACGATCGACGGTGAGGATGCCCGGACGTTCGACGATCGCGTCGACGCCGGCGAGTACGACGACGTTCTCGAGGCGTAATCCGACCGCTCATCGACTCGTTTTCCCTTTCGAGCCGACGTTTCGTGCGTGTGGCGTTTACGACCGTCCCCGTAGTGTGATCGATGTGACTACGAGTTACACCACCTAACCCAGAGCCGGTGTCAGTCACATCAGCCTGGGAAGTAGAGGACGAAGAGCAGAAAGAACGTGGCCGCGGCGGCGATGGCAAGCACGATAGCATACCAGATCGCTGCGAGCCCGAGGACGATCCGGCCGTCGAGCCCACCGGCCGAGGGGTCCCATCTATCGGTCGCCGGAAGTACGACCGCGAGCACCGCCCAGACGACGATCGGATAGCCAACTGCCACGAGTAGCGTCCACCGGACCAGCGAGCGGCCGCCGATCCCACCCCGCAGGACGACGCCGCCGAGGAAGACGACGGCGTGGCCGACCACTACCACGGCGAGGAGGATCCCGTAGTTCATCGCGTATCGGTCGGTCGGCCACTTGCCGATCGCCGCCCGAAGGCTCCCGGAGGCGAGCACGGGGAGACACGCCACTCCGGTAAGCATCCAGACGAAGACGACTGCGGCAATCGGCCCGATCCACCCGGAGGGCACGGGTGAGGATCACCCGACATGATGTATCAATCTTGGGGGACCGATCCGGATTCCGCGGGGTGTTCGGGCCCTGTCGACGACTCTCACGCGCGCCTGGCTTCGACGGGTTTAAACGACGCCTGGGGCAACGCTACGGTGAGACAGGCTTCGCCTGTTTCACTGACCCGTAGGAGCGTCCTGCGTACTACGGAGGTGAAAAATGGCAGACACAATAGAGGAGGCAGTTTCTCGCGCACTCGCGGAGGCACCCGAGCGGAACTTCCGTGAGACGGTTGACCTGGCGGTCAACCTGTGCGATCTTGACCTCAACGATCCGTCGAATCGCGTCGACGAGTCCATCGTGCTGCCGGCTGGAACGGGGCAGGAGACACAGATCGTCGTCTTCGCGGAGGGTGAAACCGCCGTCCGCGCAGCCGAGGTTGCAGACGAGGTTCTCGACGGCGAGGACCTCGAAGACCTCGGAGACGACGACGACGCCGCAAAGGACCTCGCCGATGAAACCGACTTCTTCATCGCCGAGGCAAGCCTGATGCAGGACATCGGTCGGTACCTTGGTACCGTCCTTGGTCCTCGCGGCAAGATGCCTACCCCACTGCAGCCGGACGACGATGTCGTCGAAACAGTAAATCGGATGAAGAACACGGTACAGCTGCGGTCCGGCGACCGACGTACCTTCCACACCCGCGTGGGTGCAGAGGACATGGGCGCCGAGGAGATCGCGGACAACGTGGACGTCATCATCCGCCGTCTCGAGGCTGACCTCGAGAAGGGACCGCTCAACATTGATGGGGTCTACGTCAAGACGACGATGGGTCCCGCCCAGGAGGTTCCCGTATGAGCACGGTTCGTCAAACGGAAACCATCCCCGAGTGGAAGAAGGCGGAGGTCGACGAGCTCGTCGAGTTCATCGACTCGTTCGCCTCCATCGGGATCGTCGGCGTCGCCGGCATCCCGAGTCGACAGCTTCAGGCAATGCGCCGCGAGCTACACGGCTCCGCCGATCTGCGGATGAGCCGCAACACGCTCCTCGTGCGCGCCCTCGAAGAGATCGACGAGGGTGTCGAACAGCTCACCGAGCACGTGAGCGGACAGGTCGCGCTCGTGGGCACGAACGACAACCCCTTCGGGCTGTACAAACAGCTCGAGGCCTCGAAGACGCCGGCGCCGATCAACGCCGGAGAGGTCGCCCCGAACGATATCGTCATCCCCGAGGGTGACACGGGCGTCGATCCCGGTCCGTTCGTCGGCGAGCTTCAGACGGTCGGTGCGTCCGCACGCATCATGGAAGGGTCGATCCAGGTCACCGAGGACTCGACCGTTCTCGAGGCCGGCGAGGTCGTCTCCGATGACCTCGCGAACGTGCTCGTCGAACTCGGCATCGAGCCGAAGGAGGTCGGACTCGATCTGAAGTCCGTCTACTCCGAGGGTGTGCTCTTTGCCCCCGACGAACTCGCGATCGACGTCGACGAGTACGAAGCAGACATCCAGTCGGCGGCTGCCGCCGCCCGCAACCTCTCCATCAACGCGACGTATCCGACGGCCCGCACCGCCGGCACCCTTCTTTCGAAGGCAACCGGCGAGGCAAAGTCCGTCGCGCTACACGCCGAGATCGAGAGCCCGGACGTCGTTCCCGACCTGATCGGGAAAGCCGACGCCCAGTTGCGCTCGCTTGCGGCCCAGATCGACGACGAGGAGGCGCTTCCCGAGGAACTGCAGGGCGTCGATGCCCCCGCAGCCGCCGCGGACGCCGCCGAGGAGGAACAGGCTGATGAAGGATCGGACGCCGAGGAGGCCACCGACGAGTCCGCCGCCGCCGAGGACGAAGACGGCGACGACGAGGACGAGGACGGAGGCGAGGGTCTCGGCGCCATGTTCGGATAACACACGGAGAACACGATAATGGAATACGTTTACGCTGCGCTCATCCTGAACGAAACGGGCGA
Source organism: Halopenitus sp. H-Gu1 (assembly GCF_041821145.1). NCBI lineage: Archaea > Methanobacteriati > Methanobacteriota > Halobacteria > Halobacteriales > Haloferacaceae > Halopenitus > Halopenitus sp. H-Gu1. Next base: position 55,085 of record NZ_JBGUBC010000014.1, on the reverse strand, counting down.
AGAGATCAACGAAGACAACATCACGTCGGTACTCGATGCCGCCGGCGTCGATGTCGAGGAATCCCGCGTCAAAGCACTCGTCGCGGCCCTCGAGGACGTCGATATCGAGGACGCTATCGAGACGGCCGCAGCCGCACCCGCTGCGGGTGCTGCCGCAGGTGCCGCCGCGGAAGCTGAGGAAGCCGAGGAGGAAGAATCCGAGGCCGAAGAGGAAGCCGAAGAGGAAGCCGAGGAAGAAGACGAGGAAGAAGGCGACGGCGGCGAAGGCCTCGGCGAGCTGTTCGGCTGATCTCCGCGATTCCGGAGTTCGCGCCCTCGTGGGCGCCCGAACGTACGGCTCGTTCCTCTCGAAACGCGATTTTTTATGACGTTGATCGGAAAGCGACGGCGTCGACGATCGAGGATCCCTCGGCTGGCGATCAAGGGTCTCCCGGCTGGCGATCGAGGGCCTTTCGGCTGGCGATCAGTTCAGGGATAAAAGGGAGCCGATCAGTACACGTACTCGTCGGCGGTGATCTGGGTGTAGTTCCCGCGGAGCTTGCGTTTGTTCCACCTGTAGGCGAGCAGTAACTTCGTGGCGCCCCAGCCGGCGGAGTACGTCCGCTTCAGGAGGTCGCTTCCGGTCTCGGCGGCGAGCATGACGTCGGCGATCTCGATGATCCGGTTCCAGTCGCTCGGGGTGTACTCGCTTACCATCTCGGCCATCGTGACGTTTCGCAACACCTCGTCGCCGATCGCCTCCTTCCAGCGGCGGTTATACGCCGACAGATCGCCGGTCCCAGCGAGCTCGCCAGCGATCGCGCCCGTGCGGACCGCGACGTGATCGCCGCCCTCGTGGAACGCGGAGGTGGTACCCATCGCACCACCGGCGACGGCGATCCCGGCCTTCGTCGGCGAGTCGATCGGCCGCGTCGAGGAGATCGCATACGTCTCCGTGCCGTCGTGTTTGCCGGCGTCCTCGACGAGCGGGAAGTCCTCGAGATCGTACTCATCGCCGTACTGCCACTCCAGAAGCCGCTCGACGTACTCCGATCCTTTTGGAATCGACTCGTCCCCGGGGCGAAGTAGCTCGTAGTCCTCGCGATCGGGAATCGCGTCGATATCGAGACCGATCGGCATCGTGAGCCCGACGCGACAGACTCGATCCTGGTTGGGGAACACCCAGGGATAGGCCGTCTCGCCGGGCATCACGCCCCACCAGAAGACGATCGCGTCCCGAATCTCCTCGTAGATCTCCTCGGGGAATCGACGATACTCCTGGTAGGCGATATGGTTTGCATCCCTGGATGCGAGTCGGGTGGAGGCCGCAGAATCCTCCGGGAGGTATCGATCGAGCACCCGATTCGTGACCGTTCGCTGGGGGCCGTCCGCGAGGATCAGGAAGTCGGCACCGACGGGTTCGCCGGTGGCAAGCCGGACGACGTGTCGAGGATCGTCATCCGAGGGCCCTTCCGAACGGTCGGTTTCGACGTCGCGAACGGACGCCTTCACGCGATAGGTCGCGCCCGCCTCCTCGGCGCGCTCCCTGAGAAAGTCGTCAAATCGGGCCCGGTGGAAGGTGTATCCGAAGCCGTCGTACGAGGAGTCGATCCCGGTACTGTACAGCGTACAACTCGTGTCGGGACCGCGAAAATCCGCCCGTTCGAGTTCACTCTGGACGACGCCGTCGGGGAACTCGTCGGGATGGATCCCCATGATGTCGACCCAGTAGTCGAGAATGCCGGCCGCGTCCGTCGAGTCAGGGCCGAGCCCCTCGCGATCGGCGCGCGGGACGCCCTTTTCGAGCACGAGCGCGTCGGCACCGGCGCTCGCGGCCGCGTGTGCCGCCGAGGCGCCAGCGGGTCCGCCACCGACGATCGCCACGTCTACGCGTTCCATACTCGTTGGGGACACGCTCAGGCTATTAAATCACCGGAGGGAATCCGACGACTGAACGAGGACACGATGGGAGATCGGCGACGGGACGCGATGGCGGAACGCGGTCACTCGAAGCGTCGACGGACACTCTCGGCGTGCGCCTCGAGCCCCTCCGCCTCCGCGAGGGTCGTGATCGTCTCCGAGAGCGTCGAAAGCGCCTCTTGGTCGAGTCGCTGGACGGTCGAGGAACGGAGGAACGTCTCCGTCGAGAGCCCCCCGTAGCGTTTCGCACCGCCGTTCGTCGGAAGGACGTGATTTGGACCGGCCGCGTAATCGCCGGCTGCGACGGGCGAGTAGGGACCCAGGAACGCCGATCCGGCGTTGGTGATCCGATCGAGAAGCGCCTCGTCGTTTTCCGCCTGGATCGACAGGTGCTCTGCGGCGTACTCCTCGGCGAAGAGCACCGCTTCCGACATCGAACGGGCGAGAAGAACGCCCGAGGCGTCGGCCGAAAGGGCCTCGCGGATCGTTTCCGCGCGCTCGCGCCCGTCGATCGACGACTCGACTGCGTCCGTGATCGCTTCGGCCGTGTCGGCGTCGTCGGTCACCGCAACCACTGACGTGTTCGGATCGTGTTCCGCCTGCGCGAGCAGGTCGGCGGCGACGAACTCGGGGTCGGCCGTCTCGTCGGCGAGCACGAGCACCTCGCTTGGTCCGGCCAGGAAGTCGATCTCGACATCACCGCGCACCTCGGCTTTGGCGGCCGTGACCCATCGATTGCCTGGTCCGACGATCTTCTGGACGGGAGTCACCGTTTCGGTGCCGTATGCGAGCGCGGCGATCCCCTGGGCCCCGCCGACCTGGTAGACTGCGTCCGCGCCGGCCTCGTGGATGGCCGCGAGCGTGACCGGGTTGATATCGTCGGCCGGGGGCGTCGCGACTGCGACGTGGTCGACGCCAGCGACCTTCGCGGGAACCACGCCCATGATCGCACTTGAGGGGTACGCGGCCGTGCCGCCGGGGACGTAGACGCCGGCGTATTCGATCGGCCGGAATCGTCGACCGAGTTCACGGCCGTCGACCGTCTCCCGGTAGTCCTCGGGGAGTTGCCGCTCGTGGAACTCGCGGACGTTCGCGGCCGCCTCCTGGATCGCTTCCAACCGGGGATCGTTGGCGTCCGCAAGCTCGTCGTGTGCGCGTTCGATCGCGTCGGTGATGTCGAGGTTGCCGACGGCGACATCGTCGAATTTCTCGGCGAACTCCCGGAGGGCGACGTCACCCTCCTCGCGAACCCGATCGACGATTCCACGGACGTCGTCGCGAACCGCCTCGACGCCGGCATCACGATCGAAGAATGCCCGCCGCTCGTCGGGCGATAGCTCGGAGACCTCACGGACGGCCACCGTCCGGTTCTCGGAGTCGTTCATACTGCCGTTGGGGGACGCGCGGAAAAAGGCGTTCCGGATGGCTGGGTGCCGTCGGCGCGAACGCCTGGGGGTGACCCGGAACCAACGCTTAACACCGATCATGACCGATCGATCAACGATGGGAGCCCCCGCCGGATTCCTCGACGGGCGCGTGAGAAGCCCCGATCTGGCCGTCTTCGTCTCCGGAGTCGCGAGCATGGGACTCGAGATCCTCGCCGGGCGGATCGTGGCTCCGCAGTTCGGTAGCAGCATCTACACCTGGGGGACGATCATCGGGGTGTTCCTCGCGGCGTTGAGCGCGGGCTACCTCCGCGGCGGAAAACTCGCTGATCGGCGCGCGGACCCGAAACGGCTGGCGCGGTTGCTGTTGTGGACGGCCGTTTGGGTCGCGCTGCTCGTCTTCGCCGGCGACCTCCTGTTGCGCTCGACGGTGGCGTTTCCCCTGCCGAGCCGGGCCGCCTCACTACCCGCCGTCGTTTTGCTTTTCGGTCCCCCGACGTACCTGCTCGGGTTCATCAGTCCATACGGGGCCGAGCTATCACGAAAGGAGGGACTCGGCGAGGCGTCCGGTCACGTCTATGCGGTGGGGACGATCGGCAGCATCGTCGGGGCGTTCGGGACGACCTACCTGCTCGTTCCCAGCCTCGGCGTCGACGCGATCGGATTCGTCTTCGGAGTCCTTCTCGTTGCGACCGCCGCGGTATTGGTGCTGCCATCGCCCTCACGGGATTCGATCGTCGCGATCGGGGGCGTTCTCGTCCTTCTCGTCGCCTCGGTCGCCACCGGCGCGGCCGGGGTGGCCCCGGAGGGGACGGTCGTCTACCAGACCCAGACGCCCTATCAGGAACTCGAGGTCATCGACAGCGGCGACACACGAACCCTGTATCTCGACGGGCAACGCCACAGCGCGATGGACCGATCGGATCCGACCCGACACGTCTTCGAATACACCCGATATTTCCATCTGCCGTACCTCTTTGCCGAGGACCCGGACGACATCGATCGGGTTCTGTTCATCGGTGGCGGCGGCTTCACCGGGCCAAAGCGATTCGCCGAGGAGTACGATGCGACCGTCGACGTCGTCGAGATCGACCCGGAGGTGATCGGCGTCGCGGAGGAGTACTTCGCGGTCGAGGAATCCGAGCAGTTGCGGATACACAACGACGATGGCCGGCAGTTCCTTCGGGAGTCGACTGAGACCTACGACCTGATCGTCCTCGATGCCTACAAGAAGGATAAAGTGCCCTTCCAACTCACCACGGTGGAGTTCATGGAGTTGGCCGACGATCGGCTGAGCGAGGATGGGATGGTCTTCGCCAACGTCATCTCCGCCCCGAGCGGCCCGGCCTCGCGGTTCTACCGCGCCGAGTACGCCACCATGGATGCGGTCTACCCGAACGTGTACTCGTTCCCCACTGCCGGGGCAAGCGCTATCCAGAACATCGAGATGATGGCCACGAAAAACGACACGGTCGTCACGGAGGCAACCCTCCGCGAGCGAAATACCCGACGTGACATCGGGATCGATCTCTCCGCGGAGATCGACGACTACCGGATCGAGGATGACGTCGGGGACGCTCCCGTGCTTCGGGACGAGTATGCCCCCGTCGACACACTTCTCGATCCGATGGTGGGCCAACGATACGTGATCGACGAGACCGGAACCGTCGAAAATCGATCCGGCGGTGGGGACGATCCGTTGCGGATCGCGGTCGCTCCGTCGCCTGCGGAGCCGCGAGTGCGTCCCGCAGAGTGACATGAGGTCGTGATTCTCCGGTCGGCGTGATCGTCGCGACCGGACGACGATCACGCTCAAGGGTCCCCCGTCCCAACCTCGCTTACGCGATGGAACACGAGCTACTCGGCTGGCCCGAGGACGGTCCCACGCTCCGGCTCGACTACCGGGCGTTCAGCTACGCGGGAAAGTTCGCCACGTCGAACACGGGCGTCGCCGTCCTGCGTGGCCGATCGTCATCGGCTGTCGCCCCTGACTGGAAGCCGGATCCGTCGCTTCCCGAGCCCGCCCCGCACCCGGCCGGGGAGTCCGGGAATCCCTCCACCCGTGCCGACGACGTCGTTGCCGCCATCGCGTTCAATGCCGATCGGACGGATCCGACCACGCTATGGATCCGATACGTGACGGTTCACGCTGCCCGACGCGGGGAGGGTCATGCTCCCGGACTCATCGCGTTTCTCGTCGATCGCGCACGCGATCGGACGCGCACGTACGATCGACTTCGGATCGGAGTGAACAACCCCTTTGCCTACGAGGCGCTTTATAAGGCCGGCTTCGCGTTCACCGGACGGGAGACCGGCGTTGCGGAGTTGGTCCTCGAACGACCGACGGACGCGCCGGCAGATCGCGACGCGGAAACGTATCGATCGGGGCTGGACAGCTACCGCAAGCGCGACCGCGGCGACCCCGAGGCATCGTTCCTCGAAGCCCGTGCAGGAGTTGATCCTCCACCCCTCGTCGACGGCGTGTGAGGGGGTAGACTGCTCTCCGTCGGCGGAATGTGTGGGAATCGGACTGTCCCTCGTCGGCGGAGCGTGGGAACACGGGAACGTTCACGTCTCGGACGTTTAAGTCGTCTCGGCGATTTCGTTCAGGAAATGGGAAACGCCGACCTGCGTTCGCTGGCGTCGATCCGCGAGATCGAGTTCGCGGAGATCGAGGGGAGCGTCGTTGCCGTGGACGCGCACAACTGGCTGTACCGATATCTGACGACGACCGTCAAGTGGACGCGTGAAGAGGTGTATACGACGGCAGACGGGACCGAGGTCCCCAACCTCGTGGGGATCGTCCAGGGGCTCCCCAAGTTCTTCGAACACGACCTGATCCCGATCCTCGTCTTCGACGGCGAAGTGACCGAGTTCAAGCACGCGGAGATCGCCGACCGGCGTGAGAAACGGGAGGCGGCCGAAAAACGCCGGGAGGCAGCCGAAAAACGCGGTGATGCAGTCGAAGCCGCACGACTGGAGGCGCGCACACAGCGGCTGACCGACGTCATCCAGAAGACGACCCGTGGCCTCCTCGAACGCCTTGACGTCCCCGTGATCGAGGCGCCCGCGGAGGGAGAAGCACAGTGTGCATACATGAACGTGGTCGGCGACGTTGACTACGCGGGAAGCGAGGACTACGACACGCTGCTTTTCGGCGCGCCCGCCACGCTACGACAGTTGACGAGCAAGGGGAGCCCCGAGCTGATGGATCTGGAAGCGACGCTCGAGGAACTCGATCTCACGCGCGAACAGCTCGTCGACGTCGCGTTGCTCTGTGGGACCGATTTTAACGAGGGCATCTCGGGGATCGGTCCGAAGACGGCGGTCTCGGCGGTCTCCGAACACGGCGATCTCTGGGGCGTCCTCGATGCTCGCGGGGAGACGATGCCGAACGCGGAGGCTCTCAGAGATCTGTTTCTCGATCCACCCGTCCTCGAGGACTACGAGATCGACACCGACCTGGTCCCCGACATCGAGGCGGCCCGGCGATACGTCGTGGACGAGTGGGAAGTCGATCCCGCTGAGGTCGAACGCGGCTTCGAGCGGATCGAGGAGTCGATCGCCCAGACTGGACTCGACCGGTGGACCTGACGATTAAGTCGGATTTAAACGCGGAGAAGAGGCCTTGAAACGCGTGTATTCGGCTAAAATCGGATTGAGGAACGTGCCCACTCATTATCCCCCGGCCGTATTGATCGAATACCATGTTCGAAACGGACCCGACGTTACTGATGTCGTGGAGTCGTTCTCTCGTTGATACGGTCGCCCTCGCGGGACCGCCCTCGGACCTGCCCGCAGCCGCCCCCGACTTCGTGGGCGACATCCACGAGGCCATTCGGTCGTTTACCGGCGGTGATGGCGGACTCGGCGAGACGATACGCGATCTCACGCCTGGCGGAAGTGAAAGCGGAGCCGCCGACGGCACCCCGACCGACCGATAACGTCTCGTGGACGGCTGGTGGCTGACACGGCATTCGAACCGAAATCGTTCTCCGTGCGTCCCTTCGACGATCGGACGTGACGACGTGGATCGAAAACCCCGAAGGCGGGCGCGAACGAGGCCCCCGCGGACTCATTCGAGCGTGGTTCGAGGTGCTCGTGCGGCCCGGGCGATTCTTCCGAAACGGCGTAAGTCCTGGCGATCAGGCCCCGGGATTGACCTTCGCGATCGCCGTCGCGACGGTATTTACGGTCGGATGGACGGTCGTTGACCCGTCCGTGATCCCGGCGATATCGGACTCGATTATTGCCTCGGCAGCGGTCACGCTGTTCATCGTGGGCGTGCTTGCTGCACCCGTCGGGTTGCATCTGACGGCGGTCACTGCGGTCCTTTCGGTGATTCTCGCGAGCCTTCGGCGGACCGATTCGGGATCGATCGGCCTCGGTGATCGGGGTGGAGTGAGCGAGACCGTCCAAGTCATCGCCTACGCGTCCGCGCCGTTCGCGCTGGCCGGCCCACCGATCCCTGCGGTGCGGATCGCGTGTGCGGTCTACGCGACGGGGCTACTGGTCGTGGGATTTCGAGCAATTCACGATCTTTCGTGGGTGCGTGCGGCGATCGCCGCGCTCCCGCCGGCGCTGATCGGCTTCTGGGTCGGGTATCGCGCGCTCGCGTCCCTCCGGACTCTGCTGTAATCCCCTCTCGACGCGGAGCCAGCAATCAGGTCCGAACGGAGACGACGAGGCCGTCTCCGAGCGGCATGACCGCGGTCTCGAAGTCGGGATCCGATCGGACGTGCTCGAGATATGCGATCGCTCCTTCGAGTGAGGAGTGTGACTCGACGCCGATCGACCGATCGCCCGAATTGGATGCGTTAGCCTCGATGGCGTCCACCAGATCGCCGGGTTTGATCACCCCCGTATGGAGAACGTTGTCGGCGATCACGACGGCGTTCTCGGAGAGTTTTCCCCTGACGGCCTCGAACCCCTCGACGTATCGATGCGTCTCGTGATCGAGCAAAACGAGATCGAAGGGGCCGTCGTACCGGTCGACGATGTCGAGAGCGTCCCCCTGCTCGAAGACGGCGCGGTCGGCATGGCCGCCGCGTTCGAAGTAGTCTCGCGCCTGCGCGAGTTCGTGCGCGTCGATCTCGGTGAGGACGATCCGTCCGTCGGGATCCATCGCCGACGCCATCCAATAGGCCGAATAGCCGAACCCGGATCCGAACTCGATCGCCGAGGAGACGCCACGCATTCGAACGCACATTCGGAGAAACGCGCCGACTTCGTGACCGACCGTCGGAAACCCATCCCGGTCGGCTTGCGTCTCCATCTCCTCAAGGATCGCGTCGGGCTCGGGGGCGGTCATGGCGAGGATCCGATCGACCGACTCCGCGTGAAGAATGGACATGGAACGTGCGCTGTCGGTCCCGCACGGGCTTGATCGTTTCGCCGCTCCGAACGGCGTGGTGACTCGATCGATCTCCGCCTCCGACACCAGCGGGCTTTCGACAACCGTTTTAGGCGGGAGGGATTCTATGCGAACAAATGGGGTCCTGTATCATTTGCGGCGCCTCCGTGGACGGCCACATCTGTGAGTCACACCAAGAGGACGTCGTATTCGACTTCCGCGGGGACGACCCGCATCAACTCGTTTCGAACCGGTTTTATCGTGGTACCGTCGATGGGTACGCCGACTTCGGGGTCTTCGTCGATCTCGCGCCCGGCGTGACCGGACTGTTGCACCGTTCCGAACTCGACCGCCGCCTCGAGTCGCTCCCGTGGGAGCCCGGAGACACGGTCTACGTTCGCGTCAAGAACGTCCGGGACAACGGAAACGTCGATCTCGGCTGGTCGATCCGCCAGTCCGACCGTGAGTTCCGCGGTACCCTCATCCAGGAAGGCGAAACCTCCCGACTCCCGGAGGAGGAGCCGGAGCCGGAGGAGAAGGAAGCCGAAGAAGCAGAAGAAGCCGAAGAAGCAGAGGAAGTGGAAGAAGCGGAAGTAGTCGAAGAAGCAGAAGAAGCCGAAGAAGCGGAAGTAGTCGAAGAAGCAGAAGAAGCCGAAGAAGCAGAAGAAGCCGAAGAAGCCGAAGAAGCAGAAGAAGCAGAGACGGAGGCGATCGAGGGCGAGCGTGATCGTATCGAGATCGGAAGCCTCGAGGATCGGACCGGCGAGTCGGTTCGGATCGAAGGCGAGATCGTCGGCGTCCAACAGACCGGCGGTCCGACCGTTTTCGAGGTTCGTGACGAGACCGGCGTCGTCGACGTCGCCGCCTTCGTCGAGCCCGGCGTCCGCGCGTACCCGGCGGTCGAGTTGGGGGACGTCGTCCGAATCCACGGCGACGTCGAGCGCCGCCGAGAGGAGATCCAGATCGAGACGGAGGCGCTTGCCGTCCTCGACGGTGAGGCGGCCGAGACGGTCGAGCGGCGCCTCGCGAACGCACTCTCCGAGCGTGCGCGCCCGGACGAGATCGACGCGCTTGCTGAGGATTCGACCGTGGAGGCGCTTTCGATGCCGCTCCTCGATGCGGCGGAGGCGATCCGACGTGCCGTCTTCGAGTCGCGGCCGATCGTCGTTCGCCACCCCGCCACTGCGGACGGATACGTCGCGGGTGCTGCGATCGAGCGCGCGACGCTCCCGCTCATCCGCGAGGAACACTCGAAACGCGACGCGGTGTATCACTACTTCACCCGCCGACCGCTGGAAGGGTCCGTCTACGAAATGGACGACGCGACGAACGACGTCACTCGGATGCTCCAGGACCGCGACCGACACGACGAGAAGCTCCCGCTGTTTCTGCTGGTCGGAACGGGATCGACCGTCGAGTCGGCCGACGGGATCGGGTTGCTCGACGTCTATGACGCTGCTTCCGTCGTGATCGATGCCGCAGTCGCCGACCCCGAAACGCGTGAGTCGGTCGACACGCTCGTCTCACCGGAGCTCGCCGACGTCGATGGGACGCTCTCGACGGGCGCGCTCGTCTCGTCGCTGGCCGCCACGGTCAACACCGAGGTTCGGTCGGATCTCACTCACCTCCCAGCGGTTAGTTACTGGGAGGAGACGCCGGACGCCTACGTGGAGCTTGCACAGGAGGCAGGCTACGACGCCGAACGGGTCACGGAGCTGCGTGAGGCCATCGAACTCGAGGCGTACTACCAATCCTACGAGGAAAAACGCGAACTCATCACTGACCTCCTCTTCGAGGACGGCGGCGATCTCGCGGCGCACGTCTCCGAGCAGTTCCGCGAGAAGCTAGAGACGGAGCTTTCGACCGCGCAAGCGAACCTCAAAACGGAGAACGTCGACGGGACCGAGTTCGCGGTCCTCGATACGGACGCCTACAGCCACCAGTACGATTTCCCGCCGGAGACGCTGCTTTTGGATTCGCTGCACCGTCGCGTTCGCGGTGACCGATCGGTGACGCTCGGGATCGGAACCGACGAGCTGTACGTGCGCTCGACGATGGATCTTTCCCTCCGAGAGATCGCCGACGCGGCCGACGAGATCGCCCCGCAGGCCGACATCACCACCGCGAGCGTTCGCGATGGGAAACTCGAGTTCCTCTCGGGAGCTCGCGACGCCGTCGAGAACGCCGTGATCGCCGCGATCGCGGATCAGGCGTAACTCGGGCCGACCCCGAATTGACGTCGGCGCGACCCGGGCGTCCCCCGGAACGACACCCTTATCCTCGAAACGCGACGATCGACGGACGATGAGCACCGATGCACCCGGCGAGGAGGCGGACTCGGAGGCGTTCACCGCCGCCTGCCGGGAGCTCGTAGATCGGATCGTCGACGGCGAGATCGACCGAGAGAATCTCGAGTCCGCGAAACTCGACGTCTGCGGATCGGTCTCCTCGCCGAAGGTCCCGAAGAACACGGACATCCTCGAATACGCGCCCGAGGACCGACGCGAGGAGGTCATGGAGGTCGTTCGCCGCAAGCCGGTTCGGACCGCCTCCGGCGTCTCGCCGGTCGCGATCATGACCTCTCCGAAGCTGTGTCCTCACGGGAAATGTCTCTACTGTCCCGGCGGACCCGCCTCGGAGTTCTCCTCCGCGCAGTCCTACACCGGCCACGAGCCGGCCGCGGCACGGGGCAAACAGAACGACTATGACCCGTACGGACAGGTCACCCTCCGACTCGAACAGCTTCGCCAGATCGGCCACCCGGTCGACAAGGTCGAATTAATCCTGATGGGCGGCACGATGACGGCCCGCTCACACGACTATCAGGAGTGGTTCGTCAAACGCGCGCTGGAGGCGATGAACGACTACGATCTCGAGTCGAAACCGAATCCTGCTGAGGGCGAGTCGTTCGCACAGGATCCGGACGAGTACGAGTTCCGGTATCTCGAGGACGTGATCGCCGAAAACGAAACGAACGAGATCCGCAACATCGGGACCACCTTCGAGACGAAGCCGGACTGGTGTGATCCCGAACAGATAGACCGAATGCTCGAGTTGGGCGGCACGAAAGTCGAGGTCGGCGTCCAGACGACCTACGAGCGTATCAACCGCGAGATGCATCGAGGACACGGCAATCAGGCTTCGAAGGACGCCAATCGACGGTTACGCGATGCCGGCTTCAAGGTCGGGTTCCACATGATGCCCGGTCAGCCAGGCATGACCCACGAGATGTGTCTCGAGGACTTTCGACAGCTCTTCGGGAACCCGGACTGGCGGCCCGACTACCTGAAGATCTACCCGACGCTCGTCGTCCGCGGGACGCGCGTCTACGATCAGTGGTACGACGACGAGTACGATCCGCTCGAAAACGAGGAGGCCGCGGACCTGATCGCGGAGATCATGGGCGAGATTCCCGAATACACGCGTCTCCAGCGCGTACAGCGTGACATCCCTGCCGACTTCATCGACGCCGGCGTCTGGAAGTCGAATCTGCGCCAGTTGGCCGAGGAGCGCGCCGCCGATCGGGGCATCGAGATCCGGGATATCCGATCGCGGGAGGTCGGAATGAACGACGCCGACCCCGATCCCGACGCGATCGAGTTGCAGGTCACCGAGTACGAGGTCGCCGGCGGGACCGAACAGTTCATCGCCTACGAGGATCCGATTCGCGATCTGCTCGTCGGTTTCTGTCGGCTCCGATTCCCCTCCTACGCGGCGGGCCAGCCGGGAACGCCCGGGACGGACTCCGACGTCGTTCGCCGCGAGTTGGAGGACGCGGCGATCGTCCGTGAACTCCACGTCTACGGCAACGAGGCGACGATCGGGGACTCCGACGGCGACTGGCAACATCGGGGATACGGAACGCGACTTCTCGAACACGCCGAGGAGCGCGCCCGCGATGCCGGCTTCCGGAAGCTGGCGGTCATCTCCGGGATCGGCGCCCGACAGTATTACCGCCAGAAACTCGGCTACCACCAGGACGGACCGTACGTCTCGAAGCGACTGTGAACTTCCGGGAGCGTCTTTCGGTTTCAGTCCCGTCCACGCGGAGCACCGGACGGCTCTCCCGCCTGGCGGTGTCGTCGATCGACGTCGCCGTTTCCTCTCGCTCCGGAAGCCGACCGGAGGAAATCGATTCTCTCGTCGATGCACGCTCAGTGGTCGACCTCGTGGGGATTCGGTTCCGTATCGTAGTTGGCGGCGTGGTCGACGTAGTCGATGAACCGTGGCGCGTCGGGGTCGAAGGGACGTTGGAGCGATTCGAACGCGTTCTTTTTATCCCATCCCTGTAGCTTCCCGACTGCGCTTCGGTCCTCAAGGTCGTGATATTCGAGGTCGTCTTTGAGGAGGTCCCACGCTTGAAGCCCCTGTTCAGTGCGGACGATGACGCTCGAGAATTCCTCGCTCGAGCCGACCGACCCGACCGTGACGTCCGCACAGAATCCCGTGAAGTCGGCACACTCATCACAGCCTTTCAACGCAGCGTCGTGAAAACGTTCGACGTCCTCTTCGACGAGCAGTTCGCCGTCATCGTCATAGACCATTAGCTTCCCGTGGAGGACATCCATCTTTCCGATGTCGGCGGGATCGATGCCGCGTTTCTCCTCGAGTTGCTCGCCGAGAAGACGGTAATAGTTGAAGTTCTTCGTACACATCAGCGCGATGGTGTATTCTATCGACCGAACGCCCCGTTCCTGGCTGCCGTACTCCCATTCGAAGTCCTGCAACGCGCGGATGCCCTCGATCTCACAGGGAGTGCCGACGAGCGCGATCGACGCCTCCTCGATCGGCACGTCGAGTTTCCCTGACCACTGCTCGAGGTCGAGATTTCCGAGTGCCATCGTCTGATTGTACCACGACCCGGCGTTCGCGACGAGTTCCTCGTGGCTGGTCGCGAGGAAGGATTCGGCCTTCCAGGGCTCCTCGTCGCTTTCGGTGGCGACGAGCGCGCCGTCGATTTCGCCCGCCTCAAGGAGTTTCGACAGCAACGCAGTCACGACACCGCCGTCCTGTGCGGATTCGTGCCACTCCTCGGTTACCTTCGCGGAGAACTCCGTTATCGGGTCGCCGGCTCCCTTTACGTTGTCGTCGCCGCCAGTGATCTTCCATTGGCGCTCGTACCGGAGACCGCCGCGGGGACAAAAGTCCCAACAGAGCGAACAGCCGGTACACATCTTTACGAGTTCGGGTAGCCCCTCCTCGTCGATGCCGATGGAGTCCGACGGACAGGCGGCCACACACGTCCCACACTGGATACAGCGCCCATCGTCGATGACCGCCCCGTCCAGTTCCATGAACCACGTCTTGTCGTCGGGTTCCTCGATATCGTTCATCCGAGAACGGATGCCGTCTCCGGGGGTCTCGAGGTCGACACCGTCGGGAACACCGACGCGCTCGTCCGGCGCTCCGTCGTCGACGTTCTGGCTCACCCCTTTCGCAGGTGCGGTGAACTCGGTGTCGACGAGGTGACCCTCACCATCGACGTTGGCCGGGGTCGTGCCGCCGTCGGTAACCGTTCCCGCCCCGCCGCTGTCGGCGATCGTTCCCGTCTCGACCCCAACGCAACCACACTCATCGCCACACCCGTTCTCGGTGCTTCCGTTGACCCTGGGGATGCCGGGTAGCGGAGAGTCGGGAGCGTCGGATCGATCGTCGGCATCCGGTTGCTCCCCCGGTGGCATCTCGGTCGGTTCGCGGTCAGTCACCGCTCGTCACCTCCCCGTGGGGCACACCGCCGGCAACGTCGGCGTCGGCCCGCCGCATGACCTCGCGGAGCCGGTCGTTGTCGACACGGCGACACCACTCGTAGAACCGTTCATCGTCAGCTCGTTCGCTCGTGTAGGCGTCGAACAGCTTCTCGAGGGCGGGGATGACGGCGTCGGCCGGGACGGCGTGTTCGACCCAATCGATGAACTCGTTGTCCACTCCCAGCGAGCCACCGAGGCCGAAATCCATCCCTTCGACGATGTTGTCGCCCTCCTCGTTCGTCGTTCCCTCGGGATCATCGATCGCGACGGTTTCGCCGCGAAAGCCGATGTCGGCTATCTGCGGTTGGGCACAGGAGGCCGAACAGCCGGACATATGCATCCGGACGACTTCGAGGTCCTCGGGCGTGTCGATGCGACGGTCGAGTGCCTTTGCCCACCGACGGACGCGGTTTTTCGTCTCGATGATGCCGTAGTTGCAGAACTCCGAGCCGGTACACCCAACTGCGCCTCGCGAGAAGGGGCCGGGGTCGGGACGGTACTTCCGAGCGACGGGTTCATCCAGAACGTTGCCGACGTTTTCCGTCGGGACGTGAGTGACGAGGACGTTTTGGTCCGTCGCTAATCGCACCGAGGCATCGTCGGTGCCGTATTGCTCGGCGGCACGAGCGGCCGCCGCGAACTCCTCGCCGCCCATCCGTCCCGCGATGACGTTGAACCCGACGTATTTCAGCCCGTCGTGTTTCTGGTCGTGAACGCCGACGTGGTCACCAGTGTATCCCTCGGTGAGGTCGGTTCCGCGCCCCGGGAGGTCGATCGAACAGCGATCCCGGACTGCCTCCTCGAACGCTTCGGGACCCATCTGTTCGACGAGATACCGCATCCGACAGACGCCGCGGTTGGTGCGGTCGCCGAGTTCCTTGAACGTCTGGGCGACGGCGCGGGCGAACTCGACGGTATCCTCCGGGGGCACGAAGACGTCCAGTGGCGAGGCCATCCGGGGACCATCCGAGAGACCGCCGCCGACTCGGGCGTGAAAGCCGTAGTACTCCCTCCCGTCGACCGCCTTGTGTGCCGGAACGAGGCCGACGTCGTTGATCTGGGACTGGCCGCAATCGTGGCGACAGCCGGTGATCGTCATCTTGAATTTCCGGGGCAGATTCGCGTATTCGCGGTTCTCAGTGAAGAACTCGGAGACCGCCTCGATGACTGGCTGGGCGTCGAACGCCTCGTGGTCCGTCAGGCCGGCAGCGGGACAGCCGAGCACGTTTCGAGCCGAATCCCCACAGCCCTGGATGGTCGTCAGGCCGACCTCGTCGTATCGGGCCCAGATCTCGGGGACGTCCTCGATCTCGATCCAGTGGGTCTGGATGTCCTGCCGGGTGGTAATGTCGAGGAAGCCGTCGCCCCAGATGTCATTCTGTTCGGCACCCCCGAACTCCTCGGGAGCGGTCGCGAACTCCGCGGCGACCTCGCCGATCACCTCGGCCTGCTCGGGCGTCAGGTGGCCGCCGGGGACCTTCGTTCGCATCATGAAGTAGTCGTCGTGGTTTCCGTGGGCGTACATGCCGGCCCACTTGAGTCGTTCCCACTCGCCGTCTCCGGCCTCCGTCTCGATCTCCTCGAAGCTCAACCCCTCCTCGGCGTAGCGTTTTACGTCTTCGATAACCGCAAGCGGATGTTTCTCCTGTTTCCACCGTTCAACGGTATTCATCGGGGCACCTCGATCCCTCGTTCGCTCCGTCAGTACGGATGTCGGCGCTATTACTCATGATCAATACTGTCGAGTTTCTCTGAGGGGGTGTCTTTACCTGTGACGGTCAACTCTGCCTCCGTTCCGATGTGTCAACGTATCTTGCCGGAACGTATGACGTGGATTCGCCCGGGTCGATACGTCGGCGGCGGTGGTCGGTGATCGATTAGCTTTTCGTCTTCACAGCCATCTTCACGACGACGCTCGTCCCGCCGACCGTCACGTGGGGCATCGAGTGGCTCGATCGGGCTGGTGAACTCGTCTATCTGAATGACGCCGAATCGGAGCTGAAGCCCCCTCCAGAAGGATTCGGTCCGGAACGTTCACGTGTTCGTGATTCACTCGCCGAGAATTGGGAACCGAACCGATCGAAGGGATCAGGAGCCGGACAGATCGAGTCGATCCGGATCGGGGCCCGGAACGACACGCCTTTTCGGCCGCCGCGTGTTGGATACCCATGGAACCGAAACGGGAACTTTCGAGCATCGACCTTCGTGCGCTCGTCACCGAACTCGGGCGGTATACGGGTGCAAAGGTCGACAAGGCGTACCTCTATCCCGAGAGCCTACTGCGGCTCAAGCTTCGTGACTTCGATCGCGGACGAGTCGAACTACTGATCGAGGCCGACGAGTGCAAACGCGCCCACGTCGCCGACCCCGAGAACGTCCCGGACGCGCCTGGTCGCCCGCCGAACTTCGCGAAGATGCTCCGAAACCGGCTGTCTGGAGCCGACTTCGTCGGGGTTGAGCAGTACGAGTTCGACCGGATCCTCACTTTTGAGTTCGAGCGGGGCGACGAGGACACCCGGATCGTCGCCGAGCTGTTCGGACAGGGGAACATCGCGGTACTCGACGAGACCGGCGAGGTGGTTCAAGCGCTCTCGACGGTCCGGCTAAAATCGCGAACGGTCGCGCCGGGGGCACAGTACGAATACCCGGCATCGCGTCTCAACCCTCTCGAAGTCTCCTTCGATGCGTTCACCCGCCACATGAACGAGTCAGATACCGACGTCGTTCGCACCTTGGCGACGCAGTTGAACCTCGGCGGGCTCTACGCCGAGGAGGTCTGCTCTCGCGCGGGCGTCGAGAAGACCATGCCGATCGAGGAGGCCGGCGAGGACGAATACCGCGACCTCCACGACGCGATCGCCCGGATCGACGAGCGGCTTCGATCCGGACGGGTCGATCCGCGCGTTTACGAGGAGGACGGCCACGTCGTCGACGTGACGCCGTTCCCGCTTACGGAGCACGAGGACCTGTCGAGTGAGGGGTTCGACTCGTTTAACGCGGCCCTCGATGAGTACTTCCGGCGATTTGAGCGAGGCGACGAGGAGGGAGCCGGCGAGTCCGGATCGGGAACCGGCGCCGTCGAGCCCTCGAAGCCCGATTTCGGGACGGAGATCGCAAAACAGGAACGCATCATCGAACAGCAGGAGAACGCGATCGAGGAGTTCGAGGAGCAGGCCGAAGCCACCCGTGAACGTGCCGAACTCCTGTATGCCAACTACGATCTGGTCGATGAGGTGCTTTCAACGGTGCAGTCGGCTCGTGAGAACGGTCTCGGCTGGGAAGCGATCGCGGAGACGCTTGCGGAGGGCGCCGAGAGGGGAATTTCGGCGGCGGAGGCGGTCGAGGACCTCGACGGCAGCGAGGGAACCGTCACGATTCGGATCGACGATACCCCCATCGAACTCGATGCGACGACGAGCATCGAGGTGAACGCCGACCAACTCTACCAGGAAGCGAAACGCATCGAAGGGAAAAAGGAGGGCGCCAAGAAGGCGATCGAATCCACCCGCGAGGAACTCGAGGCGGTCCGCGAGCGCAAGGCCGACTGGGAGGCCGCCGACGGTGCGCCCGAGACCGGAGGCACCGAGGAGGGCGGCGAGGAGGGTGCCGACGAGGAGCGTGCGATCGACTGGCTCTCCCGGACGTCGATCCCCCTCCGAACGACCGACGAATGGTACGAGCGCTTTCGCTGGTTCCGTACCTCCAACGACTACCTCGTCATTGGTGGGCGAAACGCGGATCAAAACGAGGAGATCGTCAAAAAGTACATGGACCGTCACGACCGGTTCTTCCACACGCAGGCCCACGGCGGGCCGGTCACGCTGTTGAAGGCATCCGGTCCCTCCGAGCCATCCGAGGCGATCGAGTTCCCGGACTCGAGTCTCGAGGAGGCCGCACAGTTCGCGGTGTCGTACTCCTCGACCTGGAAGGAGGGTCGCGGTGCGGGCGACGCCTATATGGTCGACCCGGATCAGGTCTCGAAGACGCCTGAAAGCGGCGAATACATCGAAAAAGGCGGATTCGTGATCCGCGGCGATCGGACCTACTTCGAGGACGTTCCCTGTCAGGTCGCCGTCGGCGTTCAGTGTGAGCCGGTCACGCGCGTTATCGGCGGGCCTCCCTCCGCCATCCGCGATCGAGTGGCGACGAGCATCAAACTGGAGCCGGGAATGTACGCCCAAAACGACGCCGCGATGATGGTCTATCGTGAGCTCAAAGAACGGTTCACGGATCAGTCGTTCGTCCGCAAGGTCGCGAGCGCGGACCTCATTCAGGAGTTCCTCCCGCCGGGCGGATCCGATATCATCGAGTGAGGATCCGGAAGGACAAGAGTCACACTCCCGCCCGGCCATGGGTCCGTATGAGCGACGAGACCGATCGAGACGCCGAACGCGATGGGCACGAGGCCGACAGCCCGTTCCGGTTCGAGACCCGGGCGATCCATGCGGGTCAGGAGCCGGATCCGGAAACCGGCGCGTTGATGACGCCGATCCACGCCAACTCCACCTACGAACAGGACGTGCCGGGCGAGCATCGCGGCTATGAGTACTCCCGAACGGCAAATCCGACCCGGACCGATCTGGAGGCGAACCTCGCTGACCTCGAGTCGGGGACCCATGCCCGGTGTTTCGCCTCGGGAATGGCCGCGATCAACACGGTTCTCAACCTGCTCGAATCCGGCGATCACGTCGTGGCCGGCGACGACGTTTACGGCGGTACCCACCGCATCCTCACGCAGGTCTACGAGCAGTACGACGTCGAGACCAGCTTCGTGGATACGACCGACCACGAGGCCGTCGCCGACGCGATGCGTCCCGAGACCGAACTCGTGTGGGTCGAGACGCCGACGAACCCCCTCATGAACGTCAACGACATCGCGGCGCTGTCGGCCATCGCTCACGAGGGGGACGCCCTGTGTGTGGTCGACAACACCTTTGCGACGCCGTATCTCCAGCGCCCGCTTGAACTCGGTGCCGACATCGTCTGTCAGTCGTTGACGAAGTATCTCGGCGGCCATTCCGATACGATCGGCGGCGCGCTCATCACCGACGGGAAGGGACTCGACGAGAAGCTCGGGTTCTACCAGAACTCGGTCGGCGCGACGCCCGGCCCCTTCGATAGCTTTCTCGTCCTTCGGGGGACGAAGACTCTGCCGGTTCGGATGGATCGCCATTGTGAGAACGCTCGCGAGTTGGCACGCTGGCTCGACGAGCACGAGGCGGTCGATCGGGTCTACTACCCCGGTCTGGAGAGCCATCCCCAACACGACCTCGCAAGCGAGCAGATGGACGACTTTGGCGGTATGCTCTCGTTCGAACTCGACGGTACCCTCGAGCAGGGATCGACGGTCGTCTCCGAGACGGAGGTGTTCACGCTCGCGGAATCACTTGGCGGCGTCGAGAGCCTGATCGAACAGCCGGCGGCGATGACCCACGCAGCGATCCCCCGCGAGGAACGGATCGCCGCCGGCCTCTCCGACGGCCTCATCCGAGTCTCGGTGGGTATCGAACACGTCGAGGACATGAAAGCCGACCTCCAGCAGGCGTTCGACGCTGCACGCTAGCTCCTCACCCATCGTCGAGATGGGGCTAGGTGCGGTTCTCGCGCCCCGGGTCGACGTCGATCGCATCGACCGGACAGACGTCCACACAGAGCATGCAGTCGATACACTGGTCCTCGTCGGTCGGGTTCGCCTTTCGCTCGCTTTCGGGATGGCCGGGCGTGTCCACCCACTCGAAGACGTCAACCGGACAGTCCTCCAGACAGGCACCGTCGGCCAGACAGATGTCGAAATCGACCGCGACGTGGGTGCCGCGAACGCCGAGTTCCTCGGGGGGGTCGGTCGGTCCCCACACCGTGACGCCGTGTTCCTCGCCCACGTCCTCCTTGTTGGTCTCGAAGTTCGGATCGATGCCCATTTGCCTTGATCGAGTGCTCCTCGGCATATAAACTGCTGGGAGATGGTGCCGGTTCGAGCGTGGGGCGTGCCTCCGAACGACCGGGAACGTGTCCGGAGCGTCGGCGCCAGGGTTTTTATCATTGAACGCGAATACGTTCGCATGAGCACGAACACGGCGGACTCCGACAGCGACCCCGGTTCCACGATCGAGGTGACCCCGAGTGCCGCCGAGGAGGCACTCTCATTGATGCGATCGGAGGGGATGGACATCGACGTCGGCGGACTTCGGCTATTCGTCCAGCAGGGGGGGTGTGCCGGACTGTCCTACGGGATGCGCTTCGATACCGAACCCGAGGAGGACGACGTCGTCGTCGAACGACACGGACTGCGCGTGTTCGTCGATCCGGCAAGCGAGAGCTACGTCGGCGGCAGCACGATCGATTACGAGGACGGCCTGCAGGCGGCCGGTTTCCACGTCGAGAACCCGAACGTGGTCTCCGAGTGTGGGTGTGGTGAATCCTTCCGGACGTGAGGCCGATTCCCGGGTGGGAAGAACCGACCGGACATGAGGCCATCAACGGCAGACGCCATCGTTTATATACCGTTCCGGGCTAGTCTCGGACATGGAACGTGAGGTCGTAACGTCGCCGGACGGCGAGCGGGTCTACGTCGATCGGACTGAGCGCGAGGGGGGCAGCAAGGGACCGTTCTTCGTGGTCTACGTGAGCGAGCAGGGTCCGGAGCGGTGGGGCTATCGATGTGGTAACTGCGGTAGTCTCAACACCGCGATGGACACGATGGGGCGCATCCAGTGTACCGTGTGTGGAAACGTCCGAAAGCCGGACGAGTGGGACGCGGCTCACGCCTGATCCGATACGGGTCGATAAAGGTTTAAACGCGGTGCCACGTGAGGAACGTCCATGGCTGTCGAGCACACCGATGACGCACGCCTGTCGGAGGGCGACCGCAACGAGTGGACGCTTCAGGACGAGGACGCACGCCGCTACGTCCATCGAGCCGTTGACGCCACCGTCGGGCTCGTCGAATCGACGTTCGGGCCGCGCGGGATGGAGAAGCTCGTGGTCACCGAGGACCTCCAGAACCGGCCCGAGGAGATTCGACTCGACGATGCAGGTCGTCTCCTCGAGGCCATCGAACGGGGCGAGGGATTCACCCATCCGATCGCCGCGCTGTTCGTCGATTCGGTCGCCGATATGTACGGCGGACTTCATGACGGAACGACGACCGCCGTGCTGTTGGCCGGCGCGCTCTTAGACGAGGGATTCGAACTCGTCGAACGCGGCGTCGCGCCGAGCAGCGTCGTCGTCGGATACGCGATCGCGCGGTCACAGGCAGGCGAAGTCCTCGATGACCTCGCTCGACCGATCGAACCGGAGGATCATGCGGCAATCGCGAACGTCGCCGCGACGACCATGACGACGGAACTCGATCCGGCGGTGCGCGAGCGGCTCGCTGACCACGTTGCGACGGCGATCGGGGAACTCGCCGCGGTGCGTGATGACGGATGGATCAATACCGACGACGCGAAGGTGCTTGCAAGCCGGGGCGTCGATCCGGCCATTCACGACGGGCTCGTCCTCGCCCGTCCGGAGGACGCCGATCCGACCGGACGGGAACTCGAGGAACCGATCGAGGACGCGCGCGTCGCCATCCTCGATTCGGAGATCAACCTCGAGGAGACCGCGAGCGTGATCGACGACGTACAGTTGTCCTCGGCCGAGGGCACGAATCGGTACACGTCGGAACTCGCGGCCCATATCGAGTCGATCGCGGAGGGCCTTCGCGCTCGGGGCGTCGACGTGATGGTCTGTCAGGATGCACTCGACGAGTCGGTGGCTCGACCTCTCGAGCAGGCAGGCATCGTCGTCGTGGACAAGGCGAAATATCCGAAGGAGGACGTCCACCGTCTCGCCCGTGCGACCGGCGGGGCCGTCGTCTCGAACGTCGCCGATCTGAGCGACGACCGACTCGGGCGTGCCGGTCGCGTCACCCAACGCCACGTGGGCGAATCTGTCTGGACCGCCTTCGAGGACTGTCCGGGGCCCGTCCGTACCCTGACGACCGGCGGCGAGACCGCGGCCGAGACGACGCGACGGGAGCAGGCACTTGAGGACGCCATCGAGACCGCCGGAACCGCCGCGATCGACGGACAGGTCCTTCCCGGGGCTGGCGCTTCGGCCATGGCGGTCGCCACGGCGGTCCGCGAGAGCGCGCGGTCAGTCGAGGGACACGAACGGCTCGCGCTCGTGGCCTTCGCCGACGCGCTCGAACGCCTGCCGCGAACGCTGGCGAGAAACGCCGGTCACGACCCCATTACTGCGGTGACGTCGCTTCGGAACGCCCACACGGGCGAGGGCCGCTCCGAAGCGGGCGTCGATCCCGCCACTGGAATGCCGATGGACGCCGTCGTGGCGGGCGTGCTTGAGCCACGGCGGGTGTTCTCACAGGCGATCGAGACGGCCGCTGCGGCCGTCGAACGACTCCTGACCGTCGATGCGGTGTTGTATCCGAACGTTCGACTGCAGGGGTACACGCCGCGTCCGGAAAACAAGTAATCGCCGACGATCGAGGCGTCGCTTCGGTCGGGTCGCGCGTCAGTTCTCCGGTGTCGGCATGTCGATATCCTCGGGCGGGTCGATCTCCTCCTCGGAGAGATCGATCGCGGGAAGCTGCTCGTCGATGCGGATCAGCTGGACGGCCGCGTCGGTGGCCGCGGAGAACACTGCCTTTTTGAGTGCGGTCGGCTCGACGATCGGATCCTCGACGAGCACGTTCGTGACCTCGCCGGCGAGCGCGTCGACCCCGACCGCGTCACGTCCCTCCGTCCGAGCGACGCGCATTCGGATCACGGCTCGTCCAGCATCGACTCCGGCGGTCGCCGCGAGCGCTCGGGGAACGGAGATGAGTGCGCGGCCGAACGCTTCGGCCGCGAGTTGGTGTCGGTCGTCGATCGATCGAGCGGCCTCCTCGACCGACCGGGCCGCGGTGGCCTCGACGGCGCCGCCCCCGGGAACGACGCGTTCGTCCTCGACTGCCGTCGCGGTGGCGGCGATCGCCGCCTCGAGGGAGTCCTCGAACGCGGTGACGCTTCGGGGATCGGGTGCGCGACAAAACAGGGTGTAGACCGCCTCTCCGGCCGTCGAGGAGACGACGGTCACGTCGCGGCCCGCCTTCCGCTGAACCTCGACGGTTCCGGAGCCGAGTGCCTCCTCCTCGATCTGTTTGAGCGAGGGGACGCTCGTCGCGCCGGTCGCGCGTGCGATCCGTGCGAGATCGTCCTCGTCGACCCGCTGGATCCCGAGAACGCCGTGTGCCGCGAGCGCGGACTGTACGCGTTCGTTGATCGAATCTTCGGTGAAGATGACCCGACAGCCGGCATCGATTGCGGCCTCCAACTGTTCAGTGAACGCCTCCGTTTCCCGGTCCGCGATCCGACGGCGGTCCTCGTAGGAGTCCGTCTCGAGGACGACCCGCTTGCTGACCCGGCCGGCCACGCTGCCGATGTGAGGAACATCGACCGAGTCGGACAACACCGCGATCCCGTCCGTTGCCGACCGTGGCATCGTATCGAGAATGGGTCCACGTTCGGAAACGACGCCGCGGACGAGCTCAGTCTCGGCGGATGCTCCACCGGTTTGTGAGAAGACGGTGAGGTCGGTGTGCGCTCGCGGTCCGATCGTCTCGACGGCCTCCGCGATCCGGTCAGCCACCAACCGTCGAACCTGGGGGTCTCGCGTTCCGGTCATCGCGGTCCGTGCGACCGCCGCCGGTCCGACCGAGGAGAGCGGACGCGACGTTCGATCGAGCGTCTGGAGGGCCGTTTCCAGCCCCTCGCGATATCCTCGTTCGATCGTCGTCGGATGAAGCCCGAGGTCTGTGAGCGTCTGGGCCTCGTTCAAGAGTGCGCCAACGAGCGTGAGGACGGTTCCGCTCCCGTCGCCGTGGCGATCACCGAATCCCTCGGCGGTCGTCTCCAGGAGCGTTACTGCGGGATCGTCGACGTCGAGGCGCTCGAGTAGTTCGCGCGAGGAAGCGGTCGCGGTGACGTTTCCCTCTTTTTGGATCAATAGCCGAGTGGCCCCGAACGGACCAAGCGATCCCTGAACGACGTCACACACCGTTTGAACGCCGGCGACGAGGTCATCGGTAGTCACACACAATCGTGGCTCTCGCCCGAATAAATATGTGTTGTGTGGGACGTGGTGATGTGTTGTGTAGGACGTGGTGATCTCTCTCCGGATAATCCATGAACAAATATGGATAATTATTTACCACCCACGGTGTAAGACCTTCTCGTATGTCACAACGTGACAGTAGAGACGGAACGACGACGGATGAAATGCATGCAGAGGATGAGGGGTCCTCACGCCGGGACTTCGTGAAGTTCACCGCCGGCGTCGCAAGCGCCGGCGCGATGGGGGCGCTTGCAGGATGTACTGGAAACGGTAACGGCGACGGAAACGGAAACGGAAACGGTAACGGAAACGGAAACGGTAACGGAAACGGAAACGGTAACGGCGACGGCAACGGCAACGGTGGCGGCACCGACACCGTCACGTTCACCTTCCTCTCCGCTAACGGCGCCGAGAACGCCGACATCCAGGAACACTTCCAGAGCTCGATGGAGGATTTCGCCTCGAAGAACGAGGGCTACGAAGTCGACCTCCAGACGGCCTCCTACGGTGACATCGCGAACACGCTCACCTCGTCGGTCTCCGCCGGTAACGTGCCGGCCTTCGCGGAGGCCGGTGGGCTCGGGATTCAGTACCTCAAGGAAGGACGACTCGTCGATCACGCCTCCTTCATGGAGGAGAGCGATTCGTTCCCCGACGACCTCACGGCTGCCAGCAAGCAGGTCGCGAACTTCCGCGACTACTTCTGGTCCGTGGGCGCGATCCGTCACACCAACAGCAACCTCGGCATTCGTCCGAAGACGTTCTCGCAGGCCGGCGTCGACGATCCCTTCGCGGACCTCGAGACGTGGAGCCAGTTCTACGAGACGCTCCAGCAGATCAACGAGGAACAGGATATCATCCCCTACGAGGAGACTGGAGTTCCGGGCGACCTCGAGTCCTACTGGGGCTACGCGCGGACCGCCTACGAGGGCGGCACCGACCCGTGGATCCGCGGTCCGGGGGACGATCCCGATGTGGTCATCAACAACGAGGACATGGAGGAGGACCGTCAGAAGACCGACGGGATGATCAAGGCCTGCGTCAACCTCGCCGACGAATTCAGTAGCGACGAGTCCGCACAGCGCGGCGACGAGGCGATCCCGGCGCTGATGATCAGCGGCCAGGTCGCCTCGTTCACCTACGCGACGCCGACGGCGAACCGGTGGTACTCCGTCGACGAGAGCGCCCAGATCGGCTGGCACGACGGGGATGGCGACTTCATGCTGCTGCCGAACCCGAAACTCGACGAGGACTTCGGCGACGCGATCGGCATCGACGACCTCAGCGGTCACTCGGGCGAACACGGCGGTCACGTCTGGGGGCTCGAGCAGGCACACTGCATGTTCAGCGATGTGCCAAGCGAACAACAGGACGGCGCCTGGGCGCTCGCACAGTACGTCATGGAGGATGAGGACTTCGTGCTCCCCGCGTGGGGTGAAAACTACGAGTCCATCCCTGGCATGGCCACCATGCAGGAACCCATACTCGAGAACTACGACCTGGCACAAAACTTCGAGCAGGCGATCACCAACATGAACGAGTACGGCGCTCAGTACTCCAACACTGGTGGCCCGTGGGACGTCTGGCCCAGCGACCCGATTCGCTGGACCGACATCAACGAGACGATCAGCGAAGCGATCGCCGGGCAACACACCGCGGAGGAAACGCCCGGACTCGTTCGCGAACGGGTCCTCGCCCGCCTCGAGGAAGAGAACGAAGGCGAGGTTCCCTCCTAGAGGTCCCGTTTCCCGTCCGCCCGTTCGATGGGCGGTACAGAAGTAGCGTCTATTGACGAGGGTCGAGAATTCGACCGACCCTGCCTCACTAGCACCGCGTGGCGAAATCGCGTCTCGTGGTAGCTATGTACAAACATTTATTTTACCGGAATTATTCCACCACGTTGTACTATGGCACAACAGGAAGCCCGCTCCGATGAGGCGATCCGTGAGGAGTACGGGCTCAACGAACGGACACTCACGGATCGTCTCAAAGAAAACTGGGCAGGATATTTCTTCATCCTGCCGACGTTCATCGCATTCACTGGCCTGTTTTACTATCCGATCGTTCGTGGCATCACGATGACGTTCACGGACACCCGGATCGGGGAGCCGGGGCAGTTCATCGGATTGGCGAACTACCAGTGGCTCGTGACGAACGACCTGTTCGTCTTCGCGTTCGGCTGGACGATCGTCTTCGTCGCCGGAACTACGTTCCTCCAGCTCGGGATGGGACTGGTCGCCGCACTCCTGTTGAACGAGCTTCGGGATGCGGCGAAAGACTGGGTCGGCGCATTGATCATGTCGCCGTACTTCTCCGCACCGCTTGCGGGCGGTATCATCTGGATGTGGTTCCTCGACACCAACTTCGGGTTCATCCACAAACTGCTCGGCGTCGTCGGGGTCGATGGGCCGTCGTTCCTTGCGACGGGGCTTTGGCCGTTCGTCTCGCTGATCGTCGCCCAGACGTGGCACGACTACGCCTACTCCGCGATCATCTACGCGGCCGCACTCTCCAGCATTCCCACGGAACAGTACGAGGCGGCCGCACAGGCCGGTGCGGGACGGCTCAGGCGATTCCGCGACGTGGTGGTTCCTCGGTTGACGATCCCTACGATCGTCATCCTGGCACTTCGGACCGCCTGGAACATCGCGGAGTTCGACCAGCCCTTCGCGCTGACCGGCGGCGGTCCCGGGACGCGAACGATGCTTCTCAGTATCCTCACTTATCGAGTCGCCTTCGTCAACAACAACTTCGCGCGGGCGTACACGGTCGGGCTTGCGATGGTGCTGTTGTCGATGTCGGCCGCGGTGGTGTACGTGAAGGCGATCGATCAGGAGGAGGACCTCTACGTCTGAGGTGACTACTAATGTTAAACGACAACAAACGTTCACGCGCGCTCTTGTACGCTGGGCTGATCGCCTTCATGATTTGGGCGATCGTCCCCTACTACTGGGTGATCCGGACCTCGATTCTGACCAACATCGCCGCGATCAGCCCCGATACGGGGTTCATCCCGGCGTTCGAACTGCTCACCATCGAATCGTATATGCAGATCTGGGACCGGTTCGCCTTTGCAACCTACTTCGGGAACAGCATCATCGTCTCCATCGCGGCGACGGTCATCTCGCTGTTCTTCGCGATTCCGGGAGCATACGCCTTCGCGCGTCTCGACTTCCCGGGTCGACAGGCGCTGTTTTACACCGCCGTGTTCACGATCATGTTCCCCTGGATCGTCTTGACGATCCCGGTCTACGAGGTGTTCTACTTCGTCGGGATCGTGAACACCCTCCCGGGGATCATCATCGCACTGTCGATCTTCGTGTTGCCACAGAACATCTGGCTGCTCCAGGGGTTCTTTAGACAGGGGATCCCGGAGAACATCGAGGAGGCGGCGTTGATAGACGGGCACAACGAGTTCACGGCATTCCTGCGGATCGTCCTGCCGTTGAGCCTGCCCGCGGTCGCGGCCGCCGCGCTGTTCGCGTTCCTCACCGCCTGGAACAACTTCCTGTGGGTGTTCGTGTTGACGAGCGACGAGAACGTCCGAACCGCGACGGTCGCCATCTACTACATCATCGGAAGCGACGTGCTCCGTGAGTGGAACGTGCTGATGGCGTCGCTCGTCCTGCTCGTCGCCCCGCCGGTGATATTCTACGGCCTGTCGCGCCGGTACATCGGCGCCGGGCTAGGAGGGTCACCGGGCGGATAATGGCGATCAGTATGCTATCAGCCTGGTCGAACCGATTCCGGATCAATGATACACGTACGATGAAACACGACGAACGACCGAACGCACGACGAACGACCGAACACACGACCGAACATCAGGCATAACCATGGCACGACTGGAACTCGACAACGTAACGAAGGTGTACGATACGCAGGCCGAAACGATCGTCGCGGTCGAGGAACTCGACCTCGACATTAAGGACGGCGAGTTCATCGTCGTCGTCGGTCCCTCCGGCTGTGGCAAATCGACGACGCTACGGATGATCTCCGGACTCGAGTCGATCACGGACGGAGAGATCCGGATCGGGAACGAGCGGATAAACGAGAAGGCCCCGAAGGACCGAGACATCGCGATGGTGTTTCAGTCCTACGCGCTGTATCCCCACAAGACGGTCCGGGGCAACATGGCCTACGGCCTCCAGTTGAGTACGGACCTCGACCAAGAGGAGATCGACCGCCGCGTCGAGAACGCGGCCGAGATGATGGGGATCGAGGATCTCCTGGAGAAGAAGCCCGGCTCGCTATCCGGGGGTCAGCAACAGCGGGTCGCCACGGGGCGCGCGATCGTCCGTGAGCCCTCCGTGTTCCTGTTCGACGAGCCGCTTTCGAACCTCGATGCGAAGCTGCGAAAGCACATGCGGACCGAACTGTCCCGGATCCACTCGGAGGTCGGCATCACGACGGTGTACGTGACCCACGACCAGGAGGAGGCGATGACGATGGCGGACCGGATCGTTATCCTGGAGTCGGGGACCCTCCAGCAGGTCGGAACGCCGAAGGAGGTGTATCACGAGCCGGCCAACCGGTTCGTCGCGAACTTCATCGGCAGTCCGAGCATGAACTTCCGGGACGTCACCCTCGAACGCAACGACGACGGCACGGGGACGCTCGTCGGCGACGGATTCAACTACGAGTTGAGCGAGCGGTTCCTCAAGGGAGTCGGGGACGCCCCGTCCGATCTCGTCTTGGGGATCCGGCCCGAAAGCGTCGCGGTCAACGCCGACGTCCCCGAAGAGAAGGGGATCGATGCCGAAGTCGACGTCGTCGAGGTAGTCGGATCGGACAACTTCATCTATCTCGATCTCGCCGACCAGGAGTTCCGAGCTCGAACGCCTACCGAGATCGAACCGGCGGAAGGGGAGATCGTCACGATGAGCTTCAATGAGGAGGACGTCCACCTGTTCGACGCCCGCTCTGGAGAGTCTGTCGTCCACGGCTACTCCGACGTGGATCTGACCGCGCCGGCCGGCCAGTAGCGTCCGAGACGACTCCGACGCAACGCTTTTGGTGCCGGATCGACGATCGGAACCAATGTCCTATGAGATCGCGTTGATCCCGGGGGATGGAATCGGACAAACGGTCGTTGACGCTTCACGTCCTCTTTTAGATGCGGCGGCTGATCGCGAGGATGTCTCACTCGAGTACACGGAGTTCGACTGGGGAAGCGAGCGCTATCTCGAGCAGGGAGCGATGATGCCCGACGATGGCGTCGATCAGCTTCGCGGCCATGATGCCATCCTCCTCGGTGCAGTCGGTCACCCCGAAATCCCCGATCACGTGACGCTTCGCGGGTTGATGTTGCCGATCCGAAAGCGGCTCAACCAGCAGATCTGCAAACGCCCATCGTTCCTGTACGAGGGCGTCGAGAGCCCGCTTCGCGGCTACGCTGGCGGCGATATCGATCTCGTCGTCTTCCGGGAGAACACCGAAGGGGAATACGCCGACGTCGGCGGACGCGAACACCAAGGGTTCGATCACGAACTCGCGGTTCAAAGCGCGGTGTTCACCCGGGAGGGAACCGAGACCGTGGTTCGGGCCGCCTTCGAGGCCGCCAAAGAACGCGACGGCAAGCTGACGAACGTGACCAAATCCAACGCCCAGGCGTACGGCATGGTGCTTTGGGATGAGGTCGTCGAGGAACTGAGCGAGGAATATCCAAGCGTGGAGGTCGAACGGCTGCTCGTGGATGCCGCCGCGATGGACTTCATCCGTCGACCCGAGACGTTCGATGTCGTGGTCGCCTCGAACCTCTTTGGCGACATTCTCACCGATGTCGGCGCGATCATCGCCGGGAGCATGGGCCTTGCGCCGTCGGCGAACCTCTGTGTCGACGGCGATGCACCCTCGATGTTCGAGCCAGTACACGGTAGCGCACCCGACATCGTGGGCGAGGGGATCGCGAACCCGCTTGCGACCGTCCTCTCGGGCGCGATGCTCTTCGACGATATCGGGGAATCCGCCGTGGGCGACCGGCTTCGGCGAGTCGTTCGCACCCAACTCGCCGACCCGGACGCGCCGCGAACTCCCGATCTCGGCGGCGATTCCGGAACTGAAGCGGTGGTGGCGGACCTCCGGAATCGTCTCGGAGAGTGATCACCCCGTCGTGACCCGGCCGGAACCGCCCGCTCGATAACTCGATAGCCCCGAGACGTCGCGAGAATTCGTGATCCGGTCAGCTAGCGATCGATCGACCGCTTCCCGGTGACAAGGGATCCGAGGGGTCGACGCTCGCCGTCGCATTCTGATCGTCGTCCTTCTCCACGGATTCGAACCGCTCTCCGAGCCGTGAGAGTTCCGTGGTGTTCTCCTCGTCGATCGATCCATCCGTGGCTCGCTCCGAGAGCGCCTCGCTGACGGAGCGTTCGGCCTCGATCAGCCGCCGTTCGATCCGGTCGGCACGAGCGGCCTGCTCCGGCGTCATCGAGTCGTCAGCACGAGCCGACGCGAGCAGCCATCTGGCGTCACTGGAGGCCCGTAATGCGTTTCGCCCCTGTTCTGTGACCCGGCCGCTGTCATTTTTGGCCCACCGGACCTCCATGGAGCCCTCGTCGACGACCGACACGAGGAAGGACGCCTTCGATAACTTGACGTCGGTTTGGGAGACGTTCGGATCGAGGTCGCCTTGGGCGTCGATCCCGACGAGCACGAGCCGCTCTGCGGGGTTGTACGCGTCGGACGGATACGCGCCGGCGCCGACGGCGGCAGTCCCGGCGATCAGAAGCGTGAACACGAACACGCCGAGAAATACGCGGGGAGCGCCTTTGATCGGCTGGATCCCGCGAAACGGGTTCTCGCGCGTTCGCTCGAAGGAGAGCGAGCAAGCATCGGCGACGGTTTCACAGATATCCGCGGTCCGCTCGGAGGCGCCGGTGACGACGACGCGTCCTGCGCCGGTGATCCGGACGAACGAGTTGTGAAATCCGCCGTGTCGGATCGACAGTCCCGGCCCTTCCTCGAAAGCCTCCCGTTGGACCTCGTCATACGCCTCGTCGCTCGTGACCCTGTCGAGGACCGTCTCGAGAGTCTCGAGCGGATCGTCGATCGACGACTGCGAGACGAATATGGACCCCTTTTCGTCGCTTATTCCGCTCTCCGGATCGCCGAGTCGGTATCGAAGCGAGATGATCGCCTGGTTAAATCGTGCGATGCCGTACGGGAGTCCCGCAGCCACGATCCCGGTCGCGATCGCCGCGAAAAACCGGGACGGGGTGCCATAGTGAACCATCGCCCAGACCGCAAACAGGATCACCGCGGCGCCACCGCCCCACGAGAGCGCTCGAAGTTTGTTCATTTAGCCGAAAAAGGTCCGTTTAACCCGCCCGAGGATGCCGATATGGCGGGCATCACTCTCGCTTCGACAGACGGGCCCGAGCTTCCGTTCGAGGTCCTCACGGTCCTCGAATCGCTCGACGTCCGCCTTCTGGAGGAGCTCCGAGAGCATCATCGAGTTCCCGTCCTCGTCGATGACGACGTTCTCCATCGGCATCGATCGCTCCAGCCGTCGCGTCGATACCGGATACGACCACCCGGACTCGACGATGAGTTCGTGCACCGCGTCGGGCCCGTAGTTCATGTTCTCACGACAGGTATCCGAACGCATAAAGACATCGTCACGCCGTCGCGAACGGTCATTCGAACGACTGGACGCCCTCGTCAGTAACTACTTGGTCGATGAGTTCGATCGGCGTCGCGTCGTAGGCGGGGTTTTCAACGGCCACGTCTTCGATCGGCTCGCGCATCACCTCGACCGGCGCGCGATCGTCGTTCTCGAAGTGGAACTCGTCGATGATCTTGCTGCTCGATCCGACCACGGTGACGGGAACGTCGAGATGGTTCGCGGTGGCCGCAAGCGGGAACGTTCCGATACGGTTGTAGTAGGTCCGATCGCTGATACAGGTCATTCCCAGGACGATCCGGTCGCAGTGTCGGAGGACGTGACCCATCGCCCCGTCGACGACGATCGTCGTCTCGACGTGGGGGTTGTCGGCAAGCACTCGGGCCGCCCGTCGGCCGAGGAACCGCGGGCGCGCCTCCGTGACGTACACGGAAAGGGAGATGTCCTCGGCAGTCGCAGTCTCGATCGCCTTGAGGACCGTCGTGGAGTAGTCGTGTGTCAGGATCGTCTCCCCGTCGGAAAACGTCTCTGCGGCCTTCGAGGCCGCTTTTCGTTTGCCGGATTCCACCTCCGTAACGACTCGATCGATCGTCTCTTTCAGGAGTCGTTTTGCCTCCTCGATCGAGGTCGCCTCCCCGACGACGGAGCGTTCGACCTCTCGGATCGCGTTGTGAAGGCTCGCGTGTGAGGTGTCCGATCGACGGAGCACCCCCGCGTTCTGTTCGAGATCCCGTTCGAACTCCTCGAGGGAGACGTACTCGCGATCGAGCAACTCGGCGAGCGCCTCGGTCGCTTTCACCGCGACGACCGATGAGCTGTGGGTTTGCATCTCCCGTATCTCGGCGACGGTCTCGTCGATCATGTTCGATCGGTCGACGGCCGATCAAAAAGGGGTTCCGGGGCGCCAGTCCGATTCATCCCCATAGCACCGGGCGGCCGTCGCCCTCGCTGTCGGCGGATGACAGGGGGAGCCGGGTCCACGACTTATAAATCATCGGCACCCATCGATCCGGTCATGTCCGATACCGGCCGGTCGATGCGGCTGACGATCCTCGGCTCCGGCAGCGCGATGGCGGTTCCGGACCGTGCACAGACCGGGCTGCTGTTGGAAACCGACGATCGATCGCTGCTCGTCGACTGTGGAAGCGGCGTTCTCGGTCGCCTCTCGGGGACCGACGTCGGGTACGAGGGAGTCGGATCGGTCCTTTTGACTCATCACCACCTCGATCACGTCTCCGACCTGATGGCGCTGATCAAGGCCCGCTGGCTCGCCGGCAGGGAACACCTGGAGATCGTCGGTCCACCGGGGACGAAATCCCTCCTCGACGACCTCCATGACGTCCACGAATACCTCGATGGTCGCATCGATCTGGCGGTTCGGGAGGTGGGCCCGGAGCGGTCGTTCTCCGTCGGCGGCTTCGACGTGGCGGCGATCGAGACGCGTCACTCGATGGACGGCCACGCCTACCGGTTTGCCCCTGCAGAAGACGAGATCGACGCCGAGAATGGGCCGATCGCCTTCTCGGGGGATACGGAGGCATTCGAGGGGATGGCCCGGTTCGCCGACGGCGCCAGCATCCTCGTTCACGACTGTTCGTTCCCCGACGACGTTGACGTCTCGAATCATCCCACCCCCACACAGCTGGGTGCCACGTTGGCGAACGTCGACGTCGGGCGACTTTACCTCACCCACCTCTATCCACACACCCGCGGCAGGGAATCCGAGATGAAACGCGCGGTTCGGGAGGCCGGCTTTGACGGCGAGGTCGCGATCGCTCAGGATGGGTTGCGGGTCTCGATCTGATCCATCGCGTCGATCGCGTGGACCCTGGTGGGTCTACTCTTCGAGGATTTCGCCGTTCTCACGTTCCTCTCTCTCCTCGTCGACCCGTTTCCGCACGTCGACACGGTAGTCCTCCAGGATGTCCCGACCCAAAAGCAGGGGATACTCCATGTGGCTTCGGTCCTCGACGCTCGCGGTCACGGTGTGTTGGGTGCCGCCGATCCCGATGACGAGATCGACGACCGGTCTCGCCTTCCCGGATTTGACGCTGCCGGATTTCACCCGTGTCATGCTCTTTATCGGACCCGCACCGATCTCCGCGGCGAGTTTCGTGTCGATGCTGGTCCGGGTCGCGCCGGTATCGGATTTCGCGAGCGCCTGAACCGAACCGGACGTTCCGGTCGCGACGACCTCCTCGATGTAGCCGATGATCGGCGTGTCCTCCATGGCCGGACGTCGGAGATCGGGGGCACACGCCGGACGCGTATCGTCGAGCGTCCCGGCGAGTTTGGCCACACGGTCGTCGTCGACCTCGCCGCCGGCCTCCTCGATCGCGAGTTTGGCGATGTGTGGGGCAGGCGAAACGCCGGTCGCCTCGAAGAGTCCCTTGAACCCGGCGGTCGGGTTCACCTCCAGGACGTACCAGCCGTCGTAGCCCTCCACCAGATCGACGCCGGCGTAATCGAGGTTCATCACTTCGGCGGCATACAGCGCGGTCTCGGCCGCCTCCTCGGGCATGTCGTCGAGCGCGTTCTCGACGGCACCCCCGAGAGCCACGTTCGTCCGCCAGTCGCCATCGGGCGCATAGCGGTACATCGCGCCGACGATCGAATCGCCGACGACGTAGACGCGGAGGTCCCGATGCTCCTCGGAGTCGCGTTCGATCAGCTTCTGTAAGAACGCCTGCCGGTTTCCGACCTTCGGGTTGACCGGTTCCGTGAGATCGACCTTCCAGGTCCCGCCACCGTGGGTTCCGATCGCGGTCTTGTACACACCGACGTCGCCGAACCGCTCCCGTCCCTGATTGAGCCGGTCGTTCGACAGGGCAAGCAGCGCGTCGGGGACGCGGATGTTCCAGTCGGCGAGCGTGGCGGCCGCGGCGAATTTGTGTATCGCTGTGAGGACGGCGTCGGGATCGTTCAACATCGGTCGGATACGCTCGAAGGTGGCCGCCAACCCGAGCAGCTCCGCCGGCTGGTCGGTATTCGAGACCAACAGCCGGTTGACGACGACGTCGACGTTGGGCTCCATGCGTACCTCACCGTCTTCGATCTCGATCGCTGCGTTCTCCCGGCGCAACCAGGAGGGCTCATGGCCCAGGTCCTCGATCGCGTTCAGGATCGCCTTCGTTTCCTTGCTGTTGTGTAGCGACAACACGCCCACCCGTGCGGTGTCCTCGGTCATCGTTCGATGATCCATCCGGTGCGGGTAAAAACGTCCGATATCGATCCCGATACCACGATCGATAACGCTGTTGAATATCGCTCCCGATCATTGATTTTCCCTGCCGATCGTCCAACTCAAGGCGACCACAGTGGATCGACTTGTGAACGTCCGGATCATGACGCCTCGAACTCGAGTGCGCGTCGGCATATATATACACCCGCCGACGCTCGGTGGGGTATGGGAGACGGGGAGGCGTTCACCTACAACGGGGGCCGGGTTGGTCCCGGAGAGCGACAGAACGTTCGATACGGTATCAGTGAGACGTATCTCGGCGATCCCGTACGCATCCCGGTTACGATCATCAACGGCGAGCACCCCGGTCCGACGGCGTTCCTCTCCGCTGCGGCCCACGGCGACGAACTCAACGGAATCGAGGTCGTCCGGGAGGTCGCCCACGAGTGGGATCTTTCGGAACTTGCCGGAACGCTCATCTGTTTACCGGTGTTGAACGTTCCCGGGTTCTTGGCCCAACAGCGGTACCTCCCGGTCTACGACCGCGATCTCAATCGGTCGTTCCCGGGCAAGGAGGGCTCGACGAGTTCCAAGCGGATGGCCCACCAGATCTACACGAACTTCATCGAACCGTGCGATTTCGGACTGGATTTCCACACCTCCACCCGCGGACGAACGAACATGCTCCACGTCCGTGCGGATATGACCGACCCGGAGGCCCATCGGCTGGCACTCTCGTTCGGATCGAACGTGGTGATCGACAGCGAGGGACCGAGCGGGACGCTCCGGGGCGAGGCGACCGACGACGGTATTCCGACGATCACGATCGAGATGGGCGAAGCACACCGATTCCAGCGGGGGCTGATCGACGAGGCGCTTGCGGGCGTGCGATCGTCGTTCGCCGAGTACGAATTGACCGACGAAACGGCCGTTCGATGGCCCGGCTGGCGCACGATCATCACCGGATCCAGCGAAAAGACGTGGATTCGCGCGGACACCGGCGGGATAGTCGATATGCTTCACGAGCGGGGCGCGCTCGTCCACGAGGGCGACCGGATCGCAACGATCACGAATCCGTTCAAAAACGATGACACCCTGGTTGAGGCACCCTTTACCGGGCTTCTCGTCGGCGTGTTGGAAAATCCGGTAGTCTATCCCGGAAACCCGCTTTGTCACCTGCTCGAACTTGACGCCGAGACCCGCCGGATTCTCGAACGCGAGCAGTCCACGGATGCGCTTTACGATTCGGAACTGTCCTGAGATCCGACGACGCGGGATTTATACGACCCGACGGCGTACCTCTGTCGATGGCAGAAATCGAGGACGAAACGCCCACCTCCGTCCCACGACCGGAGGCGCTTGAGTCCTTCTTTTATCTCGTCGACGTTCAGACCGACGGCGAGACGATCCGATATCTCGGCGAGTCGCTCGTGCCGGAACGGGCGCTGTTGCAGCAGGTCACTCCCGCGTTTTATGAGGCCGGTTATGAGGTCGATCTTCGGAGGAATCGGGACGGCGACGTCCTCGTGGCACGGCCGATCGGGACCCGGCCGTCCGGGATCCCCTGGCTCAACGTCGCGATGTTCCTCGCGACGATCGTCTCGACGCTGTTCGTGGGTGCCTACGGGTGGTACTACGTTCCGATCTCCGCGATCCGATCGAACCCGCTCGTTCTCCTGCAGGCCTGGCCGTTCACCGCCGCGGTCCTCGGCGTGTTGATGACCCACGAACTGGGCCACTACGTCGCCGGACGCTACTACGGGGTGAACGTCTCGTTACCCTACGTGATCCCCTTCATCTTCCCGTTCGGGACGCTCGGGGCGATCATCCGGATGCGAGGACAGATGCCTTCGAGACGGGCACTCTTCGACATCGGGGCGGCTGGCCCGATCGCGGGGCTGATCGCGACCGTTATCGTGACGATCATCGGACTGTCTCTCGATCCGATCACCGTTCCTGAACGCGTGATCCAGGGATCGAGCGAAATGATCGTCTTTAACGATCCGCCGCTTCTCACGTGGATCGCCGAGGCGCTCGGTCGACCGACCGAGTACGGGGACCCGAATCAGTCGGTTCATCCGGTCGTGATCGGCGGCTGGGTCGGCATGTTCTTCACCCTGTTGAACCTCCTCCCGGTCGGCCAACTCGACGGCGGACACATGATGCGAGCGATGATCGGGCGACGCCAGGAAACGCTCGCCTCGATCGTCCCCGGCGTGCTCTTCGTGTTCGCCGGCTACCTCTACTGGGTCCTCGATTACGGACTCAACGAGTCCGTCGGACTGTGGGCGTTCTGGGGCGTGTTCGCCGCGTTCATCGCGGTCAACGGCCCGGCAAGCCCACTCGATGAATCCGAGCTCGGCTGCCCCCGGCTGCTCATCGGTATTCTCACGTTCCTTCTGGGGGCGACGTGTTTCATGCTCGTTCCGGTCCAAATAGTTGGGGCATGAATCCGATCGCGGCGTCGAGACGACTCACTCGGTTCTCCCGTGCGTGTATCCCCGATCCGCAAGAGGATCGCCGTCGGCCGTAACGCCCTGATCGGCCGGAACGACCGATCCGATACGGGTGATCGATACTGGTGACCGTCGACGGGCATTCTCGAGTTTCGCCTCAGGGATCGTGACCACGAGTTCGAAGTCCTCTCCGAAGTGTGCCGCCAGATCCCATCGGTCGTCGGGGTCAGTCGCGACCGACTCGACCGCCGAATCGACCGGGACCGCTCTCCGATCGATCGCGAATCCCACGTCACTTGCCTCCGCGAGTTGGTGGAGCGAGCGTGCGAGCCCGTCCGAGGAGTCCATCATCGCGGTCGCGTACGGTCGGAGCTGCCGACCGGTCGCCACGCGTGGCGGGAATCGGAAGAGGTCGTTCGCCCGCTCGACGTCCTCTTCGGCGTCTTCCGTATCGCCCTCATCGATGTCCGTTCTGGCGACGCCCTCTCCAGTCGCCTCGTTCGCGCGTTCGAAGAGTCGGATCGCCGCTGCGGTTCGACCGACGGTTCCGGTCACACAGACCGCCTCGCCCGCGTTCGCCCCGGACCGCAAAACCGGGTCGTCGGTCTCGCCGATCGCCGTCGTCGCCACGGTGAACTCCGAGTGCTGATCGAGATCGCCGCCGACGTAGGACGTGCCGACCGACTTACAGACGTCGTCGGCGCCGCGGATGAACGCCTCAAGCGCATCGGGTTCGAACTCGATGTCCGCATAGACTGCCACGGCTGCGGTCGCCTCGGCCCCCATCGCCGCCACGTCGGAAAGCGAGGCGCCGACGGAGCGCCAACCGGCAGTATAGCGCGTGGTTCCGGTCGGGAAATCACTTCGGTCGTGGAGCATGTCGGTCGTGATCACCGTGGTGTCCACGATCGCCGCGTCGTCACCGGCGTGTGGCAGGTCCGCGGCGATCCGTGCGAGCGCCTCGAGTTCGTCCATCGGGCGTCGTTCGAGTCCACCGGATAAAAAACATCGAGACCGACGAAACGGCGAGGGGGCTGGCGATTTGACAGCACGCCGCACGGCGATTTCTCCAAGACGATGCCTTTAACCCTCACAGGGGAGAATTCGTCTCCAATGGTAAACATCTACGACGTCCCGGCGGACGCCCTCATTGAGGAGATCGCCGAGCGACTCGCCGAGCGGATCGACGAGCCCGAGTGGGTCGAATTCACGAAAAGCGGCTCGAACCGAGAACTTCCTCCCGAACAGGACGACTTCTGGCACGTCCGAACGGCAAGCGTGCTTCGAAAGGTCGCACAGAACCAGCCGATCGGTCTCGAACGATTGGCGACCGAATACGGCGGCAAAAAGAGTGGATCGAACCGTTATAGCGTCGCTCCGGGATCCCACGCCCCCGGTTCGAGAAAGATCATCCGCGCAGCGCTTCAGGCGCTTGAGGAGGAGGACCTCGTCGAGACCGCCCAGGGCGAGGGCCGCCGTATCACTGAGACGGGCCACACCTTCCTGAACGAGGCCGCGGAGGCCACCTTCGAAGCGATCGACCGTCCCGAACTCGAGCGCTACGCGTAACCAACCACGAGACGAGCGCATAATGAAACTCGGAGAACTACTCGAAGGAGAATCGCTCACGCCGCGACAGATGGGGATCATCTCCGGAGTCTGGTTGGCG
This sequence comes from Halopenitus sp. H-Gu1, assembly GCF_041821145.1. Lineage (NCBI taxonomy): Archaea > Methanobacteriati > Methanobacteriota > Halobacteria > Halobacteriales > Haloferacaceae > Halopenitus > Halopenitus sp. H-Gu1. The sequence goes on along the minus strand of NZ_JBGUBC010000014.1, from coordinate 15,676 downwards.
TTAGTGATAGTTGCAGCGTTCGTGCTTGCGTTTTGGCCATAAACTACGCCCCCTTCTTCGCTCGGGCTGACGACATCGCTTCGTTCGTTCCGTGAGGCTGAAACGTCGCGTCGAACATGCCGATTGCGGTGACATCGCTTGAAGAGCGGTGTGAACGTGGTGACACGAACCGGGCGGAGCCGTCGATCCAGTGCTACTCGAAAGACGGGAGGCAAAAAACGGATAAGAAGACGACCTTCGTAGATGCGGCACCGAGCCGCCAGCGGTCGATTCCTTCTTAGAACGTCTCGAGGTAGCGATCCTCTTCCCACTCCGAGACCTGGGTGAGGTAGTCGCTGAACTCCTGGGATTTCGCCTGGGGGAACTTCTCTGCGGTGTGGGGACCAAGCGCGTCAAGGACGACGTCGTCGTCCGTGAGAGCGTCGACGGCCCGGCCGAGGTTCGGCGGGAGCGTCTCGATGCCGTACTCCTGGCGTTTCTCCTCGTCGAACTCGTAGATGTCTTCACGAACCGGTTCGCCCGGATCCGCCTCGTTCTCGATGCCGTCGAGACCGGAGGCAATGAGGGTTGCCAGCGCGAGGTAGGGGTTACACGACGGATCGGGACTGCGGACCTCGAAGCGCGCGGAGACGCCCGCGGCGTCCGGAACCCGGATCAGCGCCGAGCGGTTGGTGTCGGACCACGCGACGTAGATCGGCGCCTCGTAGCCGGGAACGAGTCGCTTGTAGGAGTTCACGGTGGGGTTGGTGACGGCCGTGAACGCGGGCGCGTGGTTCAATACGCCGCCCATGAACTGGTAGGCCGTCTCGCTCAGGTTGAACTCGTCCGCGTCGTCCGCGAAGGCGTTGTTGCCGTCCTCGTCGAAAAGCGAGATGTGGCTGTGCATGCCCGAGCCGTTGATCTCGGCGATCGGTTTGGGCATGAACGTCGCGTGAAGGTCGTGTTGTTCGGCGACCGCACGAACGACCGCGCGGAACGTCACGATGTTGTCGGCCGTCGAGAGCGCGTCGTCGTATTTGAAGTTGATCTCGTGTTGCCCCTCGGCGACCTCGTGGTGACTGGCCTCGATCTCGAAGCCCATCTTCTCGAGCGTGAAGATGATCTCCTTGCGGACGTCGGAGGCGAGATCCTTCGGCGCCAGATCGAAGTAGCCGCCGTTGTCGTGGGGGATCGTCGTCGCGTTACCGTTCTCGTCCTTCTCGAAGAGGAAGAACTCCGGCTCGGGGCCGATCGAGACGGTATATCCCATCTCGTGAGCCTTCTCGAGTACCGATTTGAGGACCTGCCGCGGGCCGCCGACGAACGGATCGCCGTTGATATCGACAATGTCACAGACGACGCGAGCGGCTCCGCCCTCGTCGTCGCCGCGCCACGGGAGCACGGCGAACGTCTCCGGATCGGGAATGAGTCGCATGTCCGACTCCTGGATCCGGACGAATCCCTCGATCGAGGAGCCGTCGAAGTAGATCCCTTCAGTTAACGCCTTCTCGGCCTGGTGGGCCGGAATGGAGACGTTTTTGACGACTCCGAGGATGTCGGTGAACTGAAGGCGGAGAAAGTCGATGTTCTCCTTCTCGATGCGGTCGAGAACTGCCTGGTCTTCGGCCGTAAGGCCGCCGTCCGATATGCTGTGTTCGTCCGTCATGTTCTGGACATCCCATTCGAATATCCCTAGTATAAAGGCCTTGTCGATTGGTGCATAAGACGCCAAGGAGGTTTCGAAACTGGATGTTCGTAAAGTTATTCACCCCCAAGGACGTGGGTCAGTGTAATGACGTACGAAAACCTGGATGCCAAGCTGATAAACGCGCTGTTGGGAAACGGACGCGAGAGTCTCCGCAGCCTCGGCGAGGAGCTTGACGTCTCCGTAACGACCGTCTCCAATCATCTCCGGGATCTGGAGGAGGAGGGTGTCATTCGCGGATACACCCCAACCGTCGATTACGGCGAACTCGGGTACGACGTCACGGCCATCATTCAACTCAAGGTCGAGGGTGAGTCGCTTCCCGACATCACCGATCGGCTCCAAGACGAAAAACGGATGATCACCGTCTACGAGGTGACGGGTGATTACGACGTGATCGCGGTCGGAAAGTTCGAGGACACCGACGACATGAACGACCAGATCAAGTCGCTTCTCACCGACGCGAACATTCGCGAGTCGAACACCTCCGTCGTGTTGAACGCCGTGACGGAGAACGAACAGTTCGAACTCGAACTCGACCCCGACGAGTAGTCGATTTCGGACGGGTAGCCGAACGATATCTTGTGGACGGACGATCAGCGTCTTCAAGGCGGAGCCTCCGGCCTCAAGGAGCGAGGGATTTCGACGCCCAGTCGGACGCACGACGCGAGTAGGCCGGAGAGGAAGCCGACAACTACTCCACAGGCCAGGACTGTAGCCGTCTTTTCTCCCCAGCGTTAATAAACTATCGGGCATACATCTGACGTATGGAAGTGCGGCGTACTGTTCCGGTCAAACTTGACGTAGACAGCGACGACGCCGCACTTCTCCGCGAGACTGTTGATGAGTTTCTGTGGGCCGCCAACTACGTCGTTGACCACGCATGGCAGGGCGAATACAAGACCACGAGTAAGGCCCAGTTGCAGGAAGAAACCTACGACGACGTGCGTGAGCAGACGCGCTTGCACGCGAATCTCGTCCAGAACGCCCGCAACAAGGCCGCCGACGCCGTGCAGGGAGTCGTCGCTCGCTGGAAGCAGGACGAGTACGCTGGCAAACCACGCTTCTCGAACCCGACCGTGGTGTACGACAAACGGTGTGCGACCTTCCACGACAAGTACGTGTCGCTGGCAACCGTTGACGGACGTATCGAAGTCGAGTACGTCCTGCCCGACGACGACCGCGACACACCACACAGCAGATATCTCGACAACGACGACTACGAAGTGACGGGGGCAGAACTCCACAACAAGGACTGCGAGTGGTTCCTTCATCTCCGCACAAAGGCGGAGGTGGAGACTGACACGGTGGAACAGGCAACGACCGGGCACCCGACGGTCCTCGGCGTTGACCTCAACGTGAACCAACTCGCCGTCACCTCGACCGGCACGTTTTGGAGTGGTCACGAGTTCGACCACTGGCGACGGGAGTACGGAAACCGACGTGGTTCGCTCCAACAGTGTGGGAGCCGTCACGCCCACGAGAATATACAGGCAGTTGGTCGGAAAGAGACGGGCCGGTTCAAGATGATGCTCCACCGGATTGCGAACGGCATCATCGAGGAAGCCGTCGAGAACGGCTGTACGGTCATCGGCTTCGAGGCGTTGACCGGCATCCGCGACCGACTCTCCAGTGCCTGGTGGGGCCACAAGTGGGCCTTCGAGCGGTTGTACGAGTACGTCGAATACAAGGCCGAGTTGTATGGCATCGACGTAGCGCAGGTGGACCCGGAGAACACGTCACGGCGGTGTTCGACGTGTGGGTTCACTCATCCCGACAACCGCAATGGTGAGGACTTCGTGTGCCTGAAATGTGGCTACGAGAACCACGCCGACTACAATGCCGCGAAGAACATTGGACTGCGGTATCTCCGCCGGAACCAAACTGGGGACGGCGGAGGCGCACCCGTAGGCGTGCGCTTGAATCGCGGGACGTTGAACGCAAACGGAGAGTATGACCCTCCTGCCGGGGATTCCGGCCAGAGCGGGAGTCCACGCGAAAGCCCCACCCTCAACGAAGCGAACGGCGAAGCCGTGAGCGAGTAGGGTGGGGTAGTTTACATGACGCTGGTTCGATCGTCTAGAAGTCGTCCTCGAAGACGAAGGTGCCGTCACGCTGGACGACCTCGCCGTCGATCTCGATGACCGAGTCCTCGCTCATGTCGACGATCATGTCGACGTGTTCTGCGGATTCGTTGCGGTCGTTTTCCTCCCCGACGCACTCGTCGTATGCGGATCCGACGGCCATGTGTACCGTCTCGTTCATCTTCTCGTCGAAGAGCATGTTGTAGGTGAACTGGTCGATCTGTCGGTTCATCCCGATCCCCAACTCGCCGAGATATCGCGATCCCTCGTCGGTATCGAGGATCGACGCCAACAGATCCTCGTTGCGTTCGGCGGAGTGATCGACGACTCGTCCGTCCTCAAACCGGAGCCGGACGCCCTCGATCTCACGGCCGTAACGATACAGCGGCAGATCGAAGTACACCTCCCCTGCCACGCTTTCGCGAACCGGTGCCGTGAACACCTCGCCGCCCGGAAGGTTCGCCTCGCCGTAGTCGTTCAATGCCGTGTTGCCGGCGATCGACATCCGTACGTCGGTCTCCTCGCCCGATCGGATCCGAACCTCCTCTGCGTCCTCGAGTCGCTCCACGAGTTGTGCCTGGAACTCCCGTTGGGCGTCCCAATCGAGCGAGACCGCATCGTAGACGAAGTTCTCGTAGGCCTCCGTACTCATTCCGGCCAGTTGTGCGTGGCCGGCGGTCGGTGCCTGCGTGAGACACCACGTCTTCGAGAGTCGCTCCTCTTTGACGTCCCGTCTGGCCCGGTTGTAGGCCGCGTTCGTCTCGGGGGCAACGTCGGCGCCCTCAGTGACGTTTGCGCCGCCGCGAGCGATGATGAACGCGTCCGTCTCCTCGTAGAACGCGAGTTCGTGGTCCGGTTCCTCGAAGGAGTCAGTCGCGCGTTTGAACGCCCGGCTCGCACGATCGGAATTCGAGATCCAGACGGGGTTTGCCCCCCGATCCCCGCACAGTTCGTGGAGAGCGACTGCGAGATCCTCTGCCGCTGGCGGCAGTTGGATGATGACGTTCTCGCCCGACTCGATCCCGGTCGAATGGTCGACGATCACTTCCGCGTGCTCACGGATCCGTGGGTCCATACCGAGGGCAGTTCCTCGGCATCAATACCGGTTTCGGACCGGCTCGCTCCCGTTCGATCTCGTAGTCCTCGTACACCTCGAATCCGGGCCTGATAGCCCTCTTAATCCGCCGATTCCGGGTCCTGACGCGCGACCTCTGCCGAGAGCTCCTCGGCTCCGACACCCGGAAGCTGCTCGGTAAGGCGTCCCGTCACCGCGCGTGCCTCCACGAGTTCCATCTCGGCGACGGCCCGAACGAGCGCCACCGCACGATCGGTTCGGGCGCGCTGCCAGGACTCCTCACGGGACTCGTAGGTGCGGACGGCCCGCAGAAAGTCGATTCGGGAGAACTCCGGCCAGTAGGGCGCACAGAAGTATACTGCCGCCTCGTTGCCGTTCGCGTGCCACGGCAGAAAGTTCGAGGTGCGCTCGTCGCCGCCCGTCCTGACGATCAGGTCGACGTCTCGGACTGGCCGACGGTAGAGTCGCGATTCGATCTCCGAGACGTCGACGGCGTCCGGATCGAGATCCCCGTTGGCCACGTCCTCGGCGACCTCGCGGGCTGCGGTGAGGAGTTCGTTTCGACCGCCGTAGGCGAGCGCGACGTTGAGCCTGAACGCGTCGTTCGCGGCGGTCCGGTCCTCGGCGTATCGAACCGCCTCGCGTACCCGTTCGGGGAGGCGCTCAACGTCGCCGATCGCGTGGATGCGAACGCCCTCCTCGTGGATCCGCTCCGCGTCCGCGAACTCGTAGAGCTTCTCCGCGAGGAGATCGAAGAGGGGATCGAGTTCCGATTCAGGGCGATCGAAGTTCTCCGTCGAGAAGGCATAAAGCGTCAGCTCCTCGATCCCGAGATCGCCACACCACTCGAGTACCTGCTCGGTCGTCGAGGCGCCCGCCTTGTGACCCTCCGGCGCCTCGTCGCCGTGTTCGCGGGCGTATCGACGATTGCCGTCCTGAATGATCGCTACGTGGGTCGGCGGATCGCCGATCTCGCGGCGGAGCAACCGCTCGTAAGCGGACTCGAACCACGATCTCGCTCTCTCCAACACGTACGGGATGAAGCGAGCCGGTGATATGTGTCTTTTGCGTGCGCGTCGCCGAGTGCGGAGGTCGCGTTCCTGTCGTCTCTCCTGCTTGCTTCCCGACGGACGACGGCCTCGATCTATCACCGTATGATCCGTTCAATGATCACATTCACCGCGCTAACACTTAACAGAGAGGGGGACGACTATCCGATCATGGGTGACGCGCTATCCGACGCGGAGATCGACAGGAAGCTTCCGGACGGATGGGAACGGGAAGGCGACGAGATAGTTCGCCACTACACGTTCGACGACTACCTCGACGGGATCGCCTTCGCGAGCACCGTCGGCGAGGTCGCCGAAGAGGAGTTTCATCATCCGGTGATGCGAATCGACTACGAGGAGGTCGAGGTTCGATTTACGACCCACGAGGCCGGCGGGATCACCGACAGCGACGTTCGGCTAGCCCACCTCGTAAACGACGAGTACTGATCGCCATGGACCGATCCCGATCCCCGATGGACGTTGATCATCAATGACCGACACGGAGGGCTCCGCCGAATACGTCTTCGGCGTCACGTTTCGGCTCGCCCCTGTCGACGTCGACGTTTCGCCGGATCAGTTCGAGACCACGATGGCGATCCCCGCAGAACCTCCCGAATCCGAGGGATGGCGATTCTTTCGGGACTGGCTCTGGCACGGCGAGGTCACGGACGAATCACGATTTCGACGGGTTGCAAATGAGCGATTGGGATTTGACTCAGCCTCAAGCCTTGAGGTCCTCACGGTCGACTTTCGTGAACTCCGGACCGATCCGGCCTACCTGGAGACGCTTCGGGAGGCGATTGCCGACGACCTGGAGCCGTACAACGCCGAGAACGTCGATGAAGCCCTGCACAAGTATCTCGGATCGTCGATCCACGTTCGTGGATAGTCTGCCACAATACTGATGCGGATGGGCGATGATCCCTCACCCATCCCCGCATGAATCTCGACATCGACGGCGGAAAGATCCTCTACGCGCTGGGTATCGCCTTCGCGCTCGGCGCGTTCGCCTACTTCGTCCGCGATGTGGTGTTTGGCCTCTCGATCACGGTGAAAGCTGCCCTGCTGTTCGTGACCTTTCTCGCGTTCCTCGTCGTCGGGTTCTGGATCGAGCGTGGCGCGCTTGACGTCGTCGCCTACGCGCTCGCGGCGCTCGCGTACTTCGTCTTTCTGGCGTACATCATCACCCGATACGATCCCTCTGAGACTGGCGTATTCCTCCTGTTTACGGTCTCGGCGGCCCTGTTCGTCGGGCTCGGATATGTGGTCCGCCAGGGGGAACTCTCGATCCCGGATCGAACGGTCGGGTACGTCCTCTTTACACTCGTGGCCGTCGGACTCGTTCTCGTGGGTGCTGACGTCGTCAGTGGCGAGGTCACCTATACCGCGGAACTGGACGACGAGGCGACGTTTACGGTTCCCGAGGGGGCGCTCGACGCCGATGGACCGGAGGTGGTCCCCCTTGAGGGCGGTATCGGAACGCTCACCGCGAGAAACGAGGGCGTCTTCACTCGACCGCTCACCCTTCCCTCGATCGGTGGCTGCGTCGTCGGGACGGATGCCGTCTCCGATGACGTCAGGGTTCGGTTCCGCTACCAGCCGCCAAGCTACGAGCGTGCCGACCGGCTCGCCGGCGGCGAGGAACTGGAACACGAGATCCACGTGGAGATTCCCGTGCAGACGAACGCGACGGACGATGGATCGATGACGTTCGCGATCGAGCGCGGGGACGACTGTGACGTCTCGCGAGAGGAGCCGACGATCGTCGTGATCGTGGGTGAGGACGCGAGGGAGGTACGACCGCCGCTGGTGGTCGGCCGATCCGCGGAGGGAGTCGACTGATCTGCTGCTGGTCGGCTGATCCGCGGAGGGGCCACGTGATCGCCGGGAAGCATCCGGCTGGACTCGTGCTCAACGCTCCCCGTTCCGCGAGCCCGAGTCATGGGACTGAAGTGCTGCATAGAGCAGGGCGAGCGTGGAGTCCACGGTACGGCGTTTGACCGCATCGCGATCGCCGTCGAAAACGAATCGGCGCGCTCTGGCGTACGATGCCTCGCTCCCCCAGGGTGCTGCATACGCCACGCCGACGTACACGAGTCCGACGGGTTTCCCCTCGCGTCCGCCACCGGGCCCGGCGATTCCGGTCGACGAGACACCCCACGTCGTATCCGACCGATCCCGTGCTCCGCGGGCCATCGCCTCTGCAACGGATTCACTTACGGATCCATGCGCGTCGAGGATCTCGCGGGGAACGGCCAACTCCTCACGTTTCGCGTCGTAGGCGTAGGTCACAAATCCCCGATCGAAGTAGTCGCTCGACCCCGGAACATCGGTGATCGTCGAGCCGATCAGGCCGCCGGTCAACGATTCCGCGGTCGCGATCGTCTCCTCTCGCTCGCGAAGCAACTCCCCGACGATCGCCTCGATCGGCTCCTCGCCCGTCCACCGTCCATCGACGAGCGGTTCCGGAAGCGCCATTTCGGGACTGGTCTCGTCGCCCGATGTCTCGTACATATCGGTCGTTCCCTCGCCATCCAACTTAAACATCCACGTACATCCACGTGTGGGAGCTGCGCGGACCCGAGACGAATGACTCGTCGGAGCGGATGGGTCGTGAAACGTTCGCCGCGATCGACGGGTAAAAATCCCTCCCATGCCTACCGCATTTCATGCAGGTCGAATGCCGATTCTTCGGACCGTTTCGTGAGGACGTCGGCCAGCGATCGGTTCGGCTCTCGACCGACGCGGAAACCTACGGCGACCTCCTCGCGGAACTCGAACGTACCTATCCGGAGCTCGAAGGGCGGCTCCTCGCGGACGATGAGGTCTCCGGGGACGTCTCGGTGACCCGAAACAAACGGAACATCCGTCAGATCGACGGTCTCGAGACGGTCGTCGAGGACGGCGATGTGGTCCGGCTGACTCCTTCGATCCAAGGCGGAACCCTCCGCTGACCCCCTCCCGTCTCACTTTTCCGACGAACCCCGTCGCCGTCGTTCGCTATGCGCTCCGACTCGTCAGCATCTCGGCTCGCCAGCGCTCCGTCCGGCTCCCGGAAATCGACGTTCCGATTTGACCCGCGTTCTTTTGACCTCCGGGAACCTATCCTTACGTATGAAGCGACACGTCCAACTGGTTGTTGGCCTCTTCGGGCTGATCGAACTCCTCTGTCCGAGATCGGTCGTTGCGGTTGCAACCCGGCTCGCGTATCGCGCTCCGGACTCCCTTGAGATCCGCGAGTGGGTCTATACCGCCGCTCGGATCGAGGGGGCCGCCTTCGTTCTCCTCGCGCTTTTCGGGCTGTATCGATCGTCCGATCGATCCGAGGGGTCAAAGGGATCAATTGACGGTTCAGGCCGGTGTTCCGTCTGTCGGATCCTCGGTGGCTCGGTTGGGCGTTTGACCGGAGACTCGGACGAATCCTCGGCTGGCGGATCCACCGATTGAGGATCGATCGACGGCGTTCATGCTTCGGCGTTCAGGCGTCGGCGTTCAGGCGTCGGCGGCTTCCGAGTTCGACGTTGGGTGTCGGCATTGAGGATTCGAAACGAGTGTCAGATCCTTGGGATGAATCGACCTGCGGTGTGAACCGCCCACCGGCATCCCGAATCAGAAACTGTTCATAACCAATTCATATTTTGTAGATAAGGCTTTTAGTCGAGTTCTCCGTTGGTGTCCGTATGGACGTTCCGCCGATCGAGACGCTTCACTTCGAGGATGCACCGTCCGTGGATGCGGTTCCCGGACCCCGATCGCGTGAACTGCTCGAGAAACAGCGACGGATCGACTCAAGCGTGGTCGCCTATCCCGAGGACATCCCGCTCGTCCCCGCGGCGGGCAAGGGGGCGACCGTCCGGGACGTCGACGGTAACACCTACATCGATCTGTTCGGCGGCATCAGCGTGTTGAACGTCGGGCACTCGAACCCGTACGTGCTCGAGGCCGCCCACGAACAGGCAGACAAACTCGTTCACTCGATCGACTTTCCCACCGAGGCCCGCCTCGATCTGATCGAACGTCTCAACGATATCGCACCGCCCGGATTGAAAGACGAGAATCGATTCGTCTTCGGCGGGCCGACCGGTAGCGACGCGAACGAGGCAGCGATCAAGTTGGCGAAGTACAACACGGACGGCGATGGCCTCATTGCCTTCCGTGGCGCCTACCACGGGACCTCTTCCGGTGCGATGAGCGTCACCGGCAGCAAGAAGTTCAAGAGTCACTACACGCCGCTTTTGAGCGACGTCGTCCACGCGCCCTATCCGCATCCCCTCCGACAGGACCGATCGCCGGAGAAGGCCGTCGACCACGCCTTGAGCGAGGTTCAGGCCATCCTCGAGGATCCCTACGGTGGACTTGCGAATCCCGCGGGGATCATCGTCGAACCCATTCAGGGCGAGGGCGGCGTCATCACCCCCCCGGAGGGATTCCTCACGGGGCTTCGCGACCTGGCGACCGACAACGACGTCCCGCTGATCTTCGATGAGATCCAAAGCGGGTTCGGCCGGACGGGCGAGTGGTGGGCCAACGAGTGGTACGACGTCACGCCCGACGCGATGACTACGGCGAAGGCGCTCGGCGGCGTCGGCTTCCCGCTTTCGGGCATGATGTACCACGAGGACCTCGACACGTGGGGATCCGGCGACCACGCCGGAACCTACCGGGGGCACGTAGTGGCGATGCGCGCGGGCATTCGCGCGATCGAATACATTCAGGCCACCGACCTGCTCGCACACGCTCGCGAGTTGGGCGAGGACATCCGAGCGCGGTTCTACGAGATGTCCGAGACGACCGAGTCGATCGCCGAGGTTCGGGGCAAGGGGCTGTTCATCGGCGTGGAGTTCTACGACGAGGAGGGTACACCCGACGGCGACGCCGTTGACGCCATCCAGGAGTACTGTTTCGAACATGGCGTCCTCGTCTGGAAGGCCGGCCGCCACGACAACATCATTCGGATCATTCCACCGCTCGTGTTGACCCAGGAGCTCGCCGAGACCGCTCTCGATATCATCGCGGACGCCATCGACGAACACGCAGCTTGACATTCTCCCCCGACTTCGCTCATCCCAAGCGTTAATTCGTGGTGTTCCCCTGATTCGTGTATGAGCGAGGACGTTCCGAAGGCGCTTGAGCCCGCCGCGGATTCCGATCGACCGCGCGGAATCCTGACGCCGTCCGACCGCGAGTTCCTCCTTGGCCGGAAGACCGACTACACCGATCACTCCAAAAAACAGAAGCGAAACCGGATCCGACGCCGCGTCCGAAACGCGGTCATCGATTTCTCCATCCTCTTCGAGTATCTCGAATCCCGTGATCGCGAGACGATCTTCGATCCAGACGACGACCGGGAGGCGTACAGCCAGGGGATCGTCGACATGCTCGGATTCCTGCATCTCGGTTTGATGGGGTATCACACCCCGTTTAACGAGCTGCTTTCGGAGGGCGTGGGCAAGGCCGAACAGCGGCTCGCCGGATCGGATTACCGAATGGTGAACGTCGAGTTCAACGTCGATCCGGTCGGCCAGATCGACGTCGACGAGGTCGTGGCAAAGATCGAAAACGACGAGTTTGCCCAGCTTACCGACGAGGAGCTTCGGGCGTTCGTCCGGCTGTTGTCGATGTCCGATGCGTTCTCCCCCACCGAGACGCGCGAATCGATAACCGAACACGTCGACGAATTCGTTCGCCGGGTCAACGAAAGCGAGCAGGCGCGAGAACGGGCCGTCGAGGAATCACAGCGATAATCGGACGACTGCTGTCTGTCGGCCACGACATCAGTTTGGCCGGGAGTGTTCAGACTGCGGCCTCGGTTCTCGGCCCGAATCGATCGTTCACGTCGACTGCATGCCCTCTCCTGATTCGAGCGCCGTCAGAGTTCTCGAACGGTCGCGCCGATCGCCTCGATCTCCTCGCGTGCGGCATCGAGTTCCGGCTCGGCCAGGAACGGAACGAACCCATGGATCATGTCCTCGTAATGTCGGTGTTCGACCTCGACGCCGGCGGATTCGAGCCGCTCGGCGTAGGCACGGTCCTCGTCGCGTAGCGGATCGAACTCCGCGGAGACGACCGTCGCAGGCGGAAGTCCCGAGAGATCCGGCGCACGAAGCGGTGACGCGTAGGGGTTTGCACCGTCGATCGGCGTCTCAAGGTGATGGTTCCAGAACCAGCGCATGCTCTCGCGGGTAAGCAGGTATCCCTCCGCGTTCTCCTCGTAGGAGTCCGTCTCGAAGGAGTGGTCGACGACGGGATAGATGAGCACCTGGTGGTCGATCTCGGGACCGTCCCGCTCACGGGCCAGCAGGGTGATCGCGGCGGTCAGGTTCCCGCCCGCGCTGTCACCGCCGACCACGATCCGGTCGGGATCCCCCGAGAGCGAATCGCAGTTGTCCACGACCCATTCGGTGGCCGCGTACGCGTCTTCGAGCGGTGCCGGAAATGGGTGTTCGGGAGCCAGTCGATAGTCGACCGAGACGACTGTGCACTCGCCGGCGTTCGCCAGCGCTCGACAGGTCTGATCGTGGGCGTCCACGGTCTCGAAGACCCAGCCGCCGCCGTGAAGGTAGACGAAGACGGGTCGCGGGCCCGACGTATCGGGATCGTAGACCCGGATCGGGATCGGTCCGTTCGGCCCCGGGATATCGAAATCGCGAACTCGATCGACCGGATCGAGATCCTCGCTCGGAACCGAGAGGAACTCCCGAAACATCGCTCGCGCACACGCCACCGTGAGGTCGGCATTGTCCGGATTTCCCTGCGCCTCAACCCGATCGAGAAGCGATCGCACGTCCGGATGGAGCTTCCGTGTCACGCGGGAGGATTTAACACGATCCGATATAGAACTACCGTCCGGACTCCTTGAGATTGCGGGTCATCCGTCCCGGGTAATTCGCCCCGCTCCACGACTATCGATCGGCCCACGCCAGCATTCGGGCGTAAAACGGTTCGGAGGCGAGCGCCCTCTCGTCACCGACGAGCACGAGTCCCCGTTTCGCTCGCGTGAGCGCGACATTGACTCGTCGATGGTCCTCGAATATCGGTCCTTCGAGATCGCCAGTCGCGACGAACGAGACCACGATGATCTCCTTGCTCGACCCTTGGAACCGGTCGACCGTGTCGACGGTTACGTCGGTCCGGCGGCCGATCTCGGCGACCTGCGCCCGAAACGGGGCGATCACGCCGATGTCGTCGGGAGCGACGCCTGCCTTGAGGTACGCGTCGACGATTTCTGCGACCCGCTCGGCCTCGCGGACGTTTCGATTGCCGTCGCGTTTCCCGTCCGGATCGATGACCGTCACGTCGGCTTGTAGCGCAGCAGGCAGGTCCGTCACATCCGCCACGAGATCGCTCACCGTCCGCGTCGCGACCCCGGCGGTCGCCGGGCGCAATCGACCGTCGTAGAACTCCGCGGAGGCGAACGCCTGGATGCGCTGGCTCATTCGGTACTGCCGGTCGAGCATCACGCTGGCGTCGGGATATTGCTCCACGAGCCGTTCGAAAAGCGATCGCTGGAGGTCGTTTTCGGCCCGCACCACCGGCGGGAGCTGTTCGTGATCGCCGACGAGAACGAATCGGTCGGCAAGCGAGATCGCGGCGAGCGTGCTCGGCTCGGTGAGCTGTGAGGCCTCGTCGACGAGGGCGACGTCGAACTGCTGTTCGCGCATCACCCGCGATCCGCACGCCGCGGTGGTGGCTGCCACCACGGACGCGGATCCGAGTTCAGCCGCGCGATCGTTCGGGTCGCCGCGTCGAACCAATCGGAGGTCCATCATGTCGCCGTGGACGCCCGTCTCGGTGCCGACTCGGATGATCCCGTCCTCGTCGTCGCTTCCCATAAGCCCCTGTTCGCGGAGCGCCGAAAGCGCGTTGTCGACCGCGCGGTTCGTGAACGCGGCAAGCAGCACGCGATCGCCGTCGGCGACGAGCGCACGGATCGTCCGCGCGATCGTATGGGTCTTCCCGGTTCCCGGCGGTCCGTGGATCAACGCCAGATCCTCGGCGGTCGTCGCGAGGTTCACCGCCTCGTTTTGACCGTCGTTGTTGGCGACGTACTCTCGCTCGGGACCCGAAAAGGCCGGGTCACGACGGCCAAACAGCACGTCCTTGCGACGTTCGTCGCCCTTCAGGATCGCGTCGTGGACGGCGGTGAGCATGCGATCGACCGATATCTCCGAGGGATAGACGTCGATACGCCGACACGCGACCGGCTCGTCGGTCTCCACGACGACCGTCTCTCCAAGCGTCTTGATCCGTCCGAGTTCCGCGTGCCCACCGATCGGATCCCCGGCGGAGACGAGCGCGATGTCGCCCTCCCGGAGCTTCGAGACCGCGTCGTCGGGCTTTCGGGCTTCGAGACACCATCGGCCGCCCGCGAGTTCGGTCCGTGAGACCGGTTCGAGGTCGACGAGCGCTCGATCGTCGTCGGCCCGTTCGGCGGCCGACTGCTCCCACAGCTTCCGGTATTCGGCGTGGGTCTGGCGGCGCTCCTCCTCGATGGCCCGGTAGAGCCGGTCGACGTACTCGCGCTCCTCGGCGGGCAACGCGGTTCCGATCGAACCGGCTTTCGACTCCTGGTCCAGTCGCCCCGAAACGACCATGCAGGTGTCCTGTTCGAAACAGTACTCACAGGTCGCATCGGCCTCGTAGCCGGTTGGAATACCCGGCTGACCGCCCGTTCCGTTCAGCGCCCGCCACTCCATGGCGGCGAGTTCGTTTCGCGTGCGGATGACGAACGCGAGGAGCCCGTCGCCGATCGAGAACTCCTTGGCCGGCGAGAGATCGCCGGTCGCCTCCGAACGGTCAAGCGCCGTGTTCTTCGTGTACAGCAGGGTACCGGTGTCGGGGCGTTCCCCGCGGTCGGCAAGCATGAGGGCGTAACAGGCCGCCTGGATCTTGTCGTGAAACCGCGGCTCCCGTTTGGTGTTTTTCCCCGTCTTCAACTCGACTGGCATCCCGCGACGGAGCGCGTCGGCACGTCCCTTCAGTCCGTAAGTCGGCGAGATTAACGTCTGCTCGGATCGCCACTCGTCCTCGCCGGAGAGCGTTCCCTGTGCGAGCCAGCCGTCGATCGCGGCCGCGTTGCGTCGAACCTCGTCTTGGACTGCCTCCGACTCGTACCCCAGAATGCCGAGTTCGAGGCCTGCCTCCGCGACGCGGTCCGCGATCGACTCCTCGAGGTCGACCCCGCGAAGCAGATCGCCGAACACCTCGTGAACGATCGTTCCCTTGACGACGGGGTAGTTCAGCGGAACTCCCGATAGCTTGTTCAGATAGTACATTCTGGGGCATTGCACCCACGATCGGATCCCCGTAACGTCGACGAGGAACTCCGGCTGGAGGACGACTGAGGAATCGCCGGTCGTCGAGTAGGTCGTCTCGCCGCGGTATTCGCCCTCATCGGCGTCAGTGACGAGCAGTTCCATTCCCGGCTCCGCGTGGTCAGCCGTGTGCGTCCACTTTCCCCACAGCGTGATTGGGACCGGGTCTCCAGTCCCCCCGTCCGGACGAACCTCGATCGTACAGCAGTCGCGATCGCCGTATTTCGTCGAGACGGAGCGGACGTCGCCCACGTCGACGATCGGTCCCCGAAGGTTCACGACCGCGTGTGGGTGACGGCGGCGAAAAACGCTGTCGGTCGTCGAGACGACCCACGGCACGGCGCGGACGCTCAGCGAGTGACGACCTCGCCGGACGGAGTCGAACTGGCGGATACGGGCTGCGTTTCGCCCGTTCCATCGACGGGTATTTCCGGCGACTTGACGATACACAAGGAAGGGGAATAGTTGAT
>NZ_JBGUBC010000013.1:0-80200 GCF_041821145.1 Halopenitus sp. H-Gu1 | reverse complement strand
ACTACAAGTAGTCTTTATCTATGTGCGTTAGTTCCGCGTTCCGACAGGAAAATGGGCTTCCTCTTCTATGTGCGTTAGTTAAGAAATCTGATAGTGGATTTCTACCCGTGAAGCGATAATAGGGGTATTGGCACATTCAGACAGGAAAGAGCGATAATAGGGCTACTGAAAAGTTCGCTGATAGGGGTATTGAGAGAATCGCTGATAGGGCTACTGAGCGAGTTCAATAATACCCCTATTATCGGAAGCCGGGGCAGATTCGGAAATTTTGATTTGAAATTTGTGACGGATTGAGTATCTGAGGAAGACACCCCCGGTGTTATAGCATCAGAATTTTATAACAGGTAAATGAGATTTGGTGAAAATTCTACGCTACCTATGCTCTTACCCCCACGATTTTGGAGTTATATTATTTCCCGAAAACCGAATTTCTATTGAACAGATACACAAATCTTCATCACCGTAAGCGGCTCCCCAACTGAGAGGGCAGACCATCCCATCTCCCTTCCTAAGTAGGAGAGTCATCACACCTACTGAGTGAGCCAATATGTGCGCTCAATCGGTCTGCTTGTGTACCATATATGCGCTCTACAGACAGCATCCCATCAGACCGGCTGTATGCCTGCCTGTGTCCGTTCGTATGTCGGTGAAGGGGATTGGTCGTATTGAAATAGAAGCCGTCTGAAAGCGTTACAGGTGCTATAGGGCTTGCTAATAACGTTATAGCGGAATAGAGTTATAGAGGGTAAAGGGACTGAAAAATCTCAACTTTTCTCGGTTCTCCGTGAACGGGAGTTACCTATGAGCATCAAATCAGCCTTAACTTTGATTCTGTGACAGTTTGGTGAAGTAGTGAATCAACCCTCTTCTGTGACCCTGAAAGTGCGAGATTCCAATATACTTTATAAGTTCCTCAACTCGCTAATATCCCTACTGAGTCTCTTCATCCATCACTTCTTCGACATAATAATGAAGAGGTGAGAAGTATATCCGGTCACTCACCCGTTCCTGTTCTTCCTCTTCATCCGGACGGTCTGCATCAGCATCCTTTCCTCGCTCTTCCTCACCGGGCTGTTGTTGCTCTCGCTTCAGTTGTTGTCCCTGTTCGGGGGAACGTCGCTCAATACCCAATTCTTCCATCCTCTCCCATATGCTGTATGAAAATACTCCCGTCTCATCAGCGATTTCGTTTAGACTCATCTCCCTGTCGTGGTACATATCTCTCAGTCGGTCTTCTGTTAGGTCATCCTTCTCCATTCTGTTGAAAACAATGCTCTCAAGGGCTATATCAATGGTTTTCGTTTGGTCAACCCATCACTCAAAACCCGGTTCGGGGGTGTTCGATGAAGGGTGAACCGGGGTTGCGAACGGGGAGAAGGTGTGGGGTCGAGTTCCCCACGAAGAGCGACAAACGCTCTCGGACTCCGGTGCGGTGCTATGATGCCGGAGTCAATTCGGAATAGCACAGTTACCAACTTATAACGACTGATGACAGGAATCTGAACGCGCTTCAACTCTCAACCGAAAAGTCGGGTGAGTAATCCCGCTGAGCCTGCCGTAGAGCCTCTTCATCGTGGTCAAGGTACTTCCGGGTGGTTTCTATCGATTCGTGGCCCATTAGGTCTGCCAACCGGGAAATGTCGCACCCATTACGAACCATACTTTCAGCATAGGTATGTCGGAGAACGTGGCTCCGTACCTTCCACTCTTGTTTCCCGTTGGAATCCGTGCGAGTGCGCTTTTGGATACCTGCCTTCTGAGCGGCTTCTTTCACTTTTTCATTATATCCACTCTCCGAAATCTTAGGCGCTCTTCGGGAAACAAACACGTAGGGAGAATCATTAGCGGATTTGAATCTGTCCCTGTAACCCTCATTGAGCCACTTGTTCATCAGGGCCTTCACCCCGAATCCAAACTGAAGCGTGCGCCACTCAACATCATCTTTCTTGAGCGTTCGATAGGTAACAGTCCCTTCCTCAAGGTCTACGTCATCAAGCCGAACGCGCACCAACTCACCAACCCGTGGCCCCGTCTCAAGTTGAAGTTTCATCATCAGGGTGTTCCGAACCTTCGGAGCCGTTGCGTTGGCTAACAACTTCTCAGCCTCTTCCTGAGACAAGGCGATGTAGTCCTTATTCCCACCTTGGCCCCGGAGCGCCTTCTTCGCCTCAGTCGTCTTGTAATTGAGATAGTCGGTGTATTCGATTTTCTCCCGTGGGTTCTCATCCTCATCGATGTAGCCCTCATTGACAAGGAACCCGAAGAGAACGGACACCTGAGCCATATAACTTGAAACCGTCCCATCGGACGGCTGAAGCCCGTTCTCCTTGTGACCACCACTTTGGAGATACTTGAGGAAATCCCGAATATCCGACCGCTCAAACTCCCGAACATCCTTATCCGTCCACTCATCAAGCCACTCCATCACAGTCCGGCGCTTTCGCTGAGTATCGGGGGCTAAATTCTTCGCTTCTTCTTCCGCCAAGAACTCCTTGATTGGTTCCTGCATCGGTCACACCTCAGTCCAATACCGGGTTTCGCCGTCCCCCGTCTCTTCAGTACGAATGAGATGGGTTTCCGCTATGAGAAGGTCAATCGCGGAGTGAATCTTTCTCTCCGGAACGTCAAACGCCTGTGCCAAACTCTCAGGCGTTCCTTCCCACGCACGGGCTTCCTTCATCGTTACGTCATCCCCTTCTGCCTGAGCCTGAGTCTGAAGGTTCTCACGCTCTTCACGCCACTCCGGAGTTCCGGGCTTTTCGTCCGGTAGAAGCCCAAATAGTTCATTGGCTAATTCCTCAACATCAGGGTCACTCCGGACGGCAGACTGAAGCGTATCAACCTGATTCTCCATCGAATCCATCCGGTCGGACAGACCGACAACCGAATCCCGAATTTCCTCAAGAAGAGCCTGATTCGCTCCGGACGCTTCACCCGCTTCGTGCTGTTGGCTCACTTCCCGATTGACGGCGAACCGAACGAACTCCGAACGGGTGGTGAAATCGCTCTCTTCCTCAATGTACCTGTCCCACTTCTCCAAGGTGTCCTTTGCCAACTTGATGTTGACTTGTGCATCTCGCTCGCTCATCGTTCCGTTTAGGCCATTGAATCCAATGAGTATAAATCTTATAGATAGTCAAGCACTCTTTCCCGTCGACACGCACGTCCATCGGATCGCGAGACGAATGGGGATCGCGCCCGCAGACGCCGACCACGAGGGGGTTCGGGAAGCGTTGGAGACGGGAGTGCCCGAGGAAAAATGCGGGTTCGGCCATACGGCCATGATTCAGTTCGGACGCGAGCACTGCGGCGCCCGCACGCCCGCCTGTCTCGACGGTCCGGAGGCGTGCACGCTTTCCGATCTCTGTGATCAGGTCGGGATCGACGAGATCCACGGTGAAGTGGTCGATCCCTCGGAAGCCAGGTGATCCGTCGGTCGCGTTCCGGATTGGGATCCGTGCTCAGACCGGCAGGTCGGCGTCCGGGTCGACGACCCGATCCACCTCGGGAGGAACCCGCCAGTCGGTGGTCAACTCCAGAAACTGTGCGAGCATTCGACCGGTCGCGCCCCAGACGGTGTATCCGTCGACGGAAAAGAAGTGGATTCGGATGTCGCCGTGTTCGGGATGGTCACGACGTTCGGACTCGTAGTTCGACCGATCCGTGAGATCGGACACCGCGAGGACGACGACCTCCGCGACCTCCCGTTCGTCGGGTATGTACGTACGATCGGGGATCTCGGCGACGAACGGTCGGACCGCGTAGTCGGTGACGGTCGTGATGTCGTCCAACGTCCCGGCGATCCCGGTCTCCGTGGCTGCTAACCCGATCTCCTCGTTGGCCTCCCGAAGCGCGGTCTCTCGGAGCGTCTCGTCTTGGGGTTCGCGACCGCCGCCGGGAAAGCTCATCTGTCCAGGATGCTCGCCGAGATGGTCCGCGCGCTTGGTGAACAGCAGATGTGGGTCACCATTCCGGTGGAGTACCGGAGCGAGGACGGCCGCCTCGCGTTCTGCCTCCGCGGCCGTGACCGGCGTGTGACGGCATACCCCGGACAGATCCATATTCGAGCGAAGGTTCCCCGGACGCCTTAGTCTTACTCCTCATACCCCGATTCGACTTCCGCCACGTTCGATCCAGTCCCGCCGTCGTCAGTCTCGGCATCGATGTCGACGTCGTCGATCATTCACTTCCGTCGTCACCTCGGCGTCATCGCCGTCGATCTCCACGTCAGTCATCGGTATCGGCGTCGTCGTCAGCCTCGGCGTCGTCGATCGCCTCCTCGATCCGATCGCGAAGGTCGTCGATTTCGACCGGCGCCCAACTCTCCAGGTCGTAGGTCACCTCGAGAAGAATCGCCAGACGCGCGCTCTCGTCGTCCTCGATCGCGGCTTCGACCTCCTCGGTCAGCCGGCGTCTCACGTGTTTGCCGGCCCGATCGCGATCGATCTCGCGATCCGGGACATCGAGGATGTACGGAAGGTCCTCCGCGTTCGGCGGCAGGACGGGAAACGCGGTCGGCCCCACAAGGAGGAGATCCCCGTCATCGGCGGCGTCGGCATCGGACTCGTCCGTTTCATCTCCGACGGAAACGAGGGCGTACTCCCGGATCGATCGGTTGATCGTCTCCCGTATCGCCTCGTCGTCGATCTCCATACCCCGCTTGAACGCGAGCTCCGAGAGCGCACGCCGGAGTTCAGAACGCGTCAGCGCGTCGAACAGATCGACGATCCCGGCCACCCCCTCGCGTCCGGCCCGACCGCCGTCGTCGCTCGACTTGAACGTCATCCGATCACCTCCCGAAGGTCGGCCCGCGCGGCATCCAGCACCGTCTCCGCAGCGACGGGAGACTCGCGCCATGGCGGCAACCGATCGTCCGAGCTGATCGGTTCGATCGCATCGGCATACGTCTCGATCTGGTTGCGCTCCGACTCCCGATCGTAGCTGAACCCGTTGAATGCGGCGTCCGTCGAGTAAGCACGCACGAGATCCGCTGCGGCCTCGAGGTATCGATCCGGGAGAGTCTCGTAGTCCGGTTCGATCCCTCTGTCGAGAAGGGTTCGAAGCGTGGCGTCCACGACGGCGCCGCTCATCTCGGCGAGTCCGGTGGGCCCGCGAACGGACCGATGGTCGTGTTCGTATCGGCCGAGATCCACCTGTGCGGTCCCGGCGAAGCCGCCGTGTTCGAAGGCGTCGCCGAGTGTGCCGATTTCGAGACCCCACCCGCGTTGGATGCGGAGATCCGCGACGAGATCGGCCGTCGCAGCGAACTCACCGGCCAGCGCGTATCGGAACGACTCCAGATACTCGACGATGGGATCCCCGTGTCTCTCCGCGAGCGCACGGACGAGTGGTCGATACAGTAGCCGGAAGAGCCGTCCGTAGAGCCGACGGTCCTCGATACGTGCATAGTACCCTTTCGAGAAGGAGTACCCGTGTGCAAGCGGGAATAGAAGCCGGTTCACGTACGCGGGCGAGTACGTTCTCACGTCGGCGTCGTGGACGACCACGTACGTTTCGGCGAGCGCCCGCCCGAGGCCGAGCCACACATCGCGTCCCTTCCCGCGGTCGCCGTCGAGGCCGTGCTCGGAGAGCAGCCGTTCGAGCCGAGGACCGTCACACCACACCGTCTCGATCGCGAGATCGTACCCCTGAAGCCACTCATGAAACGATCCCGCACGCTCCGCCGGCGCACGGAGGGGAACGATCACTCGGGCCGGGTCGACCGTCTCCAGGGTCGACAGCACGCGCTCCGCCGCCAGCCCGCCGTACTCCCGTTCGGTCATCGGGACCACGACCGCCGCCCGGTCGGTCGGTGCCTCGGGGGCCCCCTCATCGAGCGCGTGGAGCGTCGTGACGCGCTCTTGTACGTACTCCATCGTTCGACTCCTGGCGGTGGTGGCGGAAAAGCGCCCGGGTTCCACCGATGGCGTTTCGGTGCGATCCGATCGGTCGGATCCCGTTTCCCGTACCGCGTCCCGGCATCTCTCGTCTCTCGCTCCTCGGCTCCGTTCACCTCTCGTTCACCGTGTCCCGCCCCGATCGTGTCAACCACCGGCAACGACCCAGGGCACGGTATTTAACACGTTCGGCGTCCAACGGCGAGGTATGAAATCGACTCGGAAGGGGCTCCGCGACGGCGACCTGAAAAAGGACACGTACGAACGGCTCACCTGCGCGAAATGCGATAAGACGCTGAAAAAGGAGAACGATCCGGACGAGGTATTCTCCGTCCGCGTCTGTGCGGAATGCGGCGCGACGTACAAGGAACTCCGCTAGGTTCGCCACGCGGACCCGAAAGAAACTACTGGAAGACGGCGTCGAACGCCGTGGCGCCGAGCGGGTCAAAGGTCCCTGCCGCGATGTTCTCTCGTACGTGATTCGGATCGCTCGTCCCGACGAGCGCGCTCGTGACCCCCGGTGCGCTCCGGGCGAAGTTGATCGCCCGCTGAGCGGCCACGTCGCCGGCGAGTTCTCCGTCGATCGGCTCCGGGATCGCCTCCACAAGCGAGCCCTGGCCGATGCTCGCGCTGGTGAAGACCCCGACTCCCGCCCGCCGAGCGCACTCAAGGGTCGACACTCGCGTCTCGTCCGATCCGGTCGGATCGTCGGGGAGCGGCTGGTTCTTCATGGTGAACGCGTCGGCCATCGAGACGTTGAATGGTAACTGAATCGCCCGCAATCCGTGATCGGGTGCGGTATCGGGGTCCGGGGAATCGACGGGATCGGGAACGTCCCCGTGGCCGGCCGCGGTATCCGAACCGCCTTCGAAGACTGACGCGGCCGCTCGGCGGGCGCGTTCGAGGATCGCGGGCAACGAGAGGTACGACTCGTGGTCCTCGGGCACACGGAACGCCTCCCAGGAGGCGATCCCATATCGACCGATCTCGCCGGCACGTCGTCGGCGCTCCAACTGCTCGAAGGTGGCCTCGAGTCGGTCATAGACCGCCTCCCGAGACCGGACCGAAAGCTGTGTCTCGGGATTGTGGACGTAGTAGACGTCGATCGTATCGAGATCGAGCGCGCGCAAGGAACGATCGACCATCGCGTCGATAAACGAGGGACTGATCGCGTGGCTCCCTCCTGCCAGCTCCTCGATCGAGACGATACCGGGGTCGACGAACGTCCCGCGGACGTAGCCAGCCGGGTCGGCCGGACGGTCGCCGTCGAACGGGACGAATCCGCCTTTCGTCGCGACGAGTACTGATTCCCGATCGATATCGCTCGTACGGACCGCGTCGCCGACGACCCGTTCGGAGCGACCACAGCGATAGTTCACGGCCGTATCGATAACGTTGATCCCCGACTCAAGTGCGAGCCGGATCGACTGTCGGTACCGCTCGTCGACGGCAGCAGTCGGGTCTCCGAGGTACGTTCCGATTCCCAGACTCGAGACCACGCCGGGGCCGAACCGGCGGAAATACGTCCGCCCGAACGAGTCGCCGAACCGGTTTCGATAGCGCCAGGTCCCCTCGCGTGTGGCCATGTGAGGGAGTACGTTCTTCTCGGGGTATAACCGCCACGACCTCTCGCCGGCGGCTGCAAGCGTCGTTGCCGGAGGGGTCGCCGCGGTCGCGCTTCTGATTGCAGTTTGATCGCGGCTCGGTCACAGCTCGATCACGGCTCAGTCACGACTCGACGTCAACTCGGCCACGACTCGATCACAACTCGATCACAACTCGATCACAACTCGACCACGACTCGATCACAACTCGACCACGACTCGATCACAGCCAGATCCCCGTCGTCGATCAGCGGGATTTACTACTCGAAGGGCTCTCGTTGGGATATGATACTCTCGGACGTCGACATCCTCCGTCGTCTCGAGGACGGCGAACTCGCGATCGACCCGATCGACGACATCGACCAGCAGGTGCAACCGGCCAGCGTCGACCTGCGACTCGGTGAACGGTTTCTCGAATTCCAACGGGCAAACATCCCGTGTATCCACCCGACAAGCGCCGAGGAGATCGGCGATTACGTCACGGAGACGTTCGTCGAGGAGGGCGAGGAGTTCGTTCTTCATCCCGGCGACTTCGTGCTCGGGACGACGAAGGAGCGCGTTCAGATTCCCGACGATCTCGTCGCCCACGTCGAGGGGCGGTCGTCGCTCGGGCGGCTCGCGATCGTCGTTCACGCGACGGCGGGCCTCGCGGACCCCGGCTACGAGGGCCAGATAACCCTCGAGCTATCGAACCTCGGGACCGCGCCCGTGGCGCTCTCGCCCGGCATGCGCGTCTCCCAGCTCACATTCACCGAACTCACCTCACCCGCGGACCGCCCCTACGGCGAGGAACGCGGCTCGAAGTACCAGGGCCAGGACGGCCCTCAGGCGTCCCGGATCGGCGACGATCCGGAGTTCAACGAGGAAGCGGAAGCGAATCCATGCGACGCTGGAGCCGACGCCGACGAGAACGGAGCCGAAACCGGGGAGGGCCAATAGCCGATGAAGTTCATCGAGGAGATCGTCGTCGAGGAGTTCCTTCCGACGATCCGTGCGATGCTCGCCGAGGACCTCCGCGATCGCGGATTCACACAGCACGAGGTCGCCGAGGCGCTCGGCATCTCCCAGTCCGCGGTCTCGAAGTACGCCCACGGCGACGTCACCCGCCACGATCGTATCGTCGCCGACGATCGCGTTCGCGAACTCGTGGACCGAATCGGGACGGGACTCGCCGCCGGCGACATGAGTCGCGTCGCCGCACTCGTGGAGATCGAGATCCTGATCCGACAGCTTGAGCAGGACGACCTCCTCGCGGCCCTCCACGAGGAGGCGATGCCGGAACTGGCCGAGGCGAACGTCGAATTCGAGATACACGACCCGGATAATGCGCTCCGTGAGCGCGAGCGCGTGCTCGCGTCAGTCCGACGCGGGCTTCGAACGTTGCGGAACGCCTCGGGGTTCGCGGCGCTCATTCCAAATGTCGGCGCCAACGTCGTGGAGGCGCTGCCGGACGCGGAGACGATCGACGACGTCGCCGCGATCCCCGGCCGGCTCGTGGACGTGAAAGGTCGGGCCATGGTTCCCGGCGAGCCCGAATTCGGCGTCAGCCAGCACGTCGCGTCGATCCTCCTCGCCGCGCGCGCGGCCGGCGTCCCGGCCCGGGGTGCAGTCAACATCCGGTACGATCCGGATCTCCTCGAGGCGATGGCTGCCGACCACTCCACGATCGAGTTCAATGCTGAGGAACACTCCCCGACGGCGGTCCGATCCGCACTCGACGGACGCGATGCCGAGTTACCGGTGGTGCTGTATCAGACCGGTGCCGTCGGGGTCGAGCCGATCGTCTACGTCCTCGCCGACGACGCCGTCGAGGCAGCGCGGATCGTCCGCGAGTACCTCTAGGTCTCGGTCAACTCGGCGCGAAGCGCCCCGTTCATCGCCTCCACCGGCGCGTCCTCGCCAGTCCAGATCTCGAACGCCTCGACGCCCTGAAACAGCAGCATCCACGCGCCATCGATCGTCTTCGCTCCCGCCGCGGCCGCCTCGCGGAGGAGCCGAGTCTCGATCGGGGAGTAGACCGCATCGAGAACGGCGAGGTCGCTCGAGAGGTGTTCCGAATCGACGGGCGTCTCATCCGACTCCATCCCGACGCTCGTCGCGTTGACGAGCACGTCAGCGTTTGGGACGTTCCCCGCAAGCGTCTCGAGACCGCCGCCCGTGGCACCGGGGACCTCCTCAGCGAGCGATTCGGCACGTTCCGCGGTTCGGTTCGCGACGTGTACGGTCGCTCCGGCGTCCGCGAGCGCGAAAGCGGCCGCCCGTCCGGCGCCGCCAGCGCCGATCACGACGGCGTCGGACCCGGAGAGCGCGACGTCGTGATGGGCAAACGCGCGCCGGACGCCGGCCGCGTCGGTGTTGTATCCGCGCGGTCTCGGTTCCTCGGATGTCAACGCCGACTCCGTGGGGAGAAAGTCGATCGTGTTTACGGCGCCGATCCGATCGGCCAGATCGTCCGTCTTGACGTGGGGGAGCACGTCGCGTTTGAACGGGATCGTCACGTTGAGACCGCGAACGCCGAGCGCGTTCGCGCCGTCGATTGCATCGCCGACGGCGTCGGCGGCGGGCTCGAAGGTGACGTATCGCGCATCGATACCGAGTTCCTCGTAGGCCGCCTCGTGCATCGGCGGCGAAAGCGAGTGTTCGACCGGGTTGCCTATCAAGCCGTATACGTCCATACGAACGGGGACGCCGCCCGGGACAAAAACTCGGTGGGTCGACTTCGATCCTCCGTGAGGCGATCAGCGTCTCGCTCGCGTTCCCGCGTTGACGGCGAGAACGGGTACTTGACAGCGTCTGATCATTCGTTCCGTCGTGCTTCCGAGCAGGTAGCGATCGAGTCCGGTTCGACCGGCCGTCCCCATCGCGACGAGATCGACGTCATGGTCATCCACGTATTCCAGCAACGTCGCTGCTGGTGATCCAGTCGAAACCGATCGAACGGCGTCCACGCCGGCCTCCTCGGCTCGCGTCACGATATCATCGACGGCGCGCTCCGCCTCCTCGGTGAGGTACTCACGAAGTTCGGCGATCCGAGTGTACTCGGGATTCATTTGGGTTCCCTGTACGTCGACGACGCTGACGGCGTGAATGCGAGCACCGGTTTGGGATGCGATCGCCAGCGCATGCTCGACCGCCGCGTCGGCGGGTTCGCTCCCGTCGGTCGGGATGAGGATCTCCTCGTAGCCGCCTGTGGGGTCGCTTTCGCTCGTCGCACGGGTCGTCAACACCGGCACTTCGGAGAGGCGAACAACGCGTTCGGTCACGCTGCCGGCGATGTAGCGGTTCACGCCCGTCCGACCGTGAGTCCCCATCGTGATGAGACCGATGCCGTGGTCGTCCACGTATTCGAGTATCTCCTCGGACGGATCTCCGCGAACCATCGCCGTCTCGACCTGCTCGGCCTGCTCGATCGCGTCTTCGGCTGCGTCGATCGCCTCCTGGCCTTCGGCTTCGATACGTTCGATGAACTCCTCGTCGACGCCGCCTGCGTTAAACAGACCGGCCGCGGAGTGGATATCGACGACGTTGAGCAGATGTACCGTCGCGTCGAACGCCTCTGCGAGGCGGCTCCCGTGCTCGGCCGCTCTGATCGCGTGTTCGCTCCCGTCCACGGGGATCAGGATGGTCTCGTACATGACTCGTACCGCGTGAATTACACATGGGCTGATAAATAACCGGGCGATGGTTCCTCACGATTGGAAACGAGTACGGGACGAAAACTCGACGCGTCGGGACGGGTATTAATGTAGAGGGGGGGTGAATACTTGTCCGTGATGCCCGGCACGGCAACCTTCGAGGTATTTCTGGATAACGCGGGCGAGTGGCGATGGCGGCTCGTCGCCGCGAATGGAAACATCATCGCCGATAGCGGGGAGGGATATCGATCCAAGCAAGGAGCCAAACGAGGGATCGAGAGCGTCAAACGGAGTTCGCCGGACGCCGCGATCGACGTTCTCGATGATGGGTGACTTCGCGACCCATTCGAAGTCGAAAGTGGGATGTGACCGAAAGCGCCCGATTCGACCGTTTCAAGGCGTCTGAAGCCGATATCACCGATCCCCCGGCAATCGGACCGATCGTTCGATAGAGGGACTGAAACGCCCGTATTTCGCTTCGTTCGCGATATCTTGTGAATTATATATCGGGGAGTTGTGAGTGCAGATAATCCGATGACTCCGAGGAACGTCACGATACACACGAACGGACCACGGATCGGCGCTTTGATCGATCGTGAGCCATCCGACGGGATGAACGATCGCCGATGAGACGCCAGTCACTGCGAGCCATCGCGGCGGCGGTGGTTTTGACCATTCCCTGGGTCGCAACGTGGATCGCCACAGAGGGCTTCCCGCGGATCGGGTATGCGGTTCCGGGAACGTTTTCGGGGCTATCTACGGTGGCAATCGTGGTGGTGAGCGGTATCTCAGTTCTAGGCGCGGCCTTTTTGCTCGCATGGGCTGCAGAGACCGCGGAGAAGGACGTTCCTCGCGCCTTCGCGATCGCGGTCCTCGCGGTGCTCGCAGTAGCTCCCGAGTACGCCGTCGACGCGCTGTACGCATGGAATGCCGGCATTTATGCGGGAACGGCACGCGGCATCGAGGCCGGAAATCTCGCGGTCGCCAACATGACCGGTGCCAACCGCATCCTGATCGGGATCGGGTGGGCCGGTATCGCTCTCTTTACGATCTTTCGGCGGGGTTCCGACTCGGATCCATCCGTCGAGAGGCGAACGGGATTCCTCGCCGACGTCGTCACGATCGACCGCGATATCGGTCTTGACATCGTCTTTCTGCTTCTCGCCACGTGTTGGGCGTTCCTCATCCCGCTAAACGGCGGGATCGACGTCCTCGATATGCTCTTTCTCGTCGGGCTCTACGTCGCCTACATCGCGATCATTCTCCGTGGAGACGTCGATCCCGCGGAGGAACACGTCGGCGTTCCGGCGTACCTCCAGACCTTCGCCAAGCCCAATCGGATAGCGACCGTCGTTCTGCTCTTCGCTTATTCCGGGTTGCTGATCTTCACGGCGGTCGAGCCCTTCGCCCACGGACTCGAGGAGATCGGCCAGGACATCGGCATCCCCTCGTTCTTCATGATCCAGTGGATCGCGCCGCTTGCTTCTGAATCTCCGGAACTCATCGTCGTCCTCTATCTAGTGAACAAGGCTCGCTCGACGGCAGGGTTCAACGCGCTCATCTCCTCGAAGCTCAACCAGTGGACGTTGCTGATCGGAACCCTCGTCGTCGTCCACTCGCTCGCGCTCGGCCAGTACGGCGTCCTCGCGTTCGACGAGCGACAGGCGGCCGAGATCTGGCTCACTGCGGCACAGTCCTTTTTCGCCATCACGATACTGCTCAACTTCGAGATCTCAGCCAGGGAGGGAGTGGTGCTGTTGTTGCTGTTCGTCTCGCAGGTCCTCTCCGAGTTCCTGCTCATCCGGGACATACTCGTGTTACCGCTTTCGAGCCACGAACTCCTGCTCGTGTATAGCGGTATCTACGTCTTGCTTGGCGGCATACTCCTCGTCTCTCGGCGGCGGGCGTTTCGTCGCCTCCTCGGGCGGACCCAGGGGACGATACGCGATGCCGTTTTGCCGTCCAGATCCGGAGTTCCGAACGACGACGATTGACGACCGGATCACCGAACGACAACGATTGATGATTCGCGATCGATGACTATTCGGTCGGGACCCTCGGATCCCCCGATAGTGATCGCGATCGTCGTCAGTCGGGCAGACCGCGCGTCGGAACACATCGGTGAACGGCTCCTCGAGATCGGCGACTGGGAAACGACCACGGACGATTCCATCCCCGACGGAGAGGGCGGTGGCACGGTCTACCGACGTCCAGGGGCGGAGATCCGAACCGTCGACGAACTCCATATTCATCTCGAGGATCCGGTGAGTGCCTTCGAAGCATCGGATCGGGACCTCGACGTGCTCGTCTTCGTCTCCCGCCACGCCGGCGAGAGCGGAGCGCTGTTGACGGCCCACTTCACAGGCAACTTCGGCCCGGCCGAGCACGGCGGTTCTGGCGGTCAGCTCGCGCGTGCCGCACCTGCCGCCCAGAAGCGACTCCTCGAATCCTTCGACGAGCACGCCCCGGCAGAATACGACGTCGGTATCGAGTGTACCCACCACGGACCAAGCGACGTTTCGGTTCCCTCGCTGTTCGCCGAGCTCGGATCGGGGCCCGAACAGTGGGACGATCCTGACGGTGCCCGCGCCGTGGCTCGCGCCGTCCTCGATCTGATCGTGGCCTGCCGTCGATCGTCGACGTTCTCGCCGGTCGACATCCGCGGCGACGACGGGCGTTCCCGACACGTCGTTGGATTCGGCGGGGGTCACTATGCGCCGCGGTTCACTCGGATCGTCGCGGAGACCGAGTGGGGTGTCGGCCACGTCGGATCCGACTGGCAACTCGCCGAGATGGGAACGCCGGCGCGAAACCGCGACGTCCTCTCACGCGCCTTCGAGGCGAGCGACGCAGAATACGCCGTGATCGAGGGCGAGAAACCGGATCTCGTGGCCACGATCGAGGATCTGGGCCACCGAATCGTCAGCGAGACGTGGGTCCGTCAGGTCGGCGATCGCCCGCTCGCGCTCGTCGAGGCGATCGAGAACACGGTCGCGACCGTCGAGGAGGGGCTTCGCTTCGGTGGCGTGGTTCCGGAAGGCATCCCCGATCACGAAGACGAGATCATGATCGATCGCGATCACGGGAGCGATAGCATGGCCGATCGGACGTTACTCGTCCGCGATCTCCCGTCCGACCTCCTCGCACGGGCCCAAGGGATCGACCACGACGCAGCGCGTGCGGCGATCGAGGACGACGCGATCGCCTTCGAGACGAGCGAATCCGGAACGCGCGCAGCAGGATCGATCGTCCTCGCCGACCGGGACGACTTTGATACACTCGTTGAGGCGCTTGCCGACGTACTCCGCGAGCGCTTCGAGGAGGTCACCGTCCACGAGGAGGCGGTCGTCGCTCGCGAGACCGCCTTCGATCCCGAACTCGCCGCCGATCGTGGCGTGCCGGAGGGACCGAAGTTCGGTGCCCTTGCCGCCGGAACGCCCGTCGAGGTCGACGGGAAGACGATCACTCCCGAAGCGGTCACCCGCGAGCGCGAGGAGCGGTTCCCGCGGTGACGGTCCGTGGCTCCCGCGGCGATCAACCGGGCGCCGCCACCGTCTTGAGAGAGCCGGTTCCCGACTCGTCCGAAATTCGACCGAAATGAGGCCCTCAGCGTCTGACGAAGGTCTGACGAATGGGGAAAGGTAATTAACCTCCCTGTATAACCCTTCTCCAATATGGACTCCATCGTTGAGGATGCGATCGACGAGGCCGAGGAATCCGGATCCGGCGGTTCCGGAAATGTCGACGGCCAAGACGCCGCCGGCGACGCCGGAGGCACTGGAGCGGCCGGCGGCGCCCCACAAACCGGGACGATGACCGACGACGAGTTGCAGGACGTTCTCCAGGACCTGCAGACGAACATCACCGTCGTAGGCTGTGGCGGCGCCGGTGGGAATACTGTCAACCGGATGAAAGAAGAGGGGATCCACGGCGCAAAGCTGGTCGCGGCCAACACCGACGTTCAGCACCTGGTCAACATCGAGGCCGATACGAAGATCCTGATGGGCCAGCAGAAGACCCAGGGTCGCGGGGCCGGCTCGCTCCCACAGGTCGGCGAGGAAGCCGCCATCGAATCCCAAGAGGAGATATACGACTCGATCGAGGGTTCGGACATGGTCTTCGTCACCGCCGGACTCGGCGGTGGAACCGGAACCGGCTCCGCACCCGTGGTCGCGAAGGCTGCCCGCGAGTCGGGCGCGCTCACGATCGCGATCGTCACCACGCCCTTCACCGCGGAGGGCGAGGTCAGGCGCACGAACGCCGAGGCCGGCCTCGAACGGCTGCGTGACGTCGCCGACACCGTCATCGTCGTCCCCAATGATCGCCTCCTCGATGCCGTGGGCAAGCTTCCCGTCCGCCAGGCGTTCAAGGTCTCCGATGAGGTCCTGATGCGGTCGGTCAAAGGCATTACGGAGCTCATCACCAGACCCGGTCTCGTCAACCTCGACTTCGCCGACGTTCGCACCGTGATGGAGAAGGGTGGCGTCGCAATGATCGGTCTCGGCGAGTCCGACTCCGATTCGAAGGCACAGGACTCGGTGAAATCGGCGCTTCGATCGCCCCTTCTCGACGTCGACATCTCGGGGGCGAACTCCGCGCTCGTCAACGTCACCGGCGGCAGCGACATGAGCATCGAGGAGGCCGAGGGCGTCGTCGAGGAGATATACGACCGCATCGACCCCGACGCACGCATCATCTGGGGGACCTCCGTCGACGAGGAAATCGAGGGGCAGATGCGAACCATGATCGTCGTCACCGGTGTCGAGTCGCCACAGATCTACGGCCGCAATGGTGATGAGCAGCCACAGCCAGAGATGGTCGAGGAGCCGGTCGACCAGCAGGTCGACGATATCGACTACGTCGAATAGCGACCGACTCGGCTTCGTGGAATGACGACCGGTCCGGCTCCGGATCCCTCCTTCCTCCCGCTGATTCGTCCGCGTTTCTCCGCCCTCCACATCACAAGGTAAAAAACGTCCCGTCGCCTACTCCCTTCTAATATGGACGTCCCCTACGATCTCAACAGCTACATTCGGGTGTTAAAGCTGGCGAGCACTCCGAGTACCGAGGAGTTCACGCAGGTTTCGAAGATCGCCGGCGCCGGCATCATCCTCGTCGGCTTCATCGGGTTTCTGATCTACGCGATCATGAGCCTCCTGCCGGGGGTCGGCGTCTGATGTCGTCGATATTCGCGGTCAAGACGACTGCGAGCCAGGAGCGGACGGTCGCCGACATGCTCGCCGAAAAGGAGATGCCGGAGATCCACGCCGTGTTGGCCCCCGACCAGCTCACGAGCTACGTGATGGTCGAGGCCGAAGACGGGAGCGTCTTCGCACGCATCCTCGATGAGATCCCGCACGCCCGCGGCGTCATTTCCGGGTCGGACGGCCCCGCCGCAAGCGGCTTTTCGGAGGTCGAACACTTCCTCTCTCCGACCCCCGACGTGGAGGGGATCGCCGAGGGCGACATCGTCGAACTCATCGCCGGACCGTTCAAAGGGGAGAAGGCTCGCGTGCAGCGGATCGACGAGGGCAAAGACCAGGTCACCGTCGAACTCTACGAGGCGACCGTTCCGATCCCGGTCACCGTTCGCGGCGATCAGATCCGCGTGCTCGACAGCGACGAACGGTAGCCATCCCGGGCCCGCCGTTTCCCGATCACACATTTCCGTCGTCCGTTTTCGGGTTCGTTCGGAACTCGCCGACTGCTTTTAAATGGCCCCCGTTCGTACTGTGCCCCGATGGGGATCCTGCAGACACTAAAACGGATACTTGGGATCGGAGAACCCGGCGAATCCGACCGGACGGACACCCAGGTAACCGTTGAACACGAACCGAGCGAGGAGGAATCGGACGATCAGGACTCACGCGCGTCGGCGATGGACGTCGCCGAGGAAGCATCGGGAGACGAGGAATCAGTAGCTGAGGGATCGGCCGCTGGCGGCGACGAAGCTGATGTCGATTCGACGACGGCGGACGAATCGGTCGCTGCCGGGACGGACGCGGCAGCATCCACCGGATCGCTCGTCGACGAGACGGCGGCCGACGAGCCCGAGGAGGCAGCCGAACCGGCGGAGGCAACCGCATCCGGCTCCGGGGCCCCGGAGTCGGCGGGCGGCGAAAGCGCACCGGTGGAGACGATAAAGGGGATCGGCCCCGCCTACGCCGAGCGACTCTCCGGGATCGGCATCGAAACCGTCGACGATCTGGCCGCCGCCGATCCGGCCGACATCGCCGAGAGGGCGAACGTCGGGGAGAAGCGCGCCGCGACGTGGATCGAGCGGGCAGGTGACGCCTCGTAGCTCCGTCTTCTCGCCCATTCCACCGCTCCGCTCTCGCGATCACCGTCACTATCGGTGGATACATGCCGGTCCAAACGCGGATTCGAACCAGGGCGGTTCGGTCTCCAAACGTTCAAACGCGATCCGTTCGTTCCTCCCGCATGGACGACGAGCGACGGATGATCGATCTCGAGGCCGTTCCCGCGGACGGAACGCTGCTCGTGACGCTGGCGCCGGTCGACGGGATGGATGCGGGCGATGCGGGCGACGTCGGCGCGGACGGCGAGGAGGTCGAGGCCATCCTCGTCCGCCTCGAAGACAGCGTTGCCTGCTACCGGAACCATTGTCAACACTGGACCGACGTGCGACTCGATACGGGCGACGGCGCCTTCGTCCGGAACGGCGAGATATTCTGTAAAAAACACGGTGCAACCTTCGATCGGGAGCGCGGCTACTGCGATTTCGGCCCGTGTGAGGGTGCGGTGCTCGATTCGGTCGCCGTCGAGGTGTGCGACCGCGAGGTCCATCTGGCTGACGAGAACTACGCCTTCCGTCGGATCGGCCCCGTCGATCGGGCCGATGTCGAGGGCGGATCCCGGATCGACTTTACCGGATCATAGATGGGTGAGTTCGTGACCCGTTCGGAGTAACATTCACGTAGCGCTGCCCGAAACGTGTTAGTATGAGCGACGAGACGAGCGACGACGGTAGCGACAACACGACCGGTGGACTCTCCGACGAGGACCTCCGACAACTCACCGACGGACTCGTGAAACACAGCTCCGGCGGCGGCACGACGGTCTACAAGAACGCGGCCGGGGTGGGATGTCCAAATCCCGATTGCGATCGAGGAATATTCCGGACGCTGTTCGTCAGCGACAGCGACTGGCAGGAACTCGGCGCGACCCGCGAGGGGATCGATCTCTGTCTCACCTCGACTGGGGACAAACGCCTCGTGTTCATCCACGAGGACTGATTCCGTGGCTGAAACCGACGACGTCGATAGGGATCCCACCGGTGGGGACGGCGACGAGGAGCGCCGCGATCGAGCCGCCGATCGGGGGACGCCTGGGTCTGGCCTCACTCCCGAGGATCGTGCGATCGTTGCCGACGCGCCCGAGGAGTTCGGCCTCGTCCAGGTCTGGTGGGGCGACGGCAAGGGCAAAACGACCGCGGCACTCGGGATGGGAGTTCGGGCAGCCGGACATGGCTATCGGGTCCACCTCCTGCAGTTCATGAAAGGTGGGGCCGACTCCGTCGCGCCGGTTCGCGGCGAGTACAACGCGATCGCCGCGCTCCCGGGGATGACCTACGAGAACACCGGACACTACGGTTGGCACGGGTTCCGCGACGGCTCCGCGGACGACGACCATGCCGCCAAAGCACGCGGCGGACTCGCCCGTGCAAGGGAGTTGATCGACGCGGCGGACGACGTCGATCTCACGGCGTCACTGCCGCTCGACGGCGATCCCGAGGCGGGTGTCCACATGTTGATCCTCGACGAGATCCTGTATGCGGTCGATCGCGGCCTGCTCGATTCCGCGGACGTACTCGAACTGATCGACGCCAAACCCCCCGGCCTCGAGATCGTGGTGACCGGCAGTCACGAGGAACCGACCTATCTCCGTGAAGCGGCGGACCTCATCACCCGCGTGAGCAAGGAGAAACACCCGATCGACGCCGGCCAGCGAGCGCGGAGAGGGACCGAGTTCTGAGGGTCATGAAGCGATCGACACCGACGATCCTCGTCGCGGGCACTGCGAGTCACGTCGGAAAGAGTACCGTCGCGACCGGACTCTGCCGACTTCTCGCCGACCGTGGACTCGACGTGGCGCCGTTCAAGGCACAGAACATGTCGAACAACGCCCGTGCGGTTCCGATCGCGAGGGGTGGCGGAGACAGCGGGCACGATGGGGATGGCGGGCACGATGAAGACGACGGAACGGGCGAAAACGACGAGCATGGCGAAGACGGCACCCCCGATGCGTTCGGAGAGATCGGAATCTCCCAGTACGTCCAGGCACGCGCCGCGTGCACGCCCCCGACGACCGATCACAACCCCGTCCTGCTCAAACCCCGCGGCGAGGGGGAGTCACAACTCGTGATCGACGGCGAGGCAATCGATCACGTCCCGGCCAGCAAGTACTACGAGGAACGCTGGGAGGACGCCCGCGAAGCCGCCGTCGGCGCATACCACCGTCTGGCGTCCGATGCGGATATCGTCATCGCGGAGGGGGCGGGCTCGATCGCGGAGATCAACCTCCACGACCGAGACCTCGCTAACGTCGAGACCGCACGGTTCGCCGACGCGGAGATCCTACTCGTTGCGGACATCGAGCGCGGCGGCGTCTTCGCCTCACTCGTCGGGACGCTCGAACTGCTTCCCGACGATCTCCGGAGACGGGTTGCTGGCGCGGTCATCACGAAATTCCGCGGCGATCCGACGCTCCTCGAACCCGGAATCGACGCCGTGGCCGAACGGACCGGAGTACCGATCCTCGGTGTGATCCCCTATTCCGATCCGGGATTGCCTGCAGAGGACAGCGTCGGGCTTCCCGCCGCCGAGGCGACGACTGGCGGATCGGCGATCCGCGGCAAGGACGATGTCCCTGAAGAACGGACCGTAACGATCGCCGTCCCTCGACTCCCGACGATCTCGAATTTTACCGATCTGGAACCGCTCGCGTTCGAGCCCGGCGTCCGGGTCGCGTATCTCCCGATCTCGGACTCCGCCGCCACCTCAGACGATGATGACTCCGGGAACGTCTCCGATCGTCTTCGGGAAGCTGACGCGGTCGTGATTCCCGGAACGAAAAACACCGTCGACGACCTGATCGCGTTGCGGCGGTCGGGCTTTGGGTCGGCGCTTTCGTCCTTTGAGGGTCCGATCGTCGGCCTCTGTGGCGGCTACCAACTGCTCGGCGAGCGGATCCGGAACGCGGACATCGAGGGGACCGGCGAGACGTCGACCGTCACGGGTCTCGGATTGCTTCCCGTCGAGACGACGTTCTCGACCCGAAAACGCGTCGTCTCGACCGAACTGGACCTTCGCGGGTCGGGTCCACTGTCCGGCGTCGATGCCTCGGTACGTGGCTATGAGATCCATATGGGCGAAACCCGCCTCGCCGGTTCTTCCTCGCAGGGGCGACCGGTCCGGTTCCCCTTTTCGCCCGTTGAGGACGTTACGTCCGCAAGTGATGAGTCACGCTCGGTCGCCGAGGAGTCTCGCGAGCACGCCGCCTTCGGCGTCTCCATCGGCGGCCCCACGGGCGTTCTCGGGACCTACCTCCACGGCCTCTTCGAGAATCGCGTGGTCCGGGAGACGTTCGTCCAAAACGTCCGCGCGACCGCTGGCCAGTCGCGACCGCAAATCGATCTGGAGGATCCGTCGCCGTACGACGCCGCCGCCGATCTGCTCCGTGATCACGTCGATCTTGGGGCGCTGTCGGTGCCCGAATGAGCGGTCGCTGCCGGGAGATCGAACCGCCTTCACGATCGACCCTGGATCGCGTGGATTTTTAACGGACGGTGGCGACTCGTTCAGGTATGCGCGTCGCGTTCGTCTCGCTTTTTACCCCGCACCACGGAGCGACGCCGGCGCGATCCCGAGCCCATCGGATCGCACGACAGCTCTCCGATCGCGGACACGACATTCGATGGCTGTGCGCCCAGTGGTGGGGCGGCGATCACGACATCTTCGAGGAGGACGGAATCAGCTACCGTCGGGTGGTGGCGGATCCGATTCCGGCCCGATTTGCGGCCCGTCTCCCGGCGGCGCTCCGGCGGGCCGGCCCCGATATCGTTCACGCGGTGAACAGTCCACCCGGCGGAGCCGGGGCCGCAGCGGCGACTCGACTCGTCCACCGTGCCCCGGTCCTCGTCGACTGGTGGAGTGACCACCCCGCGGACTCCACGTTCGCATATCGGTGGATCGCCCGGCGCGCCGACGGGATCGTCGTTCCCTCCGAGGCCGCACGAACCCGGATTCAGGAGTACGGTGCACCCTCGGACGTGGTGGAGACGATCCCCGAAAGTATCGACTTCGGGCTCATCGAGTCGGCCAGCGTCGACGACCGGTTTGACGTCGTCTACTCCCGGCGACTCGACCGTGATTCGAACGTCGAGTCGTTCCTCCTTGGTCTCGCAGAGGTGCGCGATCGCGAGTGGCGTGCCGCCGTGATCGGTGAGGGGCCGGAGCGCCATGCGGCCGAGCGAACTGCCTCGGATCTCCGGATCGACGATCGGGTGTCGTTTCTCGGAGCGACGCCGATCGATGAACGCGTGTCGATCTTCAAAGGTGCCCACGTCGCGGTCCAGACCGCGACGAGGGAGACGTTCGCAAGCGACCTCCTCTGGGCGCTCGCGTGTGGCTGTGTCGGCCTCGTCGAGTATCAGGCCGACTCGAGCGCCCACGAACTCGCGGAGGCACGCGAGCGCGGTCGGTTGGTCACGAGCCCGCGTGAACTCGCCGACGCGTTTCTTGAGGCCGGATCGGCGCCGAGCCGGACCGTCGACGAGCGCTTCGAACGCTACGATCACCGTCCGATCCTGGAGCGATATCTCGAGCGCTACCGCTCCCTGCTCGATGCACGCGGCAAACTGTGATCCGGTAGAGCCGCGGCTCTTGGCCAGGCACGGAGTATGAAGTCAAGGAATCTCACGGTATGACGGGGACCGAATCTACCGGTCCGATGATCCGTCGTTCAAATCGACATCCCGGTCCCCGGGATGATCGCGCTACTCGTTGGACTCGCCTCCGCCGTAGCGCATGAAGAAGAACGCGATCCCGAGCGTCGCGAGCATCGCGATGAACGCCGCAACGCTGAGCGCCTTCGCCGCCTCGGGCACGAAGACGACGCCCGTGGCCCCCTCCTCCTCGCCGCCGACCTCCTCGGTTTCGATGTCCTCGCCGATGGCGATGCCGCCGTGCATGCCGACCTGCGCGTGAGGAGCACACTGATAGTGGGTAATTCCCACGTCGTCCTCGGTGAACTCATGCTCGAAGGTGAACCCCTCCTCGGCGGTGATCTCACTTTGCCACTCGGCGGCGGAACCCTCCACTTTCTCGGTGTTGTGGGCACCGCCCTCGCCCGTCCATTCCCAGATCACGGTCGTGCCCGGATCGATCCACGTCTTCGTCGTATCGAAGGACAATCCCTGTTCGCCGGCCCCCACCGAGATCGTTACTTCGTCTTGACCCCGAGCGTCCTGGTACGTTCCGTGATTGGCGTCCTCGACGCTGGAGGGCCAGACAGGCGCTTCCTGGGCAGCCCCGGTTCCGCTCGCGCCGGCCGCGACACCTGCCGCCGCGGTGGTTCCGCCCGCCGTCCGAAGAAACGCCCGTCGGGAAACGTCCTCTGTACTCATGCTCGCCGATTGGTGACGCCCCATAGTGAATACTTTGGTTCACGTTCGATCGATGAAGGGGAAACCCTCCCGCTTGGATCCGGATCGGCGTGGTCAATTCGATCTCAACGGGGTTTCACAACCCTTTTTGGCAGTCTACGGGTGGGTTGGGTATGACCGACGTCGAATCCGAGCTTCGCGCACAGTTCACGGAGGCGTTCGAGGACG
Source organism: Halopenitus sp. H-Gu1 (assembly GCF_041821145.1). Taxonomy (NCBI): domain Archaea; kingdom Methanobacteriati; phylum Methanobacteriota; class Halobacteria; order Halobacteriales; family Haloferacaceae; genus Halopenitus; species Halopenitus sp. H-Gu1. The sequence continues at coordinate 57,210 of NZ_JBGUBC010000013.1, read as the reverse complement.
CCGAGTTTCCCGTCGAGACGCAAATGGATCTGCTGCCGGCGCTACCGAACGGCCCCTCGACCACGTTCGAGGCCGATGACGTGCGTTTTTCGGCGATGGAGCTGGCCACTAAACTCGGCGGCAATCAGGACTTCCCGTATGAGTCACTCGAGGAGCTCGTCGACGACGTCATCGAGGCGCTCGAGGAGAACGGGATGATCTAGGAGAGCGGGCGAACGAAGAGAACGACACGATCACCACGAGAACAGCACGATCACCGCGAGAACGACACGACCTCGACGAAGAGGCACGCTCGCCCCCGCGAGTTCCTCGATCGTGGTCGCTCCCGTCCTCCCCCGGCGAGGGGTTCTTGAGGATCCACGTCCAACGTCTCACGTGGTCGCAGACGTCCTTCGACTCCTTCCCGTCTGGTTGCTTGCCGGGAGCCTTCTGGGGCTCGTCGCGACGGCGTTCGTCGTGGCGGCGTTCTATCTGGGTGACCGGTTTCTTCCCGCGACCGGCGCGACTGCCGTCGGCGGTGATTCCGGCGTCTCGCGCCGGCACGAGGAGATCCGCGAATACCTCGCCGCCATCGACGAGCGATTTCTCGAAAACCACCCGCTTGCGGGATCCACGGTCGCTTTCTACCTCCCCGACCGGGAGGTAGCCATCACCTTCGATGCCCACCTCCACTTCCGACTCAAGAACGCCGGCACGCAGTCGGTTCTCTGTGAACACGAGATGCCGGGTCGGGGCCTCGGCAGACGTCTACCCTTCGACGTCCCCAGGCCCACGTTCGACACCCGTCCGAACGACGATCCGATCGCGGCGGCGTTTGACGAACTCGGACTTTCCCGAACGGCCGGCGAGGAGGCCGTCAAGAATGCCTATCGCGACCGAATCAAGGAGGTGCACCCGGACCACGGCGGCGACGAGGAATCGTTCCGGCGAGTTCGGGAGGCGTACACGACCGTTCAAGAACATCGCGAGTCGGATGGCCGATTCGACGGCGAGCCATCGACCGTTCGCGATCGCAAGGCTGCGTGAGCCGACTGCGAGACGGACGAGCCTATCACGCAGTCGGGACGACGGATCACGAGCACCGATACACCCTTGAGCATGCGGACGTTTCATCGTCGTATGCAGAGTCGGACGGTATCATTCCCCACGGAGGCGTGCGATCGTGACTGATCCGCTCGCGGAGGCGGACGTTCGACGCGTCCTCGATGCCGACGGACGGGTCCTGCCCGATGCGGAGCCTCCTGATCTCTCGGATGATCGCCTCGTCGCTATCTACCGGGACATGCGTATCACCCGTCACTTCGACGAGCGCGCGGTCAGCCTCCAGCGGCAGGGACGGATCGGAACCTACGCTCCCTGCGCCGGCCAAGAGGGCTCCGCAGTCGGATCGACGCACGCGCTCGACGAGCGTGATCTGATAAGCTACCAGTACCGCGAACACGGCTCGATCGTCACCCGGGACCTGCTTGCCGAGTATCTTCCCTACTGGCTGGGCCACGAGTCCGGTACGGCAGCCATCCTTGAGGGCAACGTCTTCCCGTTACAGATCGACGTGGCTGCACATCTCCCGCACGCAGTCGGCGCCGCATGGGCCTTCGACTATCGCGACGACGACCGGATCGTCGCCTGCCACTTCGGCGACGGGGCCACCTCGGAGGGGGACTTCCACGAGGCGCTCAACGTCGCCGGCGTCTTCGATCTGCCGACGCTGTTTTGCTGTCACAACAACGGCTGGGCGATCTCCGTCCCCCGTTCGCGCCAGACGGCGAGCGACACCTTCGCCGAGAAGGCACAAGCGTACGGGTTCGACGGGATCCGCGTCGATGGCATGGATCCCCTCGCGAGCTATGCCGCCACGCGCGAGGCCGCGACGCGCGCTCGCGATCCGGACGCCTCCCCGAGTCCGACGCTGATCGAGTTCGTGGAGTACCGCTACGGCGCACACACGACGGCCGACGATCCGACCGTCTACCGCGACGAGGACGAACTCGAACGCTGGCGATCGATCGATCCGATCGACCGCATGGAGACATTCCTCCGTGAGACGGGGCGGATCGACGCGGAGGGGATCGAGGCGATCGGCGCGGAGGCTGAGGACGTCGTCGCTGAGGCGATCGAGGCGACTGCGGACCTCCAGGTCGATCCGGGCGAGATGTTCGATCACGTCTACGCGGAACGCCCCTCGACCCTCGACCGCCAGCGTGAGGAGCTGTTGGAACTCATCGAGAAACACGGTGCAGACGCGTTCGAACAGGGAGAGTGATCGAACACGAGTCCACCGGAACTACCGAACTACGGGGCTACCCAAGCTCACTGGAACTACCGAATTACCGGAACTACGGGATGAGATTCGCCCAGCTATGCACCCGATCACCGATCATCCACCTGTCGGCACCTCAGAGGTGTTCACGGACGATCGTATTCGCCCGTCGACCGCTTTCGACTGCACCTTGCAGGGAAGACCACCGCGTGTAATCGCCGGCGAGCACGATCGGTCCGGCCGGATCGTCCGGGTTGGGAAGCTCCTTTCTGAATCCGGGTGGCTGGGCAAACTGGGCGAACGGCGTTCTATCGATCGCGATCGGCCGTAATCCGTTCACCGCTCGCTCGGGATACCACGAGGCGAGCGCCTCGCGGGTTTCCTGGGCCAGGGCGTCCGCCTCACGTTCGAGCGCCTCGTCGTCAACGAAGGTCGCGGCGAACAGCGTCCGGTCCTCGGGAGCGTAGCTGGGTGCGACCTCCCCGATCGGAATCACCGCGTTGGGGCGCTCGGATCCCGCGTTCAACAGGATCCGCGTTCCGACCTCGAAGCTCCTCTCGGCCGGGAGCGTGTACCACTGGGTGACACAACCGACGCCCTCCGTCGGGATCGCCTCGATGCCGGTGAGCCGTCGCGCCTCGGGCGGCGACGTCGCGACGACAGCGGCGCTGGCCGAGAGGGACGTTCCGTCAGCACACGTGATGCGAACTCCCTCCGACGTTTCCGGCTGGTCGTGTCGGTCCGTAACGTCACCACCGTCAACGTCGGACCCGACGAGATCGATCCGTTCAACTGCCGTTCCGGTCCGTATCTCGCCGCCGCCCGCCTCCGCTCGGTCGGCCAACTGGCGAGGTATCGATCCCATGCCGTCGGCCGGCACGGCGATCCGACCACGACTCATCGCTCGAAACGTGTATTCGAAGACGTGGCTGGAACTCGAAAGCGATCGATCGAGGGTGATCCCGCCGTAAAACGGTTCGACGAACCGATCGATGTACCTCGCAGAAAACCCCCGTTCGCGGAGAAACGTCCGGATCGTTTCGTCGGGGCCCGTGAACGAGTCCGACTCCGATCGTCGCGTCAATTCACGTCTGAGCAGGAGCGTTCGAAACTTGTCACGAAACGGGATCGTCGGATCGAGGATCGATCCGATCGCGGCCACCGGATCTCGAAACGGGTCGGCAAGCGTCGACCGCGATCCGGGACGACAGATGACCGCGCCGGGAGCGAAAGGGCGGAGATCAAGCGCGTCGAGATCGAGTTCCGCGCGAAGTGCCGGATAGGCTTCGAAGAGTACCTGGAACCCGCGATCGATCGTGAATCCGTCCACGTCCCTGCTTTTCACGCGTCCACCGACCGTTTCCTCGCGTTCGACCACCGTGACGTCGACGCCGGCCTCCGCGAGCGTTGCAGCCGTGGTGAGCCCTGCAACGCCGCCACCGATGACGACTACTCCCTCGTTCGAGTCCATGCCCGGCGTTCGCGGCCGAGCCACAAAAGCGTCCCCAGCGCACCACGCGTCGAACGCCGAGCCAGAATCCGATCACCGCTTCCGATTCGTTGGCTCTCGGGGGAGATCCAGCGCCGCGAGCAGGTCGTGCTCCTCGCCCGTCAATACGTATAACACGTCCTCCAAGACGATCACGAGTTCGGGGATCTGTCGCGCCACGAGATAGGTGATCCCGATGAGTGCGACGATCGCGAGCAGTTGGCTGAAGATCCGATCGGAGATCAAAAACGAGACGCGGTACGGATCGCTCGCCCCGAACATCGCCAACACGAGGTCGGGCTGCCAGTGCATGTACTGGTTGCCCGTGACGATCGTGATGAACGTCGTGCGAGCGATATTCAACACGTAGATGAGCGGGATGGAGACCGCGAGTCCCCGAATCTTTCGTTCGAACGGCGCGTCGACGGCTGTGATAAGCCCGGCGAATATCGCCATGCTACCAATACCCGTACATGCGAGGACGACTGACACCAGAACGACGTGTCCCTCCGGACCATGGACCCACTGGAAGGTCGAGAGGTATCCCTGTGAGTTCTCGATCAACGCTGGTGAGTAGCCCAGAAGCGACATTGCCGCCGCGGTCTGGGCGGCCACTATCTCGATGAGTATGCGTTTTGGTTCGGGGATCGTGACTCCGCCGATCGACATCGAGGGGATCGTCTCGAACGGAAGATAGATGATCAACATCGCCGCCACGGCCCGAGTGAGCACGAACAGCGACTCGCGACCTCGATACAGGAGGTATCCGACGTACACGCAGGCGGGGACCGCGACCAGCGAGAGGAGACTCTCGACGTAACTCAAATGCTCGAGTGCGAAATACGGCACCATCGTCAGCCAGAACGCTCCGAAGAGGATCCACGTTCCGGTCGCCATCAGCCGCCCTTCCTCGCGTTCGAACCGGTCAAGTATCGCGGCGACGACGAACAGGACCGCCACGATCCACGCGAATGTGAACGTGTCCGGCAGGGAGGCGAGTATCGAAAGCGTTGGAGGCGTCGACTCGCCGATCATGCCGACCATATCCGAAGAATGGGTGCGCGATGTAAAGCGTTTGTCGTTGTCGGTGAGCCTCCTGAATCGGGGCGGAGAGCCTCTATCGAGACCGTCCGCGATACAGCCCGATCACGAAGAGGACCAGTATGAGGACGGACAGGAGCGTTTCCGGATCGATCCCATCAGGGATCGCTCCCGTCCCGACCGAGAGTGGTCCCGCCGAATCGGAACCCGAGTTCGGCGTGGTGTCGGAAGCGGACGCCGAACCTGACTCCCCTCGATCGTCGAGAGAGGGAGCCGCCGTCGTCTCCGGGTCTACGCCGACGATCGTTCCGTGGACGCTGGGCCGGTCATCGGTGATCTGGGTGCGTTTCACGTGTACCCGATAGCGATCGCCGACCGATCCCGAAGAGAGGTCGACCGTAGCCGACCAGGATCCGTCAGGGGAAACGATCACGGTCTCCTCGATCGCTTCGAAGGTCGCTTTCCTCTCCGATACCGGTTGTATGTCGACTGTCAAGGGAGTCCCTGGAGCGATCGAAGTCGTCCCCTCGAACACCTGTCCGGTCGCGGCCGGGGCGTGGTAGGGGTCCTCGCGGAATCCGACATCGCGTTCGACGACGCTGAAGGTCGTCGTCGCCTCGTCATCGATCACGGGAGCGACGCTCGCGCCGCTTCCGATCGGTCCGGACGGCCGTTCGAACCGATCATCCCCGCGGAACGTCCCGAGCCCCTCGACCGGCGGGCCCGTCCCTGAGAACCTCTCGGTCTCGTCGCTCGATGTCAGCTCATCCGATATCTGAACGTCGAGTCGGAACGTCGCGGAGTCGGACGGATCGATCGTGGTTCCATCCTCGAACGCCAATCGGGCCGTATCCACGAGGAGGTACACCCGATCGCGGTCGCCGCCCGTGGCGACCGAAATCCCGTCCGATCCGATATCGATGGTCCGTCGGTCACTCCGAGTGCTCACGCTGTTCGAGGTCTCCGCGATGTCGAGATCAACCGCTGGGGCCGGGTCGGCGCCGCGAGAGTCCGCCCGTGATACGCTGCCGGACCATTCGGGATCGGTGACCGTTCGGAATCGTTCGGTCGCGTTCGTCGTCCCTCGGTCGCGTCCCGCAAGCAGCAACATCCCGGAGAGTCCGGTCGCCTCCAGTTCGAGGACGGCGACGTCCCCGTGGGCGATCTCGTCGCTTCGGGTGACCGTTCCATTCCGGGTGGCCGCGGTCATCAGGGCACCCGGATCGGACGCCTCCCGTATCGCGTTCGCCGTCGACCGCGCAGTCGTCCACGTCGTGATCGCGGTCGTCTCCCGCTGTTCGATCACGAGTGCGCCGACATCGGTCGGGTGCGTTGCGGCCGTCTTCGGATGGGGTGCAGTCGAGGCGACGATCGGATACTCGCCCGCTCCGATCCCTCCCGACCGCACCGTCTGGTCCGTCTCGGGATCGAAGGCGATGGACGCTCCCGCCTCGCGGGAGGACGCGTCGAGTTCGACGACCGGTCCGGCGGTCGTCCCCGCCGTGTAGGTGTTGAACAGAACGGTAATCGACTCCGCCTCGCCGAACGTCTCGACGTGTATCGTCGCTCGATAGTCCGCCGTGGATTCGTTCCCGATCAGTAACGCGCCGCCCTCCGCCACGCTTCCGGCATCGAGCGTGATCGGGACCACGTCGCCGCGCCCGGCCGTCAGGATCGGTTCTTCGAGAGTGACGGTGCCGTCACCGACATATCCACGAATCGGAGCCGACGTCGTTTCGGTCGGCGTCGATCCCACCCCCGATCCGCCCCCCGAACTCGATCCCGAACTGGACGTCGATTCCGATCCCGATTCCCCGCCGTCATCGGTGTCGGTTTCAGTTTCGGAATCGTCGGTTTCGTTCGTCTCGGACTCGTTCGTCGTGATCGAAAGCGAACCGCTCGCGTCGTTCCCGGTGAACGACTCGGTGACGACGATCGGGTGGGAGCCAGGATCGAGTTCCGAGAGAGATCCCTCCTCAAGATCGAACGCGAAGGTCGTGGATTCGCCCGCATTGAGCCCCGCACGATCCGGTTTGTCAGTCACGATCGAACCGTTCGCGACGTCAAGAACTAGATCATACGATTCCGTCGCGTTCGCCCCGCCCTCATTGGTTACGGTTCCCGCGATCGTCGGGGTTTCCGAACTACCGGATTCATAGGAACTCGTCTCCGTCTCCAGTTCCACGCGATTGTCCGGGGGCTCAACGATCTCGACCGTGTTGCTGACGGAGTCGTGATCGCCCCGGAGCACGACCGAAAGCTCATCTCCCGCCGTCTCGTTGTCCAGTTCGTAGGCAAGCGTCACCGACTCCGTCTCACCCGGCTCGATCGTCGCCGAGCGCGTGTCGACGACGGTGCCGTTGACGACGAGTTCGAGCGTATCCGTGTAGGTGTTTCCTCCGGTGTTCGTTAGAGTGTTATTTAATATGACAGTCTGATTGGATATTTGTGTTTCATTTGGAATCTCTTGTTTGATAGTGCTTCCTTGTGATTTAATTTCAGCAACAACTTCAGAACTCGAAATTTGAGAACCATCTGATAGACCAGCATCACCAGATGCTCCTACAGGGTATGTCCCGAGAGATGTGTCAATTGTGATGTCTTCATCTCTCACACCGACAGTAAATTCTGTCTTATTGTTTTCAATAGTATCATTTATTACAGATTGATCAACTGAACCATCATTATTTTGATCTATTCCTAAAGACACCTCTGTTGCTGATTCTCCCGTTTGTACACCTATTTTCGCAGTTTCTTTAGAGGTTAGATCGACATTATTTTCTTCTATTGATTTAACTGTTCGATCCCGAATGTAGAGATTATTTATAATATTATCTTTACTAGTAAGATTTGTTGATAATTGTTTAGAACCTGTTTGTAGGTGTGTTTGGACATCGTAAGTACCTTCATTGGGATGATTAGTGATTTTATTCCCTACTCTATCCCTGTCCTCAAAATCGCCTCCATCATTTAGATAGACCGTTAGATCTGCACCATCTTGTATTTCTAAAGGTTGGCTAAAGTTTAGGAGTATTTTATCATTTTTCACATCTATATTTTCAAAATCAGATTCATCCGAATATTTCACATATGTTGTAAATCCTCCATCTACAGTTATATTATCATAGTATACAGTTATATCATCTGCAGAAATCGATTTGTTTATTTTCGGAATCTCCGATCCAACTGAATAATCGATTGCAATATCTTCTAATTCTTTGGTGTTTGTCGAGTTATTAAACTGAATTGTGATTTCATGTTGAGATTCTACCCCAACATCATTTGAATGTGCAGTAATACTGCTGTTATCCGAATCAACAGCTATCGCTTGTTGAACTATCCCACCCGGAAACGCACATGCAACGATGACGATCGACACCACAACGATCGTTCGAATCGAATGTCGGACTGAAAGTTCGTCTTTTCTCATGTGTCTATGAACCCTACCAGAGAAGTAGCAATACGCGCACACGGATCGTGATCCACCGTTCCGAGACCACCGCGACGACGTATCCCACATCACCGACTGAGTTCGATCGACTGTCGCCGACGGATGATAATATATTTGTTCTATTATCCAACTTTTATCAGTATTGATGTTTGTTATTCGAATTGAATGTCAATATTGAATATAATCTCGCAAACGTATCCATATCTGCATTCTCAGATCCGGGTGTGGAATGCGAGCACGATGGCCGCCGGCCTCCCCTCGTTGACTCCATTACCGTCCTGAAGGGGCCTGCGGACACGTGCTGGCTCGATGGGTCCCTTGATCCGGTGGTGACTGCCGCGTAGCGAAACGACTTAGGGACCTCCCGGAAAGGACGGATGTCTCCCGTGACCCGTTTCCCGAATCCGATCCGACTCGGCATTCTCTGGATCGGGCTGGGACTCGCGCGTGCGGGCCTGATCGATCGCGAGCGGGCAATCCGGACGACGGATCTCGCCTGGCCTCGCGTCGTCACGGGGATCGCCCGAATGTCGAAGAACGCGGTCGACGTCGCCATGGTCGGGATCGCGATCGGATCGGCGGCGATCGCGGGCGTCGGATTCGCCGGACCATTCTGGGGAGTTGCCTTCTCGGTCGGTGGCGGAATCGCGGGCGGGACGATCGCACTCGTCTCACAGCGGTACGGTGCGGATGCACACGGTCAACTGGGACTCGCAGTCAGATCGAGCACGCTCCTCGTGCTAGGTATCAGCCTGCCACTCGTCGTGCTGTTCTGGTCGCGTCCAACCGAGTTGATCTCGCTTCTGTCGAGCAACGAGCGCGCCATCTCCTACGGGGCTGCGTATCTCAAAGTCGTCGGTCTCGGGGTTCCCTTCGCCGGGCTCAACCTCGTCGGCAGCCGGGTGCTGGTGGGTGCCGACGATGCCTATTCCGCGATGCAACTGCGTGCAGGCGGTGCGGTCGCCAACGTCATTCTCAACGCGGTGCTCATCTTCGGTCTCGATCTCGGCGTCGTCGGTGCGGCGCTCGGGACGGTCATCTCGAACGTCGTCGTCACCGCGGCGTTCGCGGTCGGGATCGCGCGTGGATCGCTGCCGGTGGTCGGGAATATTCCGGTCCAGATCGACCCTTACGGACCCTACCTCGATCGGGAGACGATCGTAGACCTGCTCGAGATCGGCATTCCCGTCGGCGCGCGCAACCTCGTGTGGATCTCCGCCGAGTTCCCGATGTTGGCCATTCTCGACATCTTCGGTCAGGAGGTCGTCGCCGCGTTCGTCATCACCCGACGCATCTGGGGACTCATGAACGCGCCCGGCTGGGGGTTCGGACTCGCGTCCTCGAGCCTCGTCGGGCAGGAACTCGGAACCGGAGAGGAGGACGAAGCCGAGCGATACGGTCGTGAGATCGTGCGTTTCGCGGTCGCGACCTACCTCGTTTCGGCCACGATCGTGTTCGTGTTTGCCGAACCGATCGTCGGACTGTTCGTCAACGACCCCACGGATCCGGCGATCCCGATCGCCGTGCGGTTCGTCCATGCAGCCTCCATCGCCATCGTGTTGAAGGGAGTCGCAGGCGGTGCTGCCGGGGTGTTGGACGCCAGCGGTGATACGACGATCCCCTTCCTCAGCCAGTTCCTCGGGATGTTCTGTGTCGCCATTCCGCTTGCCTACCTCGGTGCGACCACTCCGCTCGGATTATGGGGCGTCTACCTGGCCTTCTTCGCCGAGACGACGATCCCCGCCGCGATCAACTACTGGCGGTTCGCGAGCGGGACGTGGAAGTCGGTGAGCCGAGGATATCGTCCGGAGACACCAGGATCCGGATGACGTCGCGGGGCTCGTCGCTTACTTTCCGAGAAGATCGCGTAGATCCGTGCCATAGATCGCGAACGCGACCACCCACGTGACGATCGCTCCGAGTGGGACGAACGTCGTCGGCGAGGTCCCGATCCCGCCGTACCGTGTCGTGATGCCGAACGCAACCGAAACCGATGCGAGTCCAGCAAGAACCAGGAGTCCGCCCGTGACGCGTCGGTCCTCCCGGCCGATCGTCGCACCGCTCGTTGCGCTCGCGAGCGCGAGAACGTGGAACCCGAATCCGACCGGCCACGCTCGGATCGAAGCGGGCAACGCCTCGAATCCGATCGGATGGTTCGAGAGGTATGCCCAAATGGGATAGACGTGGACTCCGTCCCCGAGCCCGGTCCATCCAGGATCGAGAAGTCCCCACATCATCACGAACGCGTATCCGCCGTCACCGGCAGCGATCGCGACGGGAACGGCGAGCAGTCCAGCGACGGCTGCGACCGCGATCCAGCCTCGTTTCGTCCTTCCGCGCGCCGTGGGCTGATCAGGGTCGCTTACGCGATCGGATTCGCTCACGCGGTCGGTACGCATCATTTCGACGGCGTCACCTCCGAGTGAGGATCCGAAGGACGTCCTCGTCGGCGAGTTCGTGGTCCCGTCCGACCTGCTGTTCGTCGTGTTTCGCGCTGGGGCCGGACACGCGTGCGAACTTAAAGCGCTCCTCGAAGTCCCCGCCCAGCTTTCGGCAGGCATCGCCGACCGTCTCACCCGAAAAGAGGATCAGGGGCTCCTCGTAGTCGACCCCGCGGCTGGGTTTGTCCATGTAGACGCGAATGAGTCCGAGCTCCTCCCAGAGGCGTTCTTTGAGCCCGTCGAGTCCACGCTCCTCCTCCGCGGAGATGAACGTCACCTCGTCGGGATCGAGATCGTGGTCACGAAGTTCGTCGCGCACCGTCGGCAGGTACTCCTTGTCGATGAGATCCGCCTTGTTTACCGTCACGATCGATGGGAGGTACTCGCGATTGTCCATGATCCCGTCGATGAGTTCGTCGATCGTCAGGTCGTGGGGGATCGTCACCGAGGCGTTCACGTAGCCGTGCTCCCGAAGGACGCTTTTGACCGTCGCCTCGTCCAAATCGACGCCGTCGCCGGTCGTTACCCGGATCCCGTCTTTGTGGGTCTTCCGGATGGAGATGTTCGGCGCTTCGGTATCGAGCCGGATCTTGTTGTTGTACAACTCGCGCCGTAACCGCTCGTACTGGTCGATCTCGAAGACGGACAGCATGAAACAGACGAGATCTGCGGTCCGGACGACCGACAGGACCTCCTTCCCGCCGCCGCGACCGCCCGCCGCCCCCTCGATCAGTCCCGGCACGTCGAGGATCTGAATGTTTGCGCCGCGGTATTGCAACATCCCGGGGTTCACGTCGAGCGTGGTGAAATCGTAGGAGCCGGTCTCGCTCTCGGCATTCGTGAGGGCATTGATGAGCGTCGATTTGCCGACGCTCGGGAAGCCGACGAGTGCGACGGTCGCATCGCCGTGCTTCTCGACGGCGTATCCCTGGCCGCCACCGGCGGAGGATTGATTCTCGAGTTTGTCCTTTTTCTCCGCCAGCTTGGCCTTGAGACGACCGATATGTGCCTCGGTCGATTTGTTATATGGTGTTTCGGCGATCTCCTCTCGGAGATCCTCGATCTCCTCTTCCAGTCCCATCACTAGTTACTCCGCCGTTCAGTTCGTTAAACCTGTTCTTTCACCCCCGACGGAACGTCATGTGACAGCGATTCTCGCCGAACGGAACGCCACGCGGCGGCGATCCTCGGACTTCGATCGCATTCCGTCACGATTATACACCCCCTCATTCACCGTCTGAGTGTTGAATGCCGGATCCGGCCCGCCTCCGAGACAGCACGCAGATCGTCGTTCCGTGTCGAGTTCTCGATGGGATCCAGGACCGGATCGAGGCCGAGTACACGGTTACCGTCTTCGAGACCGACGGACGATGTCGGATCATCGGTAGTCCGGTCGAGATCAAAGACGTCAGCGACTTTTTGACCCGTCACGGGATTCCCATCGAGTGATCCTCACGGGAGTCCCGTCGCTGCACAGGCTGCACACAGGCTGTAGTGGTATGCACACAGGCCGTAGTGGTATGGCGTCCGCATACGCGCGCCGTCGTGACTCCGACCGACAAAATCGGTGTTGACGGATCGACAAAAGTTGTGTTGAAGACGTCGATCGACCGAAACGGTGTCGAAGATCGAGGGAGATCGAGCCGTTCGGCACGGCCGAATTGGCGTCAGCCGACGATTCCGACGACGAGCTGGATCGCGATCACGAGCATGAGAACCATCCCGAGCGCGACCGAACCTGCGGCGACGCCCTGCGCGTTGCCGAGCCCGCGATCGCGAGTGGCCGTGTATGCCCCGATGAATACGAATCCCCCGATCAACAGGCCGACGAGCGCAAAGACCGCGTTGAGGAGCGTTCCCGAAAGGCCCTCGGGGAGGCCGAAGCTCCCGACCGAAAGGATCACGAGCACGCCGAGGCCGACCGCAACGACGAGGAACGTGATCGTCCAGACCACGGGGGTCCGCACGAGCGATCCGAGCGTTGCCGCGAGTCGATCGTATCGGTCCCCCTCCTTCGAGGTGAGGGACGTTCGTTTCCGTGCGAGCCGTCCCACCGCGATGAACATGGCGAGTACGAGCAGGCCCATCAGTGCGGTGCTTAAAAGCGTTGGCGAGACCATGGCTGTCTTAGTGTTCCTCGTTACTCGATGGTCCGGACGTAAATACAAATAGCCTTCGTATGCCGCTCGCTCGTCGTGAGGGAACGCGACTTCGGTCGACGACGTGCGGCACTCCGACGACCACGCTACAAAAGAGATAAGTGCAGCATCACCAACTACCTCACAAGGATCGACACAAGACATGATAGCGTCAGTGTTTATACTAACATCAGTACTATTACAGCGATCCGGCAGCATCCGGGGCCAGGCGGAGATATTCGACGAGATATTTCTCGTCTTCCTCGGGCTCGGCACGCTCGTCGGCATCGTCGTCGTCTCGTATACGCTTTTGAATGCGTACAAATTCCGGGACGATGGAAGTGAACCGAAAGAGAGCTTCGACCCGCCGGTACTCGGCGAGTTGCCCACCGGAAAGGGAGGTCCGAAGGCGAAGAAACTCTTCCTGTCGTTCGGACTCAGCGCGATCATCGTCATCAGCCTCGTCGTGTATGCATACGGGCTCCTTCTCGTCGTCGAGGAGGGCCCCGACAGCGCGGATATCGAATCCGACATGGAAGTCGAGGTCGTTGGCTACCAGTTCGGCTGGGAGTTCCAGTACCCGAACGGCGTCACAACCCAGGACCAACTCTACGTCCCCCAGGACTCGGCGATCGAGTTACGGGTGACCTCGCGGGACGTCTGGCACAACTTCGGCGTCCCCGAGTTGCGCATCAAGACCGACTCGATCCCGGGGGACTACTCCGAGACGTGGTTTACGACCGATGAGGCCGACCTCTCGCCCGGAGAGGAGCGCACCTACCAGATCGAGTGCTTCGAGCTCTGTGGGTCAGGACACTCCTACATGAACGGCGAGATCGTGGTCATGCACGAGGAGGATTTCAACGACTGGTACGACACGCAGGCCGCCGAAAACGAGAACGATTCGGAGGAGTCTCAAAACGCCATGAACGCTAACGACGCTGTCCAGGAGGCTACCGCGTAATGTCCGAACTACCACCGAAAACGTCCGTCCGTCGCTGGCTCGTCACAACGAACCACAAGGACGTCGGAATTCTGTATACGATCACGGCGATGTTCTTCCTGATCTTCGGCGGAATGCTTGCGCTTCTCATCCGCCTTCAGTTGTGGGAACCCGGCGCCCAGATCCTCTCCGGGCTCGCTTACAACGAGGCCGTGACTACCCACGGACTGGTGATGGTCTTCTGGTTCCTCTCTCCGCTCGGATTCGGGTTCGCGAACTACTTGGTCCCCCTCCAGATCGGAGCTGACGACCTCGCGTTCCCACGGCTGAACGCGCTCTCCTACTGGATGTACCTGCTCTCGGGACTCCTGATGGGGGTGAGCTACTTCCAGGGCGGTACCTTGAGTACCGGCTGGACGATGTACGCCCCGCTCAACGTCCCAATGTATACGCCGAGTCTCGGATCGACCGGGGCGATCCTCGCCCTGGCGATGTTCGTGATCGGAATTACCGCCTCGACGGTCAACTTCCTGACGACGATCCACCACTCCCGTGCGGAAGGAATGGGACTGATGGATATGCCGCTTTTCACCTGGTCGATCCTCGCGACCGTCTACATGATGCTGTTCGCGTTCGCGGCACTGCTTGCGGTCGCGCTGATCTTGCTTTCCGATCGTATTCTCGGGAGCATCTACTTCTCGGCCACTGAGGGCGGAGCGCTACTTTGGGGACACCTCTTTTGGTTCTTCGGTCACCCGGAGGTGTACATCGTCTTCTTCCCGGCACTCGGCGTGATGCTCGAACTCTTCCAATCGTTCTCCGGAAACCGCCTCGTCGGTCGGAAATGGGTGATCATCGCCATCTGTCTCATCTCCATTCAGTCGTTCCTTGTGTGGACCCACCACATGTTCCTCACGACGATCAACCTGGAGGTCAAGACGCTGATGATGGCGACGACGATCGGCATCTCGCTACCGTTCGATCTCCTCGTCTTCTCGCTCATCTACACGCTGATTAAGGGTCGCATCAAGTTCACGACGCCGTTCCTCTTCGCGTTCGGGTCGCTGTTGCTGTTCATCCTCGGCGGGATCACGGGGGTCTTCCTCGGCGCGATCGTCCTCGATTATGAGTTCCGAGGAACGTACTGGGTCGTCGCCCACTTCCATTACGTGATGTTCGGTGGTGCGACCGCGCTGTTTGGCGGCGCGTACTACTGGTTCCCGAAGATGACCGGGAAGATGTACGACGAATTCCTTGGCAAGGTGCACTTCGTCGCATTCTTCATCGGCTTCAACGCGGTGTACTTCTCGATGTTCCTCGCCTGGGAGACGCCGAGACGGGTGTTCGATTACGATCCCGCCTACCAGAGTATGCACCAGTTCGGGACGATCGGCGCGTTCCTCCTCGGGCTGTCCTTCTTTATCATGTTCTACAACTTCGCGAAATCCTACGTCGCCGGCCCCGACGCGCCGGAGAATCCCTGGGAGTACACGCGGACCGCAGAATGGGCCGTCCCCTCCCCACCGCCGCTTGAGAACTGGGGCGGGCGTCCATCCTACGCATCCGGCAAACTGGAGTTCGTCTCGGAGGCACTCACGACGACCGAGGAGGGTCACGACGGGCCGGCAGCCGCGACCGACGGTGGCCACGGCGCGGGCCATGGCGACGACCATATCGAGAGCTACCCCTACTGGGATAAACACCCGAGTCACGCCAGTATCTGGCCGTTCGCGCTCTCGCTTTCGGTCGCAATCCTCTTTTTCGGACTCTCGGGAGTCACCTCCTCAATGAACATCTCCGCCGGCGACACCCTATTTGCGACGGCCATCTCGGTCAGCAATCCGATCTATCCGATCTTCACCGCCATCGGCGGAATCGGTCTCATCTGGACCGCCGTGAAGTGGGGACTGGAGGACTTCCATGCGCCACCGATGAAGATCGCCGAGCGGTGGCCCTTCGAGGGCGTCGAGAAGGTGAAACTCGGCATGTGGTTCTTCCTCGCCTCCGACGTCATCGTCTTCGGCGCATTCCTCTCCGCGGCCGTCTTCATCCGCGTCGCTGCGGGCTGGTATACCTGGGAGCCGTTGACCAACTCCCTACCGGGACTCATCAACACGTTCGTGCTGTTGACCTCCTCGTTCACGGTCATCCTCGCGCTCGTCTACGCCCGCCGACAGAGCCGCGGCGGACTGATCGCCAGCCTCGGTACGACGATGCTGCTCGGAGTCACCTTCCTGGCCATCAAGCTGTGGGAGTGGCACCACGAGATCTACGACGTCGGCGTCACGCTGAGCCAGAACCCACACGGTGACCCCGTTCAGGCGACGATCTACTACGTCACGACCGGGCTTCACGGCCTCCACGTGGTCATCGGGCTGTTGATCGCCGGCTTCCTGCTCGTGCGCGCCTGGAACGGCGCCTACCAGGAGGACTCCCGACCGGTCGAGTACTTCGGCCTCTACTGGCATTTCGTCGACATCGTCTGGGTCTTCCTCTTCCCGCTGTTCTACCTCTTCTAGACGACCGGCAAGCGTTCGGCGGACCGGTCCTCCCTTATCGATGCATCGTGATGGCGGGATATCGGATCGATCGATACACGGATATTTACGTCCCGATCGACGACGGATCACATGGTCACGGACCTCCTCACCGACCCGCGGATGTTGAGCGGGATCATCTGGGCGATCGTCGGCGTGGGGTTCTGGATCGCCGGACCGATCGTCGGCTACCTCCTGTGGAAACGATGGCGAGGGCCGGACGACGCGGATGGGTAAACCTATAAGGACGCACACCCAGATTTCGCGTGAACAATGGCGACGGATTCGATCAAGTTCTACGCACTCATTTACCTCGCGCTCGCGGGGTTGGCGACCTTGAACTTCATCCTGTTCGAGTTCGGGGAGTTCTTCACCTACGAGCAGGCGTTCGCCGGGACGATGGGCGCCTCGGTGTTGAAGTCCGCCCTCATCGTCGGCTACTTCCAGCACCTCAAGTGGGAGAACCGGTCTTTGAGCTACCTGATGGTGATCGCGCTCGGGTTCGCGCTGCTCTTGATGGCGGCCGCGACCTACTCAATCACGTAAGTCGCTCCGTCCGCGGGGAGAGTTATTTATAAGCGGGGTGTGAACACATCCCACATGGAGCTCCGAGAGGCAACCCCGGACGATCTGGAGGCGATACGGGCGGTCGCACGCGCGTCGCTTTCGGCCTCGTACGGACACGTCGTCTCCGAGGAGGCGATCGCTGAATTGGTCGATCGGTGGTACGATCCCTCGGAGATGACCGCCGACGTCGCTTCCAGCCGGACGGTGTGTCCGGTCGCGATCGAAT
Source organism: Halopenitus sp. H-Gu1 (assembly GCF_041821145.1). NCBI lineage: Archaea > Methanobacteriati > Methanobacteriota > Halobacteria > Halobacteriales > Haloferacaceae > Halopenitus > Halopenitus sp. H-Gu1. The sequence goes on along the minus strand of NZ_JBGUBC010000013.1, from coordinate 40,117 downwards.
CGGAGGCGGTCGTCGGGTTTGCGGAGAGTTACGTCGTCGACCGCGGCGAACGTGTCGGCGAGATCGACTGGCTCCACGTCCATCCCGACCACCGCGGCTCGGGATTCGGGGGTCGCCTGCTCGCATACGTCGAGGATCAGCTCCGCGATCGCGAAGTCGACCGCATCGAGGGACGGGTCCTCGCCACGAACGAATCGGGAACCCGGTTCTACGAGGAGGAGGGGTACGATCGCACGGATGCAGAGACGATCACGGTCGAACGCGAGACGTTCGAAGAGTTAGTTTACACGAAGCGGACCGCCGAGGACGGTTCCGCAACCGAATCGCGCGTCTACACTGATGAGTCGGGCGATCGCGTCCACGTCGACCTCGAGGAAAGCGAGCGGGGATCGAAGGGGCCGTTCTATCCCGCCTACGTGGACTCGGACCACGAGGAGCGCTACGGATACCTCTGTGGGAACTGCGAGAGCCTGGAGATCGTCGTCGACACGATGGAACGTCTCAAGTGCGTTTCCTGTGGGAACCGTCGAAAGCCCACCCGATGGGACGCCGCGTATCTGTGACCCCGTCTCGGCCGTCGAGGTGGCGTCCGACGGGCGATCCGAGGTTCACTCCGTCTGTCGTAACGCCTAAGAACGAAACGACCGTGGGTTTGGGCAATGAAACACGGAATTCGCGGTCGTCGCGTCTATCGAGTGAGGGGGTGGGGCCGTGGGCGTTGAGATCAAAGGGTCCCGCGTGTCCGAGGAGGCGTTCGACGAGATGCGGTCGTTCGTTCACGATTACCTCGCTGCGAGCGTCGAAAGCGAGGACGACGGGGGGCGGATGCGGTGGTATCCGTGGCATTCGGCCGATTATCGATTCAACCACATCCGGAACGTCGCCGATATCGCGACGCGGATCGCCCGCGAGGAGGGCGCCGATCGGGATGTGGTGCGAGTCGCTGCCCTGTTCCACGACGTCGCTAAACTCGAGGTCGACCAGGACGCCCACGCCGAAGCGGGTGCCCGGATCGCCCGCGAGTACCTCGAAACGCAAGGTGAGTATCCCGATTCATTCATCGCCCAGGTCACCCAGGCCATCGAGGCCCACTCCTATCAGGGCGATCTCTCGAACGTCGACCTCGAAACCCGGTGTCTGATCGAGGCGGACCTCCTCGATAAGGTCGGCGCGAACGGGACGGCTCTGATGTTGTTGCGGATGGGCTATGAGGCGCGAACCCACATGGACGCGGCGAAGATGGTCGATCGCGTGCTCGAACGCAGCCGCGACCACGTCGACCGTATCCACTCGAAGACTGCCGAGTCGATCGCTCACCAGCGGATCAAACGCGTTCGGTGGTTCCGCGAGTGGCTCGAGGCGGAGGTTGCCGAGATGGATCGCGAGGGAGTCACCGACCGATAGGGATGCGACGGCGATCGCGCTTCGCGGGGCGTCTTCGGTCGGTTTAAGTCCCACACGCCGGATTCTGGATCCGATGACCGACGACGATCAGGAACTCGGAATTACCGAGTCCAAATCACACGACACCGGCGAGTGGTACGCCGAGGTGGTCCGGAAGGCCGGGATCGCCAACTACGGTCCGGAGGGAATGAGCGGGTTCATCGTCACCCGTCCGCGCGGATACGCGCTGTGGGAGGCCGTCCAGAGCGCGCTCGATGCGAAGTTCAAGGCGACGGGCGTCCAGAACGCCTACTTCCCGATGTTCATTCCGGAGTCGTACCTCGAACGCGAGAAGGACATCGTCGAAGGGTTCGATCCGGAGGTCGCCTGGGTCACGAAGGGCGGCCACGAGGAACTCGAGGAGCGACTGGCGGTTCGACCCACCTCCGAGTCGATAATCGCCCCCTACATGTCGAAGTGGATCCGGAGCCACCGGGATCTCCCGCTTCGGGTGAACCAGTGGTGTTCGGTGGTTCGCTGGGAGGCGACCGAGACGAAACCGTTCTTCCGGACGAAGGAGTTCCTCTGGCAGGAAGGCCACACCGCCCACGAGACCGACGAGGAGGCCTGGGAGGAGACGATGACTCGACTCGATCAGTACGAGTCGATCTATGAGGACGTCCTCGCGATACCCGTCCTCCGCGGGCAGAAGCCGGACCACGACACGTTCCCGGGCGCGAAGGTAACCACGACCGTCGAGGCGTTGATGCCCGACGGCAAGTCCGTTCAGGGCGGGACCTCCCACCATCTGGGACAGTCCTTCGCGGAGGCGTTCGAGATCACCTTTTCGGACACCGACGAGAAGGAGCGGACCGCTTACACCACCTCCTGGGGGCTCTCCTGGCGGTGTCTCGGCGCGCTCATCATGACGCACTCCGACGAGCAGGGACTCGTCCTTCCGCCGACGGTCGCTCCCGAACAGGTCGTCGTGGTCCCGATCTGGCAGTCCGACACGAAAGCGGACGTACTCGAATATGCCGAGGGTGTCACCGCGGACCTCGAGGAGGCGGGAGTCCGCGTCGAACTCGACGACCGGGACGAGCACAATCCCGGGTTCAAGTTCAACGAACACGAACTCCACGGCATCCCCCTTCGGATCGAGATCGGTCCCAACGAGGTCGACGACGACGAGTTGACGCTCGTCCACCGCCCGGACGGCGAAAGCACTGTGGCGGACCGCACGGACGTCGCCGAGACCGTCCGTTCGCACCTCGATGAGATCTACGCGAAGCTGTATACGGCCGCCGAGGAGAACCTCGACGGCGAGGTTCGAGAGGCCGACGACCGTGCGGAGATCCTCGGCACGATCGGGCGCCACGGCGGGTACGTCGAGACCCCCTGGTGTGGCGAGCAAGCGTGTGAAGCCGAGATCAAAGAGCAAATCGCCGCCGAGATCGTGATGGTCCCCTTCGAGGACGATGACGAACTCGTCGGCGACGACCACGACGAGACCTGCGGCGTCTGCGGCGAGGAAGCGGTCCGGACGGCGTACTTCGCGAAGTCGTACTGATCCGTCCTCGATCGGCCTCGATCGTGGCCGTCCTTCGAGCTCGGACACTCCCGATCGGCCGCGAACGGATTACTCTCGATCGATCGTGTACGTTAACATACGTTTTTGGTTGGTGCACATTTTCAAAAGATTCTTTCGCTAATCTCTCCTAAAATAGATTTACGATCAAAACTATACAAAATATATTCCGATACCGAATCCATGCCATACAGTCACAGACTCTTAACAATAATGACCTTATATTCCCTAATGGGTGAGTAAGGCACCCTAACTGTATCAGGGTTAGCCCTTTACCTGTCTACCCACTTTTGGATGGTATGACCAAGCCACATAGTACCACCCGCGAGCCGACCGCCGGCTCTTCGGGTTCGGACGAGGGGGTCGCCGAGGGGTTGGCGGCGCTCGACGACGACCGATCGAACTGCGGGGTCGGCGCCGTCGTAGACCTCGATGGCGCACCGACCCACGACACCGTCGCCGACGCCGTCCGACTCCTGGAGAACCTCGAACACCGCGGGACGACCGGTGCCGAAGAGAACACCGGCGACGGCGCCGGGATCATGATTCAACGCCCCGACCCGTTCTTCCGTGCAGTCACCGATATCGATCTCCCCGAGGAGTACGCCGTAGGATCCCTTTTTCTCCCGCCCGAGGAGCGCGCACGTGATCAGCTCCTCAAAATCGTCGAGCGGACGCTCGCGGAATACGACCTCGAAGTGCTCGCCCGACGAAACGTTCCCACTGACAATTCCAACCTCGGCGCGACCGCACTCGAGTCGGAGCCGGATCACTGGCAGGTGTTCGTCGCCCCTACCGAGGATGCGGATCTCGCGGAACGGTTCGTCGACGAGGAGGCTGACGCCGACGCGGACCGCGATCCGGACCTGCTCGGGTTCGATCGGAGTCTCTACGTGGCGCGCAAGGCGATCGAGTCGGCCGTCGCCGATATGGACGGTGGCGAGCGATTCTACGTCGTCTCCCTCGATCGGCGCCGCGTCGTCTACAAGGGCCTGTTGAAGGGCCAACAGCTCGCCGACTACTTCCCGGACCTCGAGGACGATCGGTTCGCCTCGCGAGCGGCGCTCGTTCACGCACGCTTCTCGACGAACACCCTCGGGGCGTGGCATCTCGCGCATCCGTACCGCAACATCGTCCACAACGGCGAGTTCAACACCATTCAGGGAAACATCAACTGGATGCGCGCACGCGAGACGGACGTCTCTCACCCCGGATTCGGGGCCGATCTGGAGACGGTCAAACCCATCATTGACGACCCGAACCAGTCGGATACGGCCTCCGTCGACAACGCGCTCGAACTGCTCGTCCAGACGGGCCGTGAGCTCCCTCACGTTCTCCGGATGTTGATCCCCGAGGCCTTCCGCGATGACCACCTCATGGAGGAGGACCGTCAGGACTGGTACGACTACCACGCATCGCTGGTCGAGCCGTGGGACGGGCCCGCGCTCGTACTCGGATTCGACGGCGATCAGGTTGCCGGCGTCCTCGATCGCAACGGGCTACGGCCCTGCCGGTATGAGGTCACGAACGATAACCGGCTGATCGTCGGCAGCGAAGTCGGCGCGCTCCCGACGGATCCCGCGGACGTCGAACGACGTGGCCGACTCCGGCCCGGCGAGATCTTCGTCGCCGATCTGGAAGCCGGCCGCGTCGTCCCGGACGAGGAGGTCTTCGAGAAACTCACCGACGACGCCTACGGGGAGTGGGTTGCCCAAGAGCAGATCGACCTCGACGCGCTCGTCGACGCCGACGACGGAACGAGCACCGGGATCGACGACGCCGTCGAACTCGAAGCGGACCCCGCAAACGACGACGGGACGACTGAAAACGAGACGGCCGACGCCGAATCCGAGGAGTCGCTATTGCGTGCCCACCAGGCGGCCTTCGGCTACACGACGGACTCGATGAACCACCTCGTCGAGCCGATGGCCAAGACCGGTAAGGACCCGGTCGGGTCGATGGGCGATGACACTCCCTTGACCGTGCTTTCGGACATCGACCGTCCGCTTTTCAGCTACTTCAAACAGCTGTTCGCGCAGGTGTCGAACCCGCCGATCGACTACATCCGCGAGGAGCTCGTCACTTCCCTCGAGTCGCGACTCGGCTTCCAGCGGAACCTTCTCGACGAGACGTCCGACCACGCTCGCCAGATCGTGTCAGAGTCCCCGATTCTCACCGACGAGGAGACGGCGACGATCAAGGAACTCGGCGAGGACGATCCCGACGATGGCGACGCCGGAGCAGCCGAGCGGTTCGACTCGCGCGTGCTCGATGCGACCTTCGATCCGGGAACGGATCTGGAGGACGCCCTCACTCGATTGCGCGAGGACGCCGGGACGGCGATCGAGGATGGCGCGGACGTGATCGTGATCTCCGATCGCGCCATCGGCCCCGAGCGGATCGCGATCCCAAGCCTGCTTGCGACCGGTGCGGTCCACCACCACCTCGTTCGCAACGGACTTCGAAATCACGCCGGGCTCGTCGTCGAGTCGGGCGAACCCCACGAGGTCCACCACATCGCGACGCTCGTCGGCTACGGTGCTGGGGCGGTCAATCCCTACCTCGCGTACGCTTCGATCGCCGACGTCGTCGCCGGACCCGACGGCGCCGATGAGTCCGAAGCCATCGCCGCCTACCGCGGCGCCTTGGAGGACGGGTTGTTGAAGACGATGGCGAAGATGGGCATCTCCACGATGGAGAGCTACCAGGGGGCGCAGATCTTCGAGGCAGTCGGGCTCGATTCGAGTCTCGTCGCCGAGTATTTCGAGGGAACGGAGATCCGCACCGAGGGGATCGGCCTCGACGTGATCGACGGTGATCTCCGCACGCGCCACGCGATGGGATTCGGCGCCGACCCCCACCTCGAAACGACCGGCGAGTACGAACACCGCTCTTCGGGCGTTACCCACGCCTGGAACCCCCAGACGGTCGGAACGCTCCAGCAGGCCGTTCGAGCCGGCGATTACGACCAGTACCTGGAGTTCGCGGAGCTCGTCAACGACCAGACGGACGCGATCCAGACCCTCCGTGGACTCCTCGAGTTCGATTCCGATCGGGACCCCGTTCCGATCGAGGAAGTCGAACCGGCCTCCGAGATCGTTGAACGTTTCTCGACGGCAGCGATGTCGTTGGGCAGCATCTCGCCGGAGGCCCACGAGAACAACTCGATCGCGATGAACCGGATCGGTGCGAAATCCAACACCGGCGAGGGCGGCGAGCCGCCCGAGCGGTTCGGCACCGAACGCGAGTGCAACGTCAAACAGGTCGCTTCCGGTCGATTCGGGGTCACCGCCGAGTACCTCACCTCCGCCGACGAACTGCAGATCAAGATGGCGCAGGGCTCGAAACCGGGCGAGGGAGGACACCTCCCCGGCAAGAAAGTCAACGAGATGATCGCCCACGTCCGGTGTTCGACGCCGGGCGTCGGACTCATCTCGCCGCCGCCACAACACGACATCTACTCGATCGAGGACCTCAAACAGCTCATCTATGACCTGAAGTCGGCGAATCCCGACGCGGACATCAACGTCAAGCTGGTCTCGGAGGCCGGCATTGGCACGATTGCCGCCGGCGTCGCGAAGGCGAACGCGGACGTGGTCCACGTCTCCGGGCACTCCGGCGGTACGGGTGCCTCCCCGAAGACCTCGATCAAGAACGCCGGGCTCCCGTGGGAGCTCGGACTCGCCGAGACCAACCAGATGCTTCGAGCCACCGGGCTTCGCGACCGCATCCGCGTCTCCACCGACGGCGGGATGCGAACCGGACGCGACGTCGCCGTCGCGGCGCTCCTCGGCGCCGAGGAGTACGTCTTCGGGACGGCCTCGCTCGTCACCTCCGGGTGCGTGATGGCCCGCCAATGCCACGAGAACACCTGTCCAGTCGGGGTCGCGACCCAGCGTGAGGACCTCCGCAAGCGGTTCCCCGGCGAGCCGGATCACGTCGTGAACTACATGACGTTCATCGCGGAGGAACTCCGGGAGATCATGGCCGATCTCGGCTTCCGGACGGTCGAGGAGATGATCGGCCGTCCGGCTCACCTCCGCCAACGCGAGACCGACCACGAGAAGGCGAAACACCTCGACCTCTCCTCGGTCATCGCCGAGCCCGCTGGATCCGTCCGAACCAAGGTGCGCTCACAGACCCACGAGATCGAAGAGCGACTCGACTGGGATCTGATCGACATCGCGGAACCGGCGATCGACGACGAGGCTCCGGTGGCGATCGCAAAGGACATCACGAACGTCGACCGAGCCGTCGGCGCAACGCTCTCGAACCGGATCGTCTCCGAACACGGCGGCGACGGACTCGAGGACGACACGATCGCCGTTGACTTCGACGGCTACGCAGGCCAGAGCTTCGGCGCGTTCCTCGCGAACGGCGTTACCTTCCGGCTGACCGGCGCCGCAAACGACTACGTCGGGAAAGGCCTCTCGGGCGGCCGGATCGTCGTCAACACCCCGGATGACGCGGGGTATTCGGCCACCGACAACGTCGTGACCGGCAACGTCTGTCTCTACGGCGCCACCGACGGCGAGATGTACGTAAACGGCGTCGCCGGGGAGCGCTTCGGCGTCCGAAACTCCGGCGTAAAGGCGGTCGTCGAGGGCGTCGGCGACCACGGCTGTGAATACATGACCGGGGGCGTCGTCGCAGTGCTTGGCGAGACGGGCCGGAACTTCGCCGCCGGGATGTCCGGCGGCGTCGCCTACGTCTACGATCCGACCGCTCGCTTCGAGAAGCGGGTCAACGACGGCATGGTCTCGATCACCGACGAACTCTCCGATCGTGACGAGTCAATGCTGCGGCGGCTCGTCGAGAACCATGCGACCTACACGGAAAGCGAGCGTGCACACGAGCTTCTCGACGACTGGGACGCAGCCCTTGATTCGTTCGTGCGGGTCTTCCCCGATGCCTACGCCGAGGTCATCGCCGAGGGCCGTGGCGCGGACGTCCGGGATTCACGTCCCCCGGCGGCAAATGCCGACGCGGACACCAACGTGGATGCGAACGTGGTCTCGGGCGACGACTGATCCTGGTGACGACTGATCCCGGGCGACGACCGTTGTTTTCGGATGGTGACTGATATCGATCAGACCCCGAACGGGTCGTCCTCGCACCACTCCCAGCCGGGAAGACGGGTCTGGAAGCCGGCAGCCAGGGCCGCATCCAGGTCGTCGGCGCCGGCGACCTCCGTTTTGCCGCCGTGCGTGTGGGTATCCGTGAAGTGGAACGTCGCCTCCGCGAGCAGCGCGAGTGGCTGTTTGCCAGCGATCGTCGACGCGAGTTGACGACCGAGAACTTCGTCGACGACGAATCCCGGGTAATCTCCCTCGACGTCGAGGGTTCTGAGGATTCCGACATAGCCAGCAACGTTGACCGCAACCTTGCCGTCCGCGAAGACGACGTCCACCTCCTCGCGGTATCGCTCCCGTGAAACCGGATCGACGTCGGTTCCGAACAGATCTCCGAGGGAATTCCGCGTCTCGTTGATGATCGGAACGACGACCTCGCCACGCTCGCGCACCCAGTCACGTTCGGCTGCAACGACTTCCGGGGTGAGGTCCATGGTGGCATCTCACGTCGGAGCGGCTTGCCCGTTGTGGCCTCCCCACGTATTTGCCTGGTCTTCAGCAGCCACCTCCGTGCTTGCCCACTTTTTGCCTCTCCACGTGCTTACCTGCTCTTGGACCCTCCACGCGCCTCGCCCGCTCTTCGGCCTCTTCACGGCCGATCCGACGTCGGGCCGTGGTCGATCGTTTGCGAAGGCTTTTATAACGAGAGGGGCTTATTCCGATATAAGCGGGTTTTCGCTGTCTCTTCCCGCGGATAAGAGCTACGGACAGTACTAGCCACTATGCCTCCTTCGTTCACACCGACGGCGTTTCCGCCGTCGAATTTCGATCCCGGACGCGTTCGCCAGAGCGAGCGTGGACGGCTATCGTGGACTGGACGAGGACCTCTCTACACATGAGCCAAGTTGATACGCAACTCGAGGACATCAGATCGCAGATAGAACGGGAGATCCCGAACGACGTCTCGGTTACTGACGTCAAATACGAGGGACCGGAACTGGTCGTCTACACCCACGATCCCAAGCGGTTCGCGGGCGATGGCGATCTCATTCGCCGGCTCGCATCGAAGCTTCGAAAACGAATTACGGTCAGACCCGACCCAAGCACGCTCTCGTCTCCCGAGACCGCCAAAACGCAGATCGAAAACGTGATCCCCGACGAGGCTGGCATCACCGACCTCGATTTCCACACGGATACTGGGGAGGTCGTCATCGAGGCGCAAAAGCCGGGGATGGTCATCGGCCGGCGCGGATCGACGCTTCGGGAGATCACTCAGGAAGTCGGCTGGACGCCCGAGGTCGTTCGGACGCCGCCGATCGAGTCGTCGACCGTCTCGAACGTCCGCAACTTCCTCAAACAGGAACGAGACGAGCGGCGTGAGATCCTCGAGCGCGTCGGGCGACAGATCCATCGTGAGGAACTGTCCGACGACGAGTGGGTTCGGATCACCACTCTCGGATGCTGTCGAGAAGTCGGCCGTGCGGCCTTTATCCTCTCGACGCCCGAGACCCGGATCCTGATCGACTGCGGCGACAAGCCCGGCGCGGAGGGCGAGGTACCGTATCTCCAGATTCCCGAGGCGCTCGGAGCCGGTGCGACGAACATCGACGCCGTCGTGTTGACCCACGCCCACCTCGACCACTCGGCACTCATCCCGATCCTGTTCAAATACGGCTACGACGGTCCCATCTACACGACCGAGCCCTCACGCGATCTGATGGGGCTGCTTCAGCTCGATTATCTCGACGTCGCGGCAAAGGAAGGTCGCACGCCGCCCTATGAGTCCGCGCAGGTTCGTGAGGCGATCAAACACACGATCCCGCTCGAATACGGCGACGTCACCGATATCGCGCCGGACGTGAAGATCACCTTCCACAACGCGGGACACATCCTCGGGTCCGGCGTCGTCCACTTCCATATCGGCGATGGACTGTACAACGTCGCCTTCTCCGGGGACATCCACTACGACGACACCCGGCTTTTCAACGGCGCAGTAAACGACTTCCCGCGCGTGGAAACGCTCGTCATGGAGTCGACGTACGGCGGGCGAAACGACTATCAGACCGACCAGGCGGACTCCGAACGCAAACTGAAGGAGGTCATAAACGAGGCGTACGACCGGGGCGGAAACATCGTCATCCCGGCCTTCGCAGTCGGGCGTTCACAGGAGATCATGCTCGTGTTAGAGGAGGCCATGCGCGAGGGGGACATCCCGGAGATGCCGGTCCACCTCGACGGGATGATCTGGGAGGCAACGGCGATCCACACCACCTATCCCGAATACCTCCGGGACGAGCTCCGCGATCGGATCTTCCACGAGGACGAGAATCCGTTCCTGGCCGATCAGTTCAACCACATCGACGGCGGTGAGGACGAACGCCAGGAGGTCGCCGACGGCGAACAGTGCGTGATCCTCTCGACTTCCGGGATGATCGAGGGCGGCCCGATCATGTCCTGGCTGCGTCACCTCGGTCCGGACCCGGACTCGACGTTGCTTTTCGTCGGCTATCAGGCACAGGGGACGCTGGGCCGGCGCATCCAGAACGGCTGGGACGAGATCCCCGTCTCGGGCTGGGGCAACGATGGCGGTCGGAACGGCACGCTCTCGTTGAACATGGAGGTTGAGACCGTGGACGGCTTCTCCGGACACGCCGACAGACAGGGCCTCGAAAACTTCGTGAAGACGATGAATCCCCGTCCGGAAAAGGTGCTTTGTGTCCACGGCGACGAGCGGTCGGTACAGGACCTCTCGTCGGCGCTGTATCACGAGTACAACATTCGAACGTTCGCGCCGAAGAACCTCGAAACCTTCCGGTTCAAGTGAGCGACCCGGATCGAGCCCTCTCGAGGGACCTCCAGCGTCGGTTCGCCCCGCCGTTCCGGTCCATCGTGTCAGTAGGTCACACGGGCGTCTGACACAGATTTATACGTCTCCCACGACCCAACACACACATGAGTAACCGTGTCGAGGAACTCGAACGGCAAGTCGGCGAGCTACAGGCGGCCGTCAACGGGCTGACCGAGGAGCTCGTCGAGATGAAAGAGCGGGTTCGTCAGTTAGAGGACGGCGACCGCCCGACCGCCGACGACTCCACGGTTGCGGAGACCGCGACCGGAACCGATCAGCCGAGCGCGGGCCCGACGCCGGAGGGGGCCGTAAGCGAACGGACGACGAAAAGCGACGACCACGTCGACGTGGTCGAACAAGCCGTCGCCGACTCCGCAGCCGGGGACGCAACTGAGGACGCGGACGCCGGCTCCGAGCCGGCTGGTGACGCCTCCGAATCCGAACCGCAGGAAAGCGCCGACGACGGGGAGTCCGAGGAAAGCGACATCATCGTCGCGTAAGCTCGCCTCCCACCCGCGAGCACATCATGCACATTACAGAAGTCGTTTTGGACGATTTCAAGAGCTTCGGACGGAAGACGCGGATCCCCTTTTATGAGGACTTCACCGTCATCACGGGCCCGAACGGCTCGGGCAAATCGAACATCATCGACGGGATCCTTTTCGCGCTCGGGCTCGCCCGAACACGCGGGATCCGCGCGGAGAAGCTCACCGACCTGATCTACAATCCCGGACACGACGGCGAGGCGGACGGGGGCGGCCCCGACGAGGCGGCCGTCACCGTCGTGCTCGACAACTCCGAGGGGACCCTCGATCGCAGTCAGGTCGTTTCGGCGGCCGGCTCCGAGAACATCGGCGACGTCGATGAGATCACCGTCAAACGCCGCGTGAAACGCACCGAGGACAACTACTACTCGTATTATTACCTCAACGGTCGGTCGGTCAACCTCTCGGACATCCAGGATCTGCTCGCGCAAGCCGGCGTCACGCCCGAGGGATACAACGTCGTGATGCAAGGCGACGTCACGGAGATCATCAACATGACGCCGTATCAGCGACGCGGCATCATCGACGAGATCGCGGGCGTCGCCGAATTCGACGACAAAAAGGAAGCAGCCTTCCAGGAACTCGAGGCCGTCGAGGACCGGATCGGCGAGGCCGACCTGCGGATCGAGGAGAAACGCGACCGCCTCGACCGTCTCGAGGACGAACGCGAGACCGCCCTCGAATACGAATCCCATCGCGAGGAACGCGAGGAGTATCGGGGATACCTCAAGGCGGCCGAACTCGAGGAGAAACGCGAGACGTACGCGTCGGTGACCGCGGAGATCGACGAGACGGAATCGGAACTCGACGAGTTACAAACGGAGTTGGACGCCCGTCAGGGGCGAGTCACTCGCCTGGAGTCGGAACTGTCCGAACTCAACGACGAGATCGAACGGAAGGGCGAGGATGAACAGCTCGCGATCAAATCCGAGATCGAGGAGATCAAAGGCGACATCTCGCGGATCGAGGGAAAAATCGAGAACGCCGAGGAACGACGCGAGGAGGCGGAGGCCGACAGACGCGACGCGTTCGTCCAGATCGACCGCAAACAGGAGACGATCGACGACCTCGAGGCGGACGAAAAGACGATCAAAGTCGAGAAGGCGTCGGTCAAATCGGAGATCGCGGAGCGGCGCTCGGAGCTCACGAACATCCGGACGGAGATCGAGGGAATCGACACCCAATACGACGAACTCAAGGAGGAACTCGCCGACGAGAAGGAGACGTTGGAGTCACTAAAGGCCGATCGCAACGAACTCCAACGGGAGAAGGACCGACTACTCGACGAAGCTCGACGACGATCGAACGAGGAAAGCGAGACCCAGGCGGATCTTGAGGCGGCTCACGAGCGAATTCCCGAACTCAAGGCACGAATATCGGAACTTCACGGGGAACTGGACAAGGCCGAGCGAAACCGCGAGTCGATCGAGGAGACGATCGCCGACCTGTTCGCCGAGAAGGCCGAACTCCAGGAGCGACTCGACGATATCGAAGACACCCTCCGGGAGAAGCAAAGCGAGTACGCGAAACTGGAGGCGGAGGCACGCGATCGTGGGGACACGTCGTGGCCCCGGGCGGTGACGACGGTCCGAAACGCCGGGATGGACGGGGTCCACGGGCCGGTCGGTGAACTCGCGTCGGTCGATCCCTCCTATGCGGAGGCCTGTGAGACCGCCGCAGGGGGGCGACTCGCAAACGTCGTCGTCGCCGACGACGGAGTCGGCGAGGCGTGCATCGAGCACCTCAAGAGTCGCAATGCGGGGCGAGCGACCTTCCTGCCGATCACGGAACTCGACGACCGCGGACTGCCCCGAAAGCCGACCATGCCCGGCGTCGTCGACTTCGCGCGAAACCTCGTGGAGTATGACGCCCGCTACGAATCGGTCTTTTCGTACGTGCTCGGGTCGACGCTCGTCGTCGAGGACATGCAGACCGCCCGCGAGCTGATGGGCGACTACCGGATGGTGACGCTGGATGGCGATCTCGTCGAGAAGTCCGGCGCGATGACTGGCGGCTCCGGTGGGGGCTCGCGGTTCTCATTTAGCACCTCCGGCGGCGGCAAGCTCGAACGCCTGGGCGAGGAGATATCGGATCTCGAGGACGATCGGCAGTCGATCGAGTCGTCGATCGACGAGTTGGACGCGGAGATCGATGACGCGAGGGGCCGCAAAGCCGACGCCGAAGAGCGGGTCCGTTCGGTCGAAACCGACATCGACCGCGCCGAGACGGACCTCCAGGAGCAACGCGACCGGATCGACGACCTCGAGGAAAGACTTGAGACGCTCCGTGAGGACCGTGAGTCGGTCGACGAACGGATGGCCGAACTCGACGCGGAACTCGAGGACCACGATGAAAAGCAGTCCGCGATCGAAGTCCGGATCGAGGAGATCGAGACGGAACTCGCGGACTCGCGGATTCCCGAGTTGACGAGCCGGGCCGACGACGTCCGCGAGGAGATCGACGAACTGGAGTCGCGGATGGACGATCTGGACGGCCGACTCAACGAGATCCAACTCGAGAAGGGATACGCCGAAGAGGCCGTCGAGGAGCTTCACGACCGCATCGAGGAAGCACAAAACAAGAAGGCGGACGCCGAGGAGATGATCGCCGACTACGAGGACGTCATCGCCGAGAAACGTGAACTTCTCGAGGAGAAACACGAGGCTATCGAGGAGTTGGAGGTGGAGATCGTCGACCTCAAGGAGGAACGAACCGATCTCCGGGAGACGCTCTCGACGGCCACCGAGGAACGCGACGAACAGCGTCGGCGTGTGAACGACGTCGAATCGACGCTCTCGGAGCTTCGCGATCGAGCCGAGCGGCTGGAGTGGGAGATCGACGAACTCGAATCGCAGGTCGGAGAGTACGACTCCGAGAACATCCCCGACCACGACGAGGTCGAGGCGCGCATCGACGAGCTGGAAGCGAAGATGGCGGCACTTGAGCCGGTCAACATGCGGGCGATCGACGAATACGACGAGGTCGAGGCGGCACTCGACCGGCTCCAGGAGCGACGGGACGTGCTCGTCGAGGAGCGCGACGGGATCGAAGACCGAATCGAGCAGTACGAGTCCCAAAAGAAACGAACCTTCATGGACGCCTTCGAGTCGATCAACGAGCACTTCGAGGATATCTTCGGACGGCTTTCGGCAGGGACCGGTGAGCTCGTTCTGGAGAACCCGACAGACCCCTTCGAAGAGGGTCTCACGATGAAAGCACAGCCCGCGGACAAGCCGGTCCAACGGCTCGATGCGATGTCCGGCGGGGAAAAATCCCTGACGGCGCTCGCGTTCATCTTCGCCATTCAGCGACACAACCCGGCACCGTTCTACGCACTCGACGAGATCGACGCCTTCCTCGATGCCGTCAATGCCGAGCGCGTCGGCGAGATGGTCCACGACCTGGCCGGCAAGGCGCAGTTCGTCGTCGTCTCACACCGCTCCGCGCTGCTTGAACGCTCCGAGCGGGCGATCGGCGTCACGATGCAGGAGGACAACGTCTCCGCGGTAACCGGGATGCAGTTCGGCGGCGAGGGTGGCGACATCGATGAGGAGGTGCTTGCCGATGACTGAGGACGCGACCGAGGATGTCGGTCCTATCGATGAGATCACGGTCGAGCCCGGCCCGGAGCCCGACGACGAGGAGGTCGAACCGGTCGAATTGCTCGTTCAACTCGCCGAGGAGGGTGAGATCGAGCCGTGGGACATCGACATCGTTCGAGTCACCGATGCGTTCCTCGAGGAGCTGGACGCACGCGACCTCCGAACGACAGGGAGGGCGCTGTTTTATGCGAGCGTACTCCTCCGGATGAAAAGCGACGCGATGTTATCGGACGACGATGACGAGCCCGAAGAACCCGAACTAGAGCCCTGGGAGGCCGCCATGCAGGGCGGAGAACTCGCCATGGAGTCCGGAGACGATCCGGGCCCGGATTCGACTCCCGGATCCGGATTCGATCCCGTCGACCAACTTGAAGCCGAGATGGATCGACGGCTGGAGCGAAAGAACACCCGCGGATCCCCCGAAACCCTCGATGAACTCGTCCGTGAGCTTCGCGAGGCCGAACGCGGCACGTGGTGGAAGCGCTCGCGGGAATACGACACGTCCGGGTCGCCGCGAGGATACGATCGCGGGACCCAGACCGTCGATTATCGTGACGCCGACGAGTTTCGCCGCGACGGGGAGCCGACGGAGGACGACGTCACCGGCGGGACCCACGATGAGGACATCGAGGAGGTCATCGACGACGTCCGGTCGGCCCTTCGACCGCACTACGAGAAGGGCCGTAACGAGGTGCTGTTCGAGGAGATCGAGACCGCCGGCGGGCGACCGTTCATGACGTTTCTCGCGCTGTTGTTCATGTCACACCGCGGCGGCGTTCGTCTCCAGCAGGACGACCTCTTCGGCGATCTCTGGATCCGCGACCCCACAGTCGTCGGGGTGGAGTCGGAAGCCATCGCGGACTGAGGGCTCGCTGATCGAGGCTCCTCGATCGAGACGTTCCGGAAACGTGGAACCCCGTCAAATGACGATTCCGGAC
Organism: Halopenitus sp. H-Gu1; assembly: GCF_041821145.1. Classification (NCBI taxonomy): domain Archaea; kingdom Methanobacteriati; phylum Methanobacteriota; class Halobacteria; order Halobacteriales; family Haloferacaceae; genus Halopenitus; species Halopenitus sp. H-Gu1. The sequence goes on along the minus strand of NZ_JBGUBC010000013.1, from coordinate 24,141 downwards.
TGTAAAAGCGCGATCAGAAGCGTGAGATAGGGGACCGACACGATCGTCGTCACGAGCACGCTCGTCGAAATGAGTTCCGGCGCGGTGACCCCCTCGTCCCGTGAGCCGGCGAATTCGACGACGAGGATGAGCGGCGTGATCGCGGCCGGCATCCCCGTCTCCAGGACGAACACGCGCGCGACCGTCTGATTCTGGAAGCCGAGCACCGTGACGATGACGAGACCCATGATCGGTGCGATCCCGAGCCGTAGTGCGGTCGGAACGACCGTGTTCGTGAGGGCGGCCTCGTAGTCGGTACGTGAGAGTTCGATGCCGAGAATGAGAAGCATCAGGGGAATCGACGAGTCGCCGACGAGCCCGACCGCCTCCATCGTCGCCGATCCCGGGGGCGGGACGATCCCGATCGCACGAGCCAGAAGGGCGGCGCCGACGGCGTAGACGAGCGGGACGTAGAACACCTTCTTAACGCCCGAAAGCCCCGATGATCCCCCCGACCTGGAGGCCAGATAGACACCGACGGTGTACATCAACACCGACTGGACCGAAAGAAAGAGCACGGCTGTCTGCCGGCCGACATCGCCGAAGGCGAAATCGGACACGGGGATCCCGAGATTCCCGCTGTTCGAGAAGATCGCCACGAGCAACAGCGCGCTCAAGAGCGGTTCCACAGTACCGAGGGCGCGACCGAGCAACTCGCCGACGGCGACCATCGAGAGCGTGAAGACGACGACCCCGACAGCGATCCGGACGAGGGTGCCGGCTGCCAGTTCGGTGAGCGCGAGGCTGTGAAAGACGAGCGCCGGTGCCAGCACGTAGAGGACCGCCGTGTTGAGGGGACCCGGGTCGACGCCCTTCCTCCGTCCGAGTATCACGCCGACGCCTGCGATCGCGACGATCGGAAGGACCGCCGAGGTGAAAATACCGACCAACTCGGTCATCCGCGATCGGCCCTGCAACCCGACTCGAATTCACTCGCCCGTCCCCGCCCGAGTGCGCTCGATGCCGTCGTCCCCTCGTCCTCGCATCTCATTGGTGTCTCCCCTCGCTTTCTCGTCATCCCGTCGTCATCTCGTCCGTCGTCATCTCGCCCCGTCGTCGTCTCATCTTTCATCGTCTCATTGCCATCCCGTCATCCGGATCGATCCACCATCGAGGCGGCTACCGATACGTTCGGATCACTCGGTGCTGTCGCGTGCGTCGACATACCGTTTCCGGATCCGGTCGAAATACCGGCGACCGGTCGCCGTCTGCAGCCGGGACCGCGCCGTCTCGAAGAACTCATCGAGCGCGTCGTACGCCTCGAAGGCGTCCGGATCACTCGGTCCGGTTTCCGCCGGATCATAGCGGTCGCCTCGCTCGTAATACCACGCTTGCAGACACATCTCTATCAGATCGAGTTCCTTGACGAGCACGGCCTCGGGCGACTCGCGCCGTTCGTACCGTTCCCAGTCGTCCGCGACCGATCCCGGAAGCGGTCCCGCCAACTCGACCATCGCCTGCCGTTCCTCGACCTCCAACTCCGCCGCGTCGGGCAACTCGGCGGCCGCAGATGGATCCGCACGCGTCGGGACGTCGCCCGTTCGCGCCTCCGCCACGTCGTGAACGACCGCGAGCCGAAGCGCTGCGTCGAGGTCGACTGCCGGCAGGTCCGATTCGAACGTCTCGCCGATCGAGACGACCAGATACGCGACGCCCCACGAGTGGGCGGCGACCGACTCCGGGTCCTCGACGCCACGCAGCTCCCAGCCGGTGCGAGTCTCGTCTTTCAACGCCAGCGTCTCACGGAGTGATTCGATGATCTCGTCCATTCTCCCGTTCGGATCGGAATCGTCCGGATCGGAGCCGGTCGGATCGCTCACTCGCGATCACTCAGTCGCCATCGGTCCTGTCCCATCGTCTCGATCACGCCGCGCCGTTCCATCTCCGTGAGCACCTCGTCCAGCCGGTTCGGCTGGGCGATCTCCATCTCGATGCGACTCACGTCGTGGTGCCGGGCAAAGAGCCGCCGAACGTCCGCACGTGAGACCGCCTCCACGTCGGCCCGCTCCATGATCCCCGAGATCAAGTCGATCATGTCCTCGATGAAGTTCCACGGATAGACGACCCAGACCCACTCCTCGAGAGTCTCGCCGACGAAGTCGGGCTCGAACTCCGAGGTCTCGAGCAACTGCAGAGTCGCCGTCTTCACCCGTCCGGGATCGCGATCGGTGACGTACTCATGGGCTCGACGGATCGACCCGCCGGTGTCGGCGATGTCGTCGATGACGAGAACGTCTTTCCCCTCGACGCTACCCGCCGGCATGGGATAGCGGACTCGTGGTTCGGCCGCCTTCTCGGCGGTTCCGACGTAATGTTCCATCTTCAGGCTGGTGAGATCGTCCAGCCCGAGGAAATCACAGAGACACCGTCCGGCGAACCAGCCGCCACGTGCGAGCGCGACCACGACGTCCGGCTCGAAGTCGGCGCGTTTTACCTGGTTCGCGACGGTCCGGCACAGGCCGTAGATGTACTCCCAGTTAGTGATGGTGCAGTTGAAATCGTCCGGGAGGTCACTCATCTCGCCCGGAGATGGTGTCCGCGACCCAATAAGGATTTTCCGAGTGTGCCCGTTTCGTCGTGGCCGGTTGCGTCCCGACGGTCGTTCACACGAGATCGGCGGCGAACTCAGCGAGGTGCTGAACGAGACGGGGTGAGCCAGTCACGACGAGTACGAGTGGGACGATTCGCGGACTGACACGTAACGGTATCCATCGGATGAATCACGCAGAACAGTTCCGCCCGAAAACGGGGAGCTACTCGATGTGGCCTTCGCGCCGAAGCTGGTTGGCTGCGGACTCGTCGTAGCGCCACTCGACGTTTGCCTTCTCGTCCTGGAAGCTCCAGGGTTCCGCCAGTACGACGTCGTCTCGGTTGATCCAGTTTCGGTACTTCATTCGACCCGGAATCCGACCCATTCGTTCGACGCCGTCGGCACACCGAAGCGTTACACGGCTGTGCCCAAGCATTTCGGTTACGACAGCAAACACCTGATCATCGTTGGGCATTCGGAGGTCCCGACGCCCGCTTTCCTCAGTCACACGATATGTACGCCGTCACGACTGATAAGGAGTCGGATCCACGATCCCTCGGACGGGAGGATCGGATGGCCCGTGATCGAACGGCAACGATCGAACCGAACGAACGTGGTATCGACGATCAAAACCGAAAACGGCGAGAATAACGGCACACAACGAGACGCGAACTATAGCGGGAAGTGGATTTGAACCACCGATCTCCGGGTTATGAGCCCGGCGGAATCTCCTGGCTATCCCATCCCGCTATCAGATCGAACACCTGTCCAACGGTTAAGGGTTGTGATTCGGGTGCCGTATGCGAGTTCACGGCGTGGAAACGGCGTCGATCCGCTTATAAGCGATCACGGTCTGAACGGCGGTCACAACTCACCGATCCGTGGTCACTCGCCAGGTGAACAGGCTCTCCGCGACGTAGTTGACGAGCACCGACACGCCGATCGCGATCGGCATCGTCACCACCGGCCAAACGTCCATTCCGGCGAAGCCGATCTCCACGTCGAGACCGGTCAGCATCCACACGACCGCGAACTGGATGAGGAGCCCGCCCGATCGCACGACGTTCGAACGAACGAGTCGGCGAAGCTTCGCGCGGCGTCCCGTCGCGCCGTGGGCCTCGAAGGTCCAGGAATCGTTGATCAGGAACATCACGATGATCGCACACTCCGTGCCGACGACCTTCGCCCACTGTGGCTCGAGGACGCCGCCAAGCGCGAGGGCGGTACTGATCGGCAGATCCACGAGCGCGCCGAGGGCACCAACCGAGAGGAACCTGCCGAATCGTGCACCGCGAGCCAGTTCTCCGAGCACGTCCTGGAGCGTCCTCATACGACCACCCCCGCTCGGTGACCACCGTTCACGTCGGATCTCCCGCGTTCTCGTGAAGTTGTTCGGGAAGCGACGGGCCGGGATCGGAGGCGACGGCCCGATGCAGTCGACTCCCGGCGGCGATCCGTTCGCGATGTCTCGCGGTCACCAGTCCACGAAACATCCCGAGCGTGTCGTGGATCGGATCGACGGTCGATCCCGGTCTGTCCTCCCAGCGGATCGGCACCTCGAGAATACGCGCGCCATGTGCCCCCGCGAGCGCGACGAGTTCGATGTCCCAGGCGAATCCGGACTCATAGACGTCACCACGCAGCCGATTCCAGACGTCCGCGCTGATCGCCTTTGCGCCACACTGGTAGTCGTAAAGCGGCGTCTCGAGTAGCCGTCGAGCGAGCCACGCGAAGCCGTCGCCGAGCGCGCGCCGAAAGATGGTCTGATGGGATCGCACGTCCGAATCCGGATGGCGTCGAGAACCGACCGCGAGGTCCGCGTTCCCCGACAGCACGGGCTCGATCACGCGTGCGGCGGCATCGGCTGGCGTCGCTCCGTCGGCGTCGAGAAACACGAACACGTCCGTCGAGAGCGCCTCGAAGCCAGCCGTGATCGCCGCACCCTTCCCACGACGCCGACCGGCGACCGAAACGGTCGTCTCCGCGACACGCGTGGTAGTGGCCTCGGCGATCCGCTCTTCGACGCCGGGTTCGGGATCGTCGATCTCGATCCGGATCGTCTCGGGAGAAAGGCGGTCATCGATCGCCTCCACGTATGCCGTAAGCCGGTCGACGTCCGGCCTGAAGGCGGGTATCACGACCCCGAGACTCGCGTCCATGTCTATCGCTTCCGGGTCACTGATAAAAAAGCCGTGTGGCTTGCGTCCGGACCGGGAGTCGGGGACGATTGCGACCCGTCACCGATCTCGACCGTCGGACCGTCCGATAGCATCGACTGATCGATACGGACCCGAAGACGTTTCAGCGTTCGCGCCTCTCCCGGTGGACATGGAGTATCTCCTCGTCGTCCGGTGGCTCCTCGCGTTCGTCGCGCTCGGGGCGCTTGCGTTCCCCGTTTCAGCGCGGCTCTTCAGGGGATTTCCAGCACGCGGAATCGGATTCGCGCCCGTGGTCGGGCTCGCCATCCTGACGACGGTCGCCTACTGGACCGGACGGGTGAACTACGGACCTCGAACGGCCTGGCTCGGCGTCGGCGTTCTTCTCCTCGTCTCGCTCGTCTCGCTCGTCACCGATATCGATCGGGAGGCGGTGTTCGATCGTCGGATCGATGGACGCGACCTCGTGGATGGGATCGATCGGCAGGCGGTCGCGTTCTCGGCGGTCGTCTTCGTGGCAGCGTTCCTGTTCGTCGTTGCGATCCGCGCTGCCGACCCGGCCATCACGCCTGCCGGCGGGGAGAAGTTCCTCGATTACGGGATCCTCAGGTCGCTTTTGCGGGCGGAGACGCTCCCGCCATTCGACGTCTGGTTCGCCGGCGAGACGCTGAACTACTACTACGGCGGCCATCTCACGGTCGCCCTCCTTGCGACCCTCACGGGGACTCCGGCCGCCTACGCGTACAATCTCGGGCTCGCCGGAATCTACGCCTGTCTCATCGTGGGGGCTTTCGATCTCGCGCGCGCGATCGCTTCTGATCGACTGGAAGAACGAGCCGCCACCCGTGCCGGCGTCCTCGCTGCCGTCTTCGTTGGTCTCGCGAGCAACCTCGTTCCGGTCATCGGGATCGCGTTGCGGGCGCTCCCCGAGTCGGCCGCCCGAACGCTTGTGGGGATCGTCACGACCGGCGGACCGGAAGCGGCCGAGGACCTGTTCACGGGAACTGCGCGGTTCAGCTACTGGACGGCGAGCCGGGTCGTCGACGGGACGATAAACGAGTTCCCGCTCTTCGCGTTCCTCAACGGCGACCTCCACGCCCACATGCTCGGCGCACCGTTTCTTTTCGCCGGGACCGCGATCGCCTACGCCTACTGGCGCACGCCCGAAGAGTCGCGAGGACGGCGTCGTGGGCTCGCCTTCGGGATCGTCATTCCGCTTGTCGGCATTCTCGCCGTGATCCACACGTGGGACGTTGCGACGCTGCTCGGAGTGTGTTGGCTCGCGCTTGCGTTCGCACCCGCGTCCCCGATCACTCTCCTTCCCGGAGGGGACCGTCTCCGTTCGACCCTCCGATCGCGACTCGACGAGGGACCGCTTCGGGTCGAGATCGAACGGACTCTCGGTGCGCTCGCGGTCACGGCGGGGATCGGCGCGTTCGGGTTCCTTCTCGCCGCGCCGTTTTTGCTCTCGGCGAGCAGCGAGCAGACTCTCGCCCTCGTGGACCCGACAGATCGGTCCGCGCTCGGCGCGCTGGTACGTGTTCACGGCGCGTTCCTTGCTGCCTTCTTCTGTTACCTTCTCGGTCGGTTCTCGACTCGCCGAGTCCCGATCGTGGGAAGCGTTCTCGCCGTCGCCGCCGTCGGCGTTCTCCTCGACGTTCCCGCCGTCTCGCTCCTGGGACCGATCCTGGTGCTCGGGTGGGTCGCGGCACGAACCGATCGGGACGTCGGCTTCGAGACGGTTCTGATCCTCGCAGGTGCCGGGCTCGTCGGCCTCGTCGAGATCATTCACCTCGCCGAACTGGCCGGCCCTGGACGACTCAACACCGTCTTCAAGACCTATTTCCACGTCTGGGTCCTGTGGGGGGTCGCGATCGGCGTCGTCCTCTCGGAGGCGTACGCGCGCGGGTTCGCCGTTCCCGCCACCGATTCGGATGTATTCGGCGTCCGTCGGAGCCTCCGTACCCGGCTCCCTTCCGAACACACGATCGCACGCGTCATCGTGGCTCTGCTCGTCGTCTCCGTCCTCCCGTACGCGGCCCTCGCACTCGGGGGACACTTCGCGGCCAACGACGCCGGGACGCTCGATTCGACCGCCTACCTGGAGGAGACGCGCCCGGCCGAGGCGGCTGCGATCCGATGGCTCGACACGCACGCCACCCACGAGGACGTTCTGCTTGAGGCCCCGGGTACGAGCCGGTCGCCGGAGGGGCTTGCGGAGAATCCCGGGGAACCGGGCACGTACTCCTGGGAGTCGAACCCTGCCTCCTCGTTCACGGGCATCCCGACCGTCGTCGGCTGGAGCCACCAGATCGGCTATCGAGGAGTCGAATCCTACTACGGGCGCGTTTCGGATGCCGATCGTGCGTACGCCGGCTCCGATGCCGAGCGCGTTGCGGTCCTTCGAGAACACGACGTTCGATACGTCTGGGTCGGTCCGGCCGAACGTGCCCGCTACGGCGAGGACGTCTCGATCGGACACCTTCAGGGCGTCGAGGTCGCCTTCGAGACCGACGGCGTCCGGATCTACCGCGTCGACCACGATCGGCTCGCGGCGTGAGCTCACGGATTCGGGGCTGTCTGAGACGGTCGGTTCGGACCCCAGTGACACGGATAGAGTTCGAACGGTTCAACTCGGAGAGCCGTGACGTGTCGGTATGGGAACGCCGCTCGAGACCAGAGAGGAACAGGCCGCCGAGGTGCTCGATCGACTCGCCGAGGAGTATCCGGACTCCAGCATCTCGTTGCGCTATTCGAACCGCCTCGAGTTGCTCATTGCCGTGATCCTCTCGGCCCAGTGTACCGACGAGCGCGTCAACGACGTCTGTGAGGATCTCTTCGAGAAGTACGAGACGGCCAGCGACTACGCTAACGCCGACCAGGAGGAGTTGGCCCAGGACATCTCCTCTATCACCTACTACAACAACAAGGCGAGCTACATCCGGTCGACAGCACAGGACATCGTCGAAAACCACGACGGTGAGGTCCCCGATACGATGTCCGAGCTCAGGGATCTGGCTGGCGTCGGCCGAAAGACCGCAAACGTGGTGTTACAACACGGCCACGACGTGGTCGAAGGGATCGTCGTCGACACACACGTCCAGCGGATCTCGCGACGTCTCGGGCTCACGACGGAGCAGACGCCGGAGCGGATCGAAGAGGACCTGATGGAGATCGTTCCTCGGGACCGCTGGCAGGCGTTCACGCATCTGTTCATCGATCACGGGCGGGCACAATGTACCGCGCGCAATCCCGACTGTGACGGCTGCGTGCTGGAGGACATCTGTCCGTCCTCGAAACTCGATTCGGAGGTCGACCTCGCAAGCGGGGACCCGTGGTCGTGATCGGAACGCCGTCCCGTTCGGATAGGGACCAGATGGCGAGAACGAGAACCCGGACAGATGTCGATGATCCATCCAAATATCGATGACGTGTCCAGACGTCGACGACCAGCCCGCTAAAGCACGTGGATGGTCGCGAATCGGTAGAGCCCAGTGAGCCACGCACAGATCCAGAGGATCGTGTAGCCGAAAACGCCCACACGAAGCCGAGTGCGCCAGTGGCTCATGTTCTCGTGGAGGTCGTCGAGATCGACGTCCTGGTCAGGATCGTGATAGAGATCCGCATTGCGTTTTGCCCCGTAGATCCGGACGATTCCAGTGAGAGAAAACGTCAAGAGGGCGTACGCCTGGATCCCGAAGAACGCATGGATGACGGCCGCGCCGGTGAGCTGATCGAACAGTCGCGGGATCATCCAGGTGACCATCGGCACCGTGGTCAACACGAGTCCGGTCACGACGAATCGGAGGTGATACACGAGGAGATCCCAGGTGACGACGTCCGCATCGATCATCACCCAGGCACCATAGAGGAAAAACGGCAGGCTTGCAGTCACGCAGATCGCGACCGCGGCCGCCACGTACCCGGACTCGAGCATGCGTCGGAATTCGGCCCGCGGCGCTAAAGGCTCTCGATCGGGCGGGCCGTTCCCATCGGCCGGGAAAACGCGATCGCTTCGAGTGGCTTCGCTCCCGGTCCGTCCCGTCGATCCGGGTCGGACTCCGAAGGACTACGGGACGAAAGTCTAACACCCTCGGCGATCCTACATCCGGCCAATGACCGATTCCGCCGGCACGTCCGAGGACCGTCGTTCCTCGGCGTCCGCCGAGCCGTCCGATCGTGTTTCCGGATCCGGGGATCGGGACGACTCGGACCTGGAGGCCCTCCGACGGGAGGTCGAGGAAAAGTACGACTTCGATGAGTTCGGTCCGGCCGATATGGCACGGATGAACGCCGACGAGTGGGACGTCGCCTTCGATCCCGACACGTGGATCACCGGCGATCGCCTTCTCGATCGGCTGGAGGCCGAACTCAAGACTCGGATCGCCCGACGCGAGATCTTCGGGACCTTCGACCGGGTGACGGACGACGACGGCGATCGGCTCGTCGTCTACTCCGACGAGGGATACGCCGTCGTTCACGCGAACGGTGACGTCCGCGGGCGGGGAACGATCCTCCGTGACGTAGAGCCCCTCGTCGCGCTCTGTTCGATGGACTCCTATGAGGTTTCAGATCCCCCGACGAACTGGTCGCTTCCGGATCCCGAGGACGTCTCCGGCGGATCGAGCGAACTCGGCAACCTGATGATGCAGATCGTCGCCGGCGTCCAGTTGATCGCTGCCGTCCTTCTCGTTGGCGCGTGGTTGGTCTCGGATCTCGACACGCTCGTCGCTCCGGCGATGGGGATCGTCTTCTTTTTCGGGGCGCTTTTTCTGTTCTCGACGGTCGCGAACGCCCGGCTCTCCGATCGGTTTCGTTCGGAGGAATACCGGAATCGACTTCGTGCGCTTCGGGAGGCGAAACGACGTCCGGATCTTCCGGAGATCGAACCCGAGGACGACCCATCGAAATCCTCGAGTGACGACCGATCGGAACGGGTGGACGATCGGGATGATCGGCCGCAGTGACCGTTCTACCTCACAATGTCGAGAGGGGGCGATCGGTCCCGCCGATCGACCATAGTCGGTGGGTTTAAGCGCGCGCCGTTCCCAGTTCGATTCGTATGAAACGGCGGGAGTTTATGCGTACGGCCGGCGGCTCGACGGCCGCGGTCGCCGCGACGACCGCGGCGACTGGCTCGGCCGCCGCCCAGGAGGACGGCGAGGGCGGGGGCGGCGAAGTACGTCCCGTGTGGCCCTCCAGCGTCGAGGACGCCAATCTCGGAACGTACCAGGACGCTCGGGGACAAGACGAAGTAACGATCTCGGTGGGGGCCGGCGAACAGGGGTTGTCCTTTGATCCGACGAAGACATGGGTCGATCCGGGGGCGACTGTGACCTGGGAATGGACGGGCGACGGCGGTGCCCACAACACCGAGAGCGTTGAGGGCCCCGCCGAGTGGCAAAGTGAAATCACCGCCGAGGAGGGGTTTACCTTCGAATACGAGACCTCCGAGGACGACGTTGGGATTACCCACTACCGGTGTGCTCCCCACGCGCAGGTCGGCATGCACGGCGGTCTCGCCGTTGGTGAAGACATCGAAACCGAGGAGGCCGGTGGCGGTGGCAGTCCCGACACCGGCTGGCCCGAGAGCGTTCACGATCTCGGCGTTCCGCTTCACGCCCACTGGGTCGGGCTCGTCTCGGGCGTCGCGATCACGTTGACGCTCGGATTCACCTTTTACGTGCTCAAATACGGCGAATCCGCACACACGGGACATGGTGGTAGCCGATGAGCTCAAGTGAGTCCTCCTACGGCGACATCCACCGATATGAACCGGCACGCGAGAGCACGCCCGCCGCGATCGCGATCGTCCTGTTGACGATCATCGAAGTCGTCTTCGTGTTCCTGTTCGTCTACGGACTCATGTTCGGCTGGGCGACCACGGAGTTCGGCAACATGTTCCTCGGCGGACTGCTCGCGTTGGTCTTCATCGACCTCGCGTTCGTCCTCGCGCTGTACCGAAAGGAGTTCCTTCCCGACGTGATGGTCGTCAAGAAGCGTCGGCGCAAGTGGGAGGACCTCTACGTCCGCGAGGAGGACGTCGAAGGCGAGTCGTTCGCCGACCCCGAGGACGCATGGGAGACGATCAAACGCGCAGTCTACCCCTACTACAAGCGGTAACGAAAACGACCAATGAGCCTCGAAAAAAAGGACGAATTCGACCACGACGCCTGGCTCGAACGCAAGGATCTCACGGTCCTCGAGTCGACGTTCCTGACCACGCTGATCTGGATGGACAGACGGCTCCGGATCGTTGATTACCTGGAGCTGCTCGAGACGCTTTATTACCGCGTCAACCTCCAGATGCCCAAGAGTCACACTGAACAGTACGATCTGGACAACAAGTTCTGGTACTGGTACCCGCTTTACTCGCTCGGGTCCCTCTCCATCATCGCCTATCTCGTCGCGGCGGTCTCCGGCGCGCTGTTAGGCTTTTATTACTCGCCGTCGACGGCAGGCGCGGTGGCGACCGGCGATCCGACCGCGGCATGGCTGTCGATCGAGGCGATCATGAAGGATCTACAGTTCGGGCTGATGCTGCGGTCCATCCACCGCTGGTCGGCCCAGTTCATGGTCGCTGCGGTCTTCCTCCACATGCTCCGGGTGTATTTCACCGGCGCCTACAAGGAGCCGCGCGAGGTCAACTGGGTTCTCGGGGTCGTCCTCATCATGTTGACCCTGCTTTTCGGCTACACCGGCTACCTGCTCCCCTGGAAGCAGCTATCCTTCTGGGCGGGGCAGATCGGCGTCGAGATGGCGCTTGCGACCCCGATCGTCGGCGAGTGGGCCGCACAGCTACTGTTCGGGGGGTTCACGCTCGGACAGGCAACGCTTGTACGAATGTACATCCTGCACGTATTCTTGTTGCCGTTCATCGTGACCGCGCTCATCGCGCTTCACGTCGGCATCGTCTGGGTGCAGGGGATCGCGGAGCCGCACTGATACAATGACGAGAAATACGCCACCGACCGATCACGACGACCACGGACCGGCGATGGCCGACGGCGGCAGCGACGGAGAGCCGCGTACCGACGGCGGGCCGCCGGCGACCGTTCCGCCGGACGACGAAACGCCGACCTGGAGCGAACGAAAGGAACGAAGTCAGGGCCTCTCGCGGCTCACCTACGAGTACTTCGAGCGATCGCGCCGTGAAGATCAAGACCTCAGACAGGAATCCACCTACGTCGAACGTGACGTGTTGGGCTTTCCCACCTGGCCACACGAGACGATCCGCAACCTGGCGATCACGAGTTTCTTCGTCGGAATCATGATCTTGGTTGCCGCGACCATGCCGGCCCACTTCGGGGAGCCCGCCAATCCGAGTTCGACGCCGTCGATCATTCTGCCCGACTGGTACCTCTACTGGTCGTTCGGGCTGTTGAAGCTCAACCCGATCAATCCCGAGCTGGCGGTCCTTGGCGGTCGCAAAGTGGTGTCCCACGAGTTCTTCGGGATCATCGCCCACGGGATCATCATTGGCGCCGTCGCGCTCGTTCCCTTCCTCAACAAGGGGAACGCTCGTCGTCCCGTCGAACAGCCGTTCTGGTCGGCCGTGGGCGTCACCGGCGCTGTTCTGTCGGTCACGCTCGCCGCGCTCGCCATCCAGAACTTCTTCCCCATCGAGCTGGAACTCCTGTTCACGCTCAGCTTCGTGGGGCCGGCTCTCGCCGGCGTGATAACCTACGCCGTCCTGAAGACCATGCGCGAGGGGTACATGTACGACCTCAACAAGCGGTACTACCGGCTCCGCCCGCCGAAGTGACCGCCGCCCCCTCAGAGCCTCGATCCCACTGCATGGATTCTAACGATTCGTCCGCCTCCGATCCTCGTGCTCTCGACGACGAGCCCGGTGTCTCACAGAAGGCGGACGCGACGGGGGATCCACTCCCGAAATCCGAACGCGACAGCAGTACTCGAGATCCCGAACCCACCGGTCCCAACGTGGGGCCCGGCGGCAGGGAGATCGTCGTCCCCCTTCGACTCTACAAGACGATCACGGTCTTTTCGACGCTCATCGCAGTCGTGACCTTCGTCTTCGGCTTCATGTTGATCGATGCCGCGACGTTGCAGGTGAGCCTCCTGCGGACGGCGATCGCCACTCTCCTCAGCGTGGGTGGGTTCTCGCTGTCCGCCGATCTTCTCACCGCCGGGCTCGCGCTTGCCGGCGTGTCGTCGATCGTGTTCGGGTCGGCGGTGTATATACTCGGAACCCGGTTTCGGGCCCAGGGAATGGGAAAGCCTCAAGAGGGCTCCGACGAAGGATAGATCGATGGCCGACGAGTTCATGAAAGGTCTGGTCCTGTCGATGGTCGGGGCCTTCGGGTGGTTCGTCTTCGCCGGGTGGTATCGCACGCCGGAATACTACGCCATCCAGCAGCTGACCGTCGAGGCACCTGAACCGAGCAATATCTATCAGACGGTGGGGATCTTCGCCAGCGACGCGTTCTTATGGTTGATGATCCTCGGTCCGGTCACCTACTGGATCCTGATCCCGATCTTCCGCGAGATTCGCCGGAACATGGTCGAGGAGACGTCGAGTTAACTCGATCGTCCACGTCCACGTTCCCGTCAACGCACGCCGGACGTCCTCATCCGCAAACGGTTGAGGACCGTTCCGGCATTCGCGCTTGGAAACGAATAGTTCCCCGTTCGTTCCGAATTCATTCGTTCTTCGCGGAGTCGCTTGTCCGCTTCGCGTGGCTATCTTCTTTCGAGGAGAGAATCCCGCCGTTTACGGCGTTGACGAGACGCGACGCGTCTCGTTCGTACACCAGAACTCAGAGACATTAAGCAAAACGGGGAACAAGAAGTTGCACTCGTGGACGTTCGACCGCATCTACCAGTATCTCGACTCCAAAGGCGAAGAACGCGGTGTCGAGGTACTGAAAGAGAACGAGTGGGACACGTCGAAGACGTGTTCACGGTGCGGTGATGACACGAAATCGAACCGGGGTGAGCGTGGATTGTCCGTCTGCTCGTCGTGCGAGTTGGTCGGGACTGCCGGATTGCAACGGGACAGAGAATATACGTCAGAAGATAACTCCGAGTCCCCACGGCGAGGATAGAAGTAACGGCTGTGTGGCACAGCCCTCGGTACACCTGTTCGGCCGCGAGATCGGGACGTTCCGCACGGGAGAACAGGTCGTATCGTAGACCAGCAACTATCCCAACCTGCGGTACGGGAAGCCCCGGCGGTCACGTCGGGGGGGATGTCACGCGAAAAGCCCCGACCAGAACGTCGCCTCGATCGTGACGAGCACGTAATAAAGCGCGTAGATCACCACGAGCGAGGAGGCCGCGATCGCACTCTTTGGCTTTTCGATGTCCATCTCGTTGCGCGCCTCCACGTTGCGCGCCTCGAACTCGAAGAGGTCCGCAACCAGGATCGTGACCGCGATCACGGAGATGATCGCGCCGCCCGTGGGCTGGACCAGCGTGAACAGGAAGCTGACGAGCACCAGTCCGACGGTGCTGAAGACGTGGGGGAAATACTGCTCGACGCTATCGGAATCGGCTGCCTGCTCGACGTGTTTCGCGTGCGCTCGATGGCGCGTCGCGATGTTCACCACGGCCAGCGTGAGGATGGCGAACGGAAGCGCCGGCCCGACGATCTCGAGCCAGCCGAGCGGGACGAGGAACTGCAATGGGTCCATACTGGTACCTGGGACTACGACTCTTTAGAGTTTTTCCAATCCCGCCCGAAATGTGCGACCGTCCGTCTCACGACGACGGGTCTGCAGAGCCCCTCTCGAGATCCGATGAGACGATCCGAAGGCGACCGTCCACGGAGACCGAAACCGGATCATCAGTTCCCACCGTCCGGCAGACTTCGTCGTCGATCACGAGCGAAACGGGCTCCTCCTCGCGTTCGACCGAAATCGTCGCCGAGTCGTTGACGACCCAGGTGTCAGTCCGCGTCGAGAAGGGCGCGACCGGAACGACGACCAGCCCGGTACCCGGGGACAACACCGGCGCACCTGCACATCGCGCGTAGCCGGTCGTGCCGATCGGCGTCGCCACCGTGACGGCGTCCGCACGAAACGACTGACGATACTCCGCACCGCTTTCGACGGCGTATTCGGAGATCCGTGCCGGCTCGCTCGTCACAAGCGTCACGTCGAAGAGGGCCGTTGCGACCTCCACTCCCCCGACCGACACAGCCAAGAGGGGATGATCGACGGTCTCGATCGGTGATCCGTCCCCATCGAACCGGTCGAGCACGTCGGGGACGCGCCCGACATCGATCGCATACCGCAAGCCCCCGTCGGGGAACCCGGTCACTCGAGACTCGTCGTGACCATCGGGGACGTCCGAATCCCCTGCCCACCCGGCGTCGACGGCGATGATCGGTGCCTCCAGGGACTCGCGAGCGGCCATCAGGAGTCCCCGTTCCCCGACTGCAAGCACGACATCCACACGAACAGGCTCTTGACACGTCGTCGCGCCGGCTTCGGAGACGGCCGTTTCGAGGGCAGTCGCCTCAAGCGCGCTCTCCTCGCCGACGATCGCCACACGCGTTCGCGAGCCTCCCATAGGCGTTCTGGATCGGGCTGGCGGAAAAACCTCCCGACACGACGGCTTCTCCTCGTTGGTGCCGTCATGGAACACGATCGTCTTTATCCCTCGCGACGATGGGTGGATGAACGAGAATGCGTTATTACGAGGACATCGAGGTCGATTCGATCCAGGATCTCGGGAGTTACACGGTTCCGAAATCGGAGATGATCGAGTTCGCCGAACGATACGATCCACAGCCGATCCACGTCGATGAGGACGTGGCTCGTGAGACGATCCACGAGGGGCTCATCGCCAGCGGTTGGTACACCGCCAGCGTTTGTATGCGGCTACTGGTCGACGGCTTCCTCGCGGGGACCGCAAGCGTCGGTGCCTTCGGGCTCGATGAGCTTCGGTGGCGAACGCCGGTCCGGGCAGAGGATAGGATTCGGGCCGAACACCGAATCCTGGAGGCAACGAAGTCGACGACGCGCGACGATCGCGGATACGTCACAGGGGAGCTGACTGCACACAATCAGAACGACGAGGAGGTCATCGAATGGCGGGCGACGAGTATCTTCCTGCGCCGCCCGTGAAAGACGGGCGAGTTCGAACGGCTCAGTAAGTGAACGAGTAGACGTGATTCAAAAGTAGGTAGGTCACGACGCCGAGCGTGAGCGAGAGCAGCCAAGAGCCCGCGGCGATCCGGCCGATCTTCGCGTGAGGCGTTTCGCTTCGTAACTCGCGTTCGGTATGGGTGAGTCCGAGGACGATGGCGTAGATGACGATCGGGACGGCGAGGATCGACAACAGAATGTGGATCGCGAGCATCGCCAGATAGGCGATCGTGACGAGTTCGGGGCCCTCGAAGTGCTTCGTGCCGCCGCCGGCGACGCGGGGAACGTAGATCCCGAGGAAAGCCACGATCAGAACGAACGAGACGCTCATCGCCCTCCGGTGTCGTTTCACGTTCCCGTTCCGGATCCAGTACCAGCCGAGCGCGAGAGTGAGGATCGTCATCGAGTTCACGACGGCGATCGCGTGGGTGAGGAGTTCGACGGTTGCACGTGAAAGGTCCGGAAACAGCGCCTGAAACCGTGGTACGAGGAACACGCCGAGGACGGTTCCGTATCCAATAACGGTGAGCAGTGCGGTGACGGCTTTCGGGTGCTCTTTCGCTCGACTCCGGAGAGCGGCTGCCATGCTGATCGGTCGGGGCGGGGCGGTAATGCGTCTTTGGTTCGCCGAGCGAACCAGCCGGCTCGCCGATCAAATGATCCCGGTTTCGGTCGCCACCTGGACGGCGGCCTCCTCGTTCACGCCGCCGGAGAGGATCGTGTATCGGTCCCGGATCTCGTGAGCGGTGGTCAACGCCTCGATGAACTCCGCGTCAGTAACGCCGAGTTCCTCCGCGGTCGTCGGTGCGTCGATGCTTGCGAGTGCATCGCGTATCGACCGCCACTCGCCATCCTCGCCACCATGAAGGTACTCCGTCACGATCGAGGCCACGCCGGCCTGGTGGCCGTGTAGCGCCTTTCCGGGCGCGATGCGGTCGAGTTGGTGAGAGACGAGGTGTTCGGCCCCTGAGGCCGGACGCGACGATCCGGCGATCGACATCGCGACGCCCGAGGAGACGAGCGCCTTCGCGACGATCCACGACGACTCCTCGAGTCCCGGCTTTATCGAGTCGGCGTTGGCGACGAGCAACTCCGCAGTCATTTGTGAGAGTGCGCCGGCGTACTCCGAGTACTCGACGTTCCGCAACCGTCTCGCGAGCCGCCAGTCCTTCACTGCGGTGTGATTGGAGATGATGTCCGCACAGCCGGCGGTCGTAAGTTCCCAGGGCGCATCCGCGAGAAGTTCCGTGTCCGCAACGACCGCGAGCGGCGGATCCGCGGCCACTGAGTGTCGAGTGTCGCCCTCCGGGATCGACGACCGTCCGGAGACGATGCCGTCGTGGGAGGCGGCCGTCGGGACCGAGACGAACCCGACCCCCAGGTGGTCTGCAGCCATCTTCGCCGTGTCGATCGGCTTGCCTCCGCCAACTGCGAGCAGGAACTCCGGATCGACGGCTTCGGCCGTTTCGATGACGTCCTCGACGGCCCCGAAGGAGGCCTCCTCGACGATGGCCGTCGCCGGGTCGTCGAACTGTTCCCGGACGCGATCGCCGGCCAGATCGTTCGGCGTCGGACTCGTCACGACGAGCGGCCGACCGGAGAGATACAGGTCATCGACGGCCGCCCCGAGATCGTCGAGGACGCCGTGGCCAAGCAGCACGCTCCGCGGCAGCTTGATCCACGTCGACTTCTCGAACATGCACGTGGGTTTCCGGAGGATACTGATAGGTGTTGCCCAACGGTTATGAAGGATGTTCTCCGGCCCCTGACGTGGTTTCAGCGACACCACCACAACATATTTATGCATTTTGTGCATATCTATAGGTATATTCGATGCGCAGAAAGCATCGACAATCCTCCGGGCCGTCGGTCGGGTCGGTGCGAAGGCTTACGTACCCATTTACAGATGAGGTTCGGTGTCGACTCCCAATTCGATAGCGGGGAGCGGCCACCGATTTCGGACACGATTCGGCCTCTTCGCGGTGGGTGCGGATTCGGAAGCGGACGAACTTTCCGCCTGCTTCGATCAGGTCCTCACGGACGTTCTCTCGATCAAGTGCACTGACGTTCTCTCGATCACGCGCTGTCAGGAAATCGCGGGCGGACTCTCACGGGGAGACATCGAGCAGGAACGACCCGGCGTCATACAGGAAGTAGACGCCGAACCCGGCAAGCACGACCGCGGACACCAGCGCGACCACCGGCGCCAGCCGCTCGATCCGTCGTTCGGCAAGCACGATCGCTGCCGGGAATCCCGTGATCCAGACGCCGATTCCCGCGAAGAGGCCGCCGACGAGCGCCGGCGAGCCGGTGGCGACCACGAACGTCCCGGTTAGCTCCTCGCCGACGACCGGAACCCACGAAAGGACGTCCAGGGTACCCGGACGAAGCAGCCCGACGCCGACGGTGAGCCAAAAGAGGATCTGATAGGGATTGGTCAACGCAAGCACGAACGCCTTTCGGAACCCCTTGCCGCCCGTTTTTTCGACGATCGCCTCGCCGGTGCCGCCAGGGCGAAACGACGCGCGGACCCCGTTTGCCGCGCCGTAGGCGAAATACATCATCAGGAATCCGCCGATGCCAACCATGATAGCCCGCACCGTCGGACGTGATTCGACTATCGAGACGACGCCGAGGTACGCGAGAACGAAGAAGACCGCATCGGCGCTTGCCGCCCCCAGTCCCGCCTTGAACCCCGCGCTCCACCCGCGCCAGGCCGATTCCTCGGCGATGATCGCGTTCATCGGACCGGGCGGCGCGGCCAGCGCCAATCCGAAGACCACGCCGGCCAGGAGACTGATCGGAGCGTTCACGCTCTCCGTCACTCCTGCGGTCGACAAAAATGCGACGATGGCGGTGAGCCACCGATGGACTCCATCCGGGCCGGATCGGTACCCCTTATTGGCGCGCTTCCCTTTTTCCGACGATGACCGTCCCCTGCGTCGCCGTCGACCGCGAGCGTGGTGAGGAGGTCCGCCGCCGACTGGCTGAGGCGGGGGCGCTCGCGGGCGAATACGAGATCACCGTCGAGAACGGCACGATCTACCTTCCCGTCACCGCCCGCGAGGACGTCCCCCCGCCGCTCCGGAGATCGATCATCGAGCGCGATCCCGACCGACGCGAGACCCCGACCACGCCCGCGGACCTGCTCGGCTATGAGCCTTCCATCGAGCGACTCGGCGACATCGTCATCATCGACGAGGACGATGACGAACGGGCATCGGCGATCGCGAAGGCCGTGATGGACTCCGATATTCCGTGTGAGACGGTCGTGAACCGCGCTTCACCGATCGAAGGTGAGCTTCGCGTTCGTCAGTGGGACGTCCTCACCGGGGACGACACCGAGACGATCCACCGGGAGTACGGCCACGAGTTCGCGCTCGACATCACCGAGGTGTATTTCTCACCACGGCTCGCGACCGAACGCCACCGCGTTGTGAAACAGGTCGAGACCGGCGAACACGCCTTCGACATGTTCGCGGGCGTTGGCCCCTACGCGATTCCGATGGCCGCTCGTGGTGCCGAGGTGGTCGCCTGCGATCTCAACGAGCAGGCGATCGAGTATCTGCACGAGAACGCCGAACGAAACGACGTCGCGGACCGGATAACCCCGCTTCAGGGGGACGTCCGCGAGGTCGCGGCCGACTGGACGGGGTGGGCCGACCGAATCGTGATGAACCTCCCCCACTCAGCCGACGAATTCCTGGAAGCCGCAGTCATGATCGCCGGCGACGACTGTCTGATCCATTACTACGACATCCAACACGAGGACGACCCGTTCGGTCCCGGCCGCACCGCGATCGAGGACGCCGCCGGCGACGCCTACACGGTCTCGGTCGAGACCGAACGCGTCGTTCGATCGTACGCGCCCCACGAACACAACGTCTGTCTCGACGTCCGGTTGACGCGTCAGTGATCGACCGAGGCGCCGATCGCCTCTCGAACGCGTGTCGATCGGTTCCGAACGGGGAACAGGAGCTATCGACGCCGAATCATGAGACGTGGTGGCTCGTGGCGACGTGTCGCGGTTTCGGAAGGCTTATTTTGCTTATCCGGGTAGTCGAAACCGGACGCGCCGGGGTAGCTCAGCTGGCAGAGCGATTCCTTCGTAAGGAATAGGTCAGGGGTTCAAATCCCTTCTCCGGCTTGATAACTTACGTTCATATTCTGGTAGCAAACCGCTAGCGTAAGGTGTGGCGACATGAGTAGCGTACCCGATGCCGCGGACTGTGTCGGCTGCACATGGGCCTGCTCGACGAGTGGGACAGACTTCCGGTCGGAGAAGTGAAGGCACTCGCATTCGAGTTTTAGACGGAGCCAGGTGGGGGAGAAGTCTCTGTGTTCTCTCCGATCCTATCGATGTGCACGATCCCCCGTTGAGCGGTGGATTCTCCGTCTCCAGGAACCCGGGCGAAATCTGGATCGGGATAACATGAACGAGAGAGATATCGGGATGATTTTATTGGAATCCGTAACGCCAGATAGCTGCGATCGGCCGTATTGAATGGCGTACGCGAATCGGCCAATACAGTAGCCAAACCAAACAGGAAAATGATTCTGGATTTACCCATCATTTAACACCCAGAGCTATGATTTTGAGGTATGACATCCGAGGACGCAGGTCGAGAACTATTCGGGATGGATGTTTCTGAAGCCGAGGCAAGAACATATCTGGG
This sequence comes from Halopenitus sp. H-Gu1, assembly GCF_041821145.1. Taxonomy (NCBI): domain Archaea; kingdom Methanobacteriati; phylum Methanobacteriota; class Halobacteria; order Halobacteriales; family Haloferacaceae; genus Halopenitus; species Halopenitus sp. H-Gu1. The sequence continues at coordinate 3,626 of NZ_JBGUBC010000013.1, read as the reverse complement.
GGATGCCGAGTTCGGCGTGTTGGGTCTCACAAAGGAGGGAGAAGCGTATACAGTCCCCCTTTCGTTCGGCTACGATACGGACCTAACCACGCTTTATTTTCTTTTTGCTTTCGAGGGAGAAAGCAAGAAACGCGAGTTCCTCGAAACGACTGAAACGGCGAGTTTCACTGTAGTTGAATCGGAACTGCCCGATGCGTGGACAAGCGTCATTCTCACGGGTACCCTTACCCACCTTTCTGACGAGGAATCGACAGCCTATGCTGCACTTGCGGATACGGCTACCTTCCCCGCTCTGTATACGTTCGAAGACTACGTAGACATGGAATCAGTTGAGCAATCCTTCTATCAATTTGAGGTCGAAACAATAACGGCTCGTCGCTCTCCAAAACAGCTGAATAACACCGCAAGCGAGGCCATCGAAGCAGAGTCAACGAGATGAGATTCCTCACTCGATCTCCAGCAACTTCCTCAGAGGTCAACGCAAGGCATACAAGAAACGGATAATAGAAAGATCTCTCAGTCAGTACAGTGGGGTGGGAGGCCCCTCCGTTCCAAGAACGACCCAAACGAGGGGTAGTCGATTAACCGATACCTGACCGTTCGGTATAGTGGCAAACGAAACCCGGCACTAACCGTGTTCTGAACAGTTCGGCGGCATCGTGCCGAGACGCATCGGGAGCAATTACTCGATGTCGACGCCGGTGATTTCAAACCGTGCCCCACCCGTCACGCTCTCGTTCACGCTAATGTGCCAGTCGTGTGCATCAGCGATCACCTCGACGATCATAAGTCCGAACCCAGTCCCCTCCGGCGACGTTGAGTATCCCTTTTCGAAGATCTGGTCGCTTTCGCCATCAGGAATTCCAGGTCCATCGTCTTCCACGTAGAAGCCGTCGGAGAGTGCACCGATCGTTACCGTCACTGCTTGTCCCCCATGTTCGATAGCGTTTCTGATCAGATTCTCTATGAGTTGTCGTAGTCGGCCTTCGTCGGCATGAATGACCTGATCGGTGTCGATAACCAAATCCGCGTTCGCTGTGTCAATGTTTTTCCAACACTCCTCGCCAAGCGTCTTCAGACTAATGAATTCTAGTTCATCAATAGCCTCGCCCAGTCGTGCTAATGTGAGGAGGTCCTCGATCAATTGTTCCATTCGGTTGAGAGCGCTCGCCGCGATATCGAGGTGTTCGTTACGGCTCTGTTCGCGTGCGATATCCAGTCGCCCTTCGGCCACGTTCAGTGGATTCCGCAGGTCGTGGGAGACGACGCTGGCAAATTCATCAAGGCGTTCGTTTTGTCGCCGTAGTTTCTCTTCTTGTTGGTTGCGCTCGATAGCATACCGAAGGGATCGGGCGAGCGTGTCGGCATCCAGATCGTCTTTTAGGAGGTAGTCTTGAGCACCACGCTGAATTGCTGTGACAGCCGTCTTACGGTCATTGAGGCCGGTAAGCACGACAAGCGGTATTCTCAGGTCTTCTTCCAGCACGCGATCCAGCGTCTGTCGCCCGGTACTCTCGGGCAACCCGAGATCAAGAAACAAAATATCATGAGAATTCGCTTCCAGAGCGTTCAGGCCGTCTGAAAGGGTTTCTTCGTGGTGTAGTGTGACGTCGCCGACGATATCGGCCACATGCGTTGCGTTTAGATGATGCTTCACGAGTCGAGCGTCTCCAGGATTGTCCTCTACCAGCAGCACGTCCGGTTGGAGATCTGAACCGGGCATGGTTACTTGGGAGGCATTTTGACGACCGATAACCAGAAATCCTCGAATCGCTGGATGATATCCATAAATCCGGAGTAATCAACGGGCTTCGTCAGATACGCGTTCGCTTGCAACTCATAGGACCTCACGATATCCGATTCGGCTTCGGAGCTTGTGAGAACGATAACGGGGAACCCTCGAAGGTCCGGATCCTCATCGATCTCTTCAAGCACCTCCCAGCCATCCTTCCTGGGCATATTGAGGTCCAACAACACAAGGTCCGGCCTCGGATTATCTTCGAATTCGCCTTCCTGTCGGAGGAATTTCATCGCCTCAACGCCATTTTCGACGATATACAAGTTGTTGAGGATATTCCCTTGTTCAAATGCCTTCTCCGTGAGCTTTGCGTCACCTGGGTTGTCCTCCGCGAGCAGGATTTCAACCGGCTCACCCGTATTTGTCATGGTTGTTCCTCCTCCTCCTGCATGGCGATTGGTGAGACCTTCGGAATAGTGAATTTGAATGTTGCACCGGAGTCGTGTTCCGATTCGACCCAAATCGTCCCGCCATGACGCTGAACAATACGTTGTGTAATCGCCAACCCGATTCCGGAATTGGCAGTGTTCGACGCGGATGCGCCTTGCTGGAAGATCTTGAAGATCTCTTCTTGCTCGTTGATCGGAACGCCAGGACCGTTGTCCGAAACGGCGAATTCATATGCATCATCGCGTTCCGTCGCCGTCACCTCGATTTTCGGAATCCCATTTTCGGTGGCGTGTTCGATGGCGTTCTTTATCAGATTCTGAAACACCTGTCCCAGCTGTTCACGGTCGGCTCTGACGATCGGGAGATCGCCAACCGATATCTCGGCATCGTGATCGTCGATCAGGAGTTCTAAGTCCTGGCGACTGGTTTGGAATACCTCGTTCACATCCGTTTCGTCGAACTCCTTGGCATCGGTATGGACACGAGAGTACTCCAACAGTGAATTTATCATCTGCTTCATCCGCTGAGCGCCGTTGACCGCAAACTGCATGTATTCTTCTGCCTCGTCATCGAACTGTTCACCGTATTCCTGATCGAGTAATTCGACGTAGCTCGATACCATCCGGAGCGGCTCCTGGAGGTCGTGTGAGGCGATGTATGCGAACTCCCGGAGACTCTCATTGGATTGCTCAAGCTCCTCCCGATGTTGCTCTAGTTTCTGCTGGTAGTCCTTCCGCTCGCTAATGTCCCGCGTATATCCGGCAACATATTCCACCTCGCCTGTTTCAGTATGCACTGGCTCTCCTTGCACCCAGACCCACGTCTCATAGTCGACTTCCGGGTTGACCCGAAACTCTAAATCAATCGGGTTGCCGTTCGAAAGCTCCGCCATCTGGCCCATGACTGTTTGGCGATCGTTTGGATGAATGGCTTCAACGAAGTTCTCCGGGTCTTCTTTGAGTTCCGTCACCGACCGTCCGAAGATGTCTTCATATGCTGAATTGGCAAATATTAGCTCCTCCCAGTCAGGGGTGAACATCCAGAGGCAATCGTTCGTGGACTCCATGAGCTGTAGGAGCAAATCCGGGTCATCAGGCGCTACTCGACTTTTATCCATTTTGTCATTTTTCATGTGTATGTAATGTATTCCCATGGGGATACTTGAAGTATTTGGGTACTGAATCGACAGAAGGCGTTTGATTTCACTTTGTCATGGTTCGCGTACTGTTGTCGATCATACATCAAGACGAGTTCACAAAATTTGCAGACCACGCTTGAGCACGCACCGCCTGGCCGAGATCGTCCGCTCGATCGTCGAGAAGACGGTCTCAGACAGTTCTCTTTGACCTGCACCAGTGGGATCTGGCGCGATAATCCAAATGGATGTTAGCGGAGTCCAATCCGAACGTCGAGTGTTCGCTCGGTGGAATCGTTCGCT
>NZ_JBGUBC010000012.1:0-99708 GCF_041821145.1 Halopenitus sp. H-Gu1 | reverse complement strand
GTTCCCAGCGACGAGTTCCCAGCGACACGGATGTTCGACGGCTCATCCTCATCCGACCGTCACCGGGGACATCTCTACACCGGTCACTCGGGCGTCTCCGCCGTCGGGAGCACGCGATACCCCTCGAAAACGGAACCGAGTCGAGCCATCGAGGCGACGACGACGTCACAGGAGGGACGGACGGCCGGCTTCGGGACGAACCCGACGGAGAGGCCCGCGACCTCGAGCATCGGGAGATCGTTTGCCCCGTCCCCGATCGCGACGGTGTCAGCCATGGGAAGGTCGACCTCCTCGGCGAGCTCCTCGAGTGCCGTATCCTTCGTGCCCTCGATGAGCGGTCCCTCGGCGTCTCCGGTTAGCCGCCCGCCCGACTGCGGGAGCCGATTGGCGATGATCGTATCCACGTCGACGCCTTCGCGGGCGAGAGCGGCCTCAACGCCGCGTTCGAAGCCGCCCGTGAGGATGGCGACGTGGTGTCCGGCCTCCCGCAATCGAGCGATCAGCTCGGCGGCACCGGGACGAATCCGGACGCGGTCGAAGGCGTCCGAGACGTCCTCCGCGGAGAGCCCCTCCAGCAGGGCGGCACGCTGATAGAGGCTCTCGGCGTAGCTTAGCTCGTCGTTCATCGCCCGTTCCGTGATATCGGCGACTTCCTCGGCGACGCCGGCCCGTTCGGCGAGCAACACCGTCATCTCGGAGTCGGAGAGCGTCCCGTCGAAGTCGAACGCGATGAGTCGCATACGCGCGCTTTGCGGCGTGCCGGTTAAATCGCGACGATTTTACCTCGAGCCCCGGATCGCCGCGGTCGACGCGGCGACCGGCGTTCCGTCCGTCGTCATGCCTCGTATCGTCCATATCCCACAGCAACCGCCATCGTCACCGCACCTCGCTCTCGCCTGTCTTCGCCCACGCCCGAACCGAGCGAGCAAACACGCCGGACAGGGCACCGATGGCGTTGATCGCGGCATCCGAGAGTCCGCCGGACCGCCAGGGAACCGGTATCTGAACGGTCTCGATCGCTGCACCGTAGCCGGCAGCGATTGCGACCGCGATCGCAGCCGTGGTGAGAATACGACGGCGAGATCGTCTCCGTACCGAGGCCGCGCAGGCCGAGGGATCCGTTCGGTTGCGATCCGCCAGCGATCGGTGACAGAGCGCAGCCAGGATCGCGGACGCGAGGAAATGGCTCACGACGAACGGATCGATCTGGACCGAACCGACCGTCGGAAATACCGTGCCATGTGAGGCCCCGCCGGGTACTGGAACGATAGAGACGACGAGCACGACGAGCGCGAACCCGACGGCCGGACGCCATCCAGTCGGAGTGATCGTCCGACGGATCGCGGCGAGACGTCGTTGAGGACTACGGTCAGAAGCCATCGCTCGTGGGACGCTCGGATCGCCATTCGTTTATCCAACGCGATCGAACCCCTGATAATGAGCGAGACGCTGGACGACGACCTCTATCAGCGCACGATGGCACTTCTGGAGCCGGGAGATATCGATCTCCAGGGCTGTATCGTTCACTCCACGTACGACGGCCGATCCGATCTGGAGATGCACGAACTGACCGTCGCGATCAACGACGTGATCGCGGAGGCGGCCAGCACGGGCGAGACCTACATCGAGGCCGGCAACGACGATCCGGAGTTCTCCTCGAACCAGTTTCAGGGACTCACCCTCGAGGACGAATCGTTCGTCTGGGAGTGTCAACAGTTGCTCCGGGAGGGGACCTTCGATCTCGTCTTCTACTACGAGGCTGACGCCGATCAGGAGGCGATCGTCGAGGGGATCGAGCGACTGGAGGGCGTCGACCGCGTCACGCCCGTCCCCTGAATCGCGAGTCATGGCATGACCGACTCCGAGAACGTCCCGATCCCGGGCGGGCGCGACGTCCGGGCAACGCTCGATCATGGCGCGATCGAATCGGACGGCGACGGAGACAGCGAGTCACCCCCGAACGCCTGCGTGGTCGCCTGCCCGCCACATCCCCAACACGGCGGCCATCGCGGCGATCAACGTCTCGAGGCAGTCTCCACGGTAGTCGCCGACTTCGGCGTCGACTGCCTACGATTCGACTACGGAGAGTGGGATGAAGGATACGGCGAACTGGCCGACACGGACAACGCTCTCGCGTGGGCGTTCGATCGGTATGCGGACATCGGACTCTTTGGCTACTCCTTCGGCGGCTGTCTCGCGCTCGTGGCGGCGGCGGACCGCGAGGACCTGTCGGGGGTCGCAGCACTGGCGCCCGCACCGCGCCTCAATCCCGACATCGACGCAGTGGCGGCACTCGACGACATCGAGTGTCCGATCCGGATCGTCCACGGGACGCGTGACACCACCACGGACTGGGAGTCTCTCGTCGAACGCGCACGCGAGATCCAGGCGAACCGTCCGCCCGAGACGATCACGCTCACGGAGGTCGCCGCCGACCATTTCTTCATCGGACAGGTCGAGCGGGTCGGGGAGACGATCGGCGAGTGGTTCCTCGATCGGTTCCGATCGGAGCGATAGCTCCCGAGAACCGACGTCTATATTTCCAGATCCGGAGTCGGGATCGCTCCCTCGTCCCGTTCGGGATCGTACTCCTCGATCGCCGTCAGAGCAACGGCGAGCGTGCCGTCCGCGGTCCAGCGACCGGTGTTTACGCAGAGATCATAGATCGATCGATCGGTGATGTCGATGTCGTAGTACGACTCGTATCGCTGGGCTTCGATCACCTCGCGGACGCGCATCTCCGCCCCGATCTCCTCGCGGTCGGCAGTCCGTTCGACGCGAACCTCCTCGGGCGCGTCGAGCCAGATGCGGAGGTCGGCGCGGTTGCCCGCGATCCAGCCCGCGAGACGGGACTCGAGGACGAATGCCTTGTTTGCCGCACCCCACTTTTCGGCGATCCGCCGGAGCCGACGATCGAGTTCACGGTCGATGTCCTGGGACTCGCCAGTTTTGGCGACCAGCTGTGACAGGCTCATATCACGGTCCTCCGCGATCTCGCGGAATATCTCTCCACCCGAAACGTAGCCACAATCCAGCGCCGACGAAAGGCTCTCACTCAGCGTCGTCGCGCCACATCCCGGCGGTCCCGAGACCGTGATAAACAGGTTGCTGTCGATGCGCCGGTCGGCGACGTCGTCCTCCGTGGTCATTACGGGGGTTGTCTCGCGCAAGACGGGTAAGGGTAGGGATCGACGCGGAGAGATGGGACAGTGAAGGGGGTCGGGCGCGAACGGAGACGATCAGTTGTATCCGCGCCACCGATGTCCACACTCCGTGCATTTGAAGAATCGCGTCGGCGGTTCGTCGGCGCTGCCGGTCTGTTTGATCGTGTACCACGCCTCGCCGTGGCCACATTCGTCACAGGTCACGTCGGTGGCGGTCGGCTTCCCTTCGAAGTTCGCTCCCTCCTCCGTCTCGATGAGGTCGTCGTCGCTTTGTTCCTCGGTCGAGACGAACTGCTCCGCGAGGTCGTCGTCACGACTGCTCGTGGCCCCGCAGTCGGGGTTTTGACAGACCATCTCTCCGTCGACCGACACCATCATCGATCCACACTCCTGACAGAATTGCATTAATGACTCGTCTCTAATGATATACGTTCACGCCGTTTGAACCGTTCGTTCCGCCAGGCGACGTCGCCGACTGCCGGCTCGGACTATCGGTCGGTGCGATCGAATTCCGGTTCGCCATCGGTCACCATCGGACAGTTTCGCACCCGAAATTCGTCAACACCGATCACCTCGACGATCGTCGTTTCCTCGTGGTTGCATTCGACAGTTGGGGGGGCGCTAAAGTGAGGACAGCGGTGACAGTACTGTCGCTTCGCGACGAGGTGTTCCTCGTAACGTTCGTCCTCATCGACCAGTTTCGCCTCCCCGCCGATCTCGAAGCTCGATCCCTCCGCATCGAGGCTCTCCCAGACGTCGTCGGTCACCACGTCGACGTCCATCTGCTGGAAGGGATCGTCGTCTCCGTCCTCGATGGTCGAATCGGACCCGGATCGATCCGCTGCCGAAGCCGAAAACCCGTCGTCCGCGTCGAGTTCCGTGAAGGGATCGCCCGCTACATCCGCCTCGATCGAGTCCGAGCCAGTCTCGAGTTCCGACATCGTCTCGTCGAGACCGACCACGCGATCGGCGTCCGTCGGCTCCGTCGATACCTCTTCGACCGGCTCGTCGGTTTCAGCCAGTTCATCGCTTGTTCCAGCCGAGTCATCGCTTGTTCCAGCCGAGTCATCGCTTGTTCCAGCCGATTCATCGTTTGTTCCGGACTCATCGACCGGACCGAACGTCCAGTCGGTGGTGGCTTCCGATTCGTGCCTCTCCGAGAGATCAATCGGCTCGCGGTCGGCGTCATCCACGTCGGAATCGTCGGTGTCAGGGTCGTCAAAATCCGCACCAGGGTCGTCAAAATCGGCGCTGTCGGTGGGATCTCCGGCGTCGTCAGGGTCGGTGGCGTCGTCGTCCATCCTCAGTCCTCCAGAATGTCCTCGGCGTCGTCCGGTCCCTCGATCTCGCCTTCCAGCGCCGGGCGATCGCCGATGGTGAGCCACGGTTTCCCGAAGAAGCCGGATTTCGGCTCGACGGATGCGAAGTGGCTGTCACAGTGGGGACACCGCGGCTCGCCGAGTAGGCCCACGTAGACCGTCTCCTCACAGTTCTCGCAGGCGGCCTTCGTGATCCCGTGATAGTTCGCCCGCGAAAGGATGTCCTCGAGCGCCTTCCGGCGCGAGCGAAGCGCTTCCAGCTTCCCGAGCCGCCGTTGCGTGCTCACGACCCCCTTTGCCACCCGGGTGAGTTTCACCTCGAAGTCGGCCAGCTGCTCGTCGTGATCCGCGACCGACTCGCTCAGGGCCTCCGTCGCCGCGTAGTCGTCCTCCAAGCCGTCCATCCGCATCACCAGATCGTCGAGCGCCGACGCGATTCCGTCGATCTCCTCGGCGAGTTCCGGATGATCATGGTCCTTGGGCGAGCGAGATTCGGCCTCCTTGAGGACCTGTATCACACGGCTTCGGACGTCCGAGATCTTCTCATCGAGTTCGTTTTCAAGCGTCTCCACGTCGGCGTCGAGCCCATTGACGTCGCGCTCAACGGTCTCGACGTCGCGTTCGACGCTTTGGAGATCCGAGCGAATGCTCTCGATCGTCTCGGCGTCGGGGACATCGATGTCGCGTTCCTCCGCGAGGTTGACGATGGCTCGTGCGAGCAGTTCCCGTTGGCCGTCGCTCTGGAGATCCTCCAAGTCCTCCGGCCAGTCGTCCCCCGCTGATAGCGTCATCGGATCAGACCCATCTATCGTGTTCCTTTCGACGGCGGTACATAAGTAAGCTTGCGCGTGATCGTACCGATGATCGTCGTTTCGAACGGCAATCGTCCGAAACGGGTTCGATCCGGCCCCAACACGGACTAATTTTGATGGCGGACGTTTTTATAGGCACGCATCCACCCTTACCGGGCGACTTTTCAGGTCGGACATCGGCGTCCTCGGTATGTTACGACTCAGTCGCCGCAGTCGCGCGATCGTTCTCCTTCCGGCCGGGATCCTCGCGACCGGCGGCTCGATCGCCGTCTGGAACGCGAGTGGATCGTCCGCGCTCGGGTCGATCCTCGAGGATCCGACTACCGGCACATCGATCCTCTCGCCTGCGCTTCTCGTCGTCGGGGTCGTTCTCCTTGCGGCCGCGGCGGTCGCGATCGCCGGTCGGTCCGTGACCCCGTGGTCTGCAGCCGCGATCCCCGTCGCCAGTGCAATCGGAGTGATCGGATTCGGGATTCGGGCCGGACTCATCGCGACGACCTCGCCGATCCCGGAGATCACGCCGGCGGGGACCTTCGTTCTCATGACGGCGATCACGGGAACGGCGGTCGCTCCGATCGTGATCGCCACGATCCGCCAGCACACGCCAGTTCTCCTGGTCGGATCCGTCGTTCTCCTCGCTTCGATCTTCCTGTCGCCTGCCCCCGGATTCACTGTACTCTCCGGGCTCACCGGAGGCGTCATCGCCGTCGGTACGTTATGGCTCCTCGATGCGGAATCCTGGCGCCCGTGAGGGTTCGGCGTGACCGCCGTATCGCTGCGGACGGGCAGAAGGGAAGGGAGGGGAAAGGCAGGGAGGGGAGGGGAAAGGCAGGGAGGGGAGGGGAGGGGAAAGGCAGGGAGGGGAGGGAAGGGGAAAGGCAGGGAATCGAACGGACAAATGCACGGGCGTACAGACGCATGCACCGAGTGAAGGGTGGATTCCCAACCGGTCGACATGCCTATCCGTCGGCGTTTCAAATCGTAAGCATGGCGACGCAGTCGTGTGCAGTCTGTAAATCCGAGATCCGGATCGCGGGCGGGATCGGCGATCTCTGGAGCTTCGCGTTCGAGTCTACCCAAGGGATGACTCTCGAACTCGTCGACGGCTCCGAGTTCTTCCTCTGTTTCGAATGCGTAGAGCGGCTTCCCGAGGATCGAGAGCCGGTCGCCGCCGACGTCGAACGGCTTCGAAGTTCCTGTGAGAACGAGGACCACACGGAGTGAATCGGCGTGTCCGGCTAGCTCCCGTCTTCCGATAGGTTTACTCCGATCGCAACGGACCCGAAAGTGTGGACCCCGACCGGATTCTCACGGAGTTCCCCGCCCCGAGCTTTCGCGGTGCCCAGGAGCAAGCCCTCCACGATATCCGTGACGCCTTCGCGACGGGCAACGAGGTCGTCCTCGTCCGCGCGCCGACCGGCAGCGGGAAGTCGCTTCTCGCCCGGTCGATCATGGGGGGTGCACGGACCGTCGAGGCGGCCGATCCGCGGCAGGCGACCGGAGCGTATTACACGACACCCCAGGTTTCCCAACTCGACGACGTCGCGGCCGACGAACTCCTCGAGGATCTAAACGTGATCCGCGGCAAGTCGAATTACGCCTGCATTCTGCCGGGAGAACACGACACCCCCGTCAACCGTGCGCCCTGCGCTCGCCAGCGTGGGTTCGACTGCAGCGTGAAACACCGGTGTCCGTACTTTTCCGACCGAGCGATCGCCTCTTCACGGCGGTTTGCCGCCATGACGCTCGCGTACTTCATGCAAACGGCCGGATCGGAGGTGTTCGGGAAACGCGACGTGGTCGTGATCGACGAGGCGCACGGCCTCGCCGAGTGGGCCGAGATGTACGCGACGATCGAGCTTTCGCCGGATCGAGTGCCGGTGTGGGAAGACGTGGGAGTGCCCGACATCTCCGGTTCCGAGCCCCGTTCCGATGCCGGATCGAACAGCGATCACGGCCCCCTCGATCGCACCGCCCGGTTCGTCGAGCAACTGCGTGACGTCTGTGAGCGCGCAAAGGACGACCTCGTCGGACGATCGGAACTCGACGCCGAGGAGGTCGCTCGCCGCGACCGCCTCCAGGAGCTGATCGGCGAACTCGGGTGGTTTCTGGAGGACTACCGCGACCGGGAAAGCGCCACCACGTGGGTCGTCGACCAGCCCGGCGGCGAGGGAACGACGATCACGATCAAGCCGCTCGATCCGGCCCGCTATCTCCGACATACGGTCTGGGATCGAGGGAACCGGTTCGCGCTGTTGTCGGCGACGATCCTCTCGAAGGAGGCGTTCTGTCGCGGCGTGGGTCTCGATCCCGACGACGTCGCGCTCGTGGACGTCGATCACACCTTCCCGCTCGAGAATCGGCCGCTGTACGACGTCACGCAGGGAAAGATGACCTACGAACACCGCGACCGGACGATCCCCCGGATCGCCGACCTGATCGTCCGGCTGATGGCGGAACATCCCCACGAGAAGGGACTGATCCACGCCCACTCGTACGCGATCGCCGACCGGCTCGTGGATCGGCTTGGCGATCTCGGCGTGGCGCCGCGGCTGCGCCGACACACGAAGGTGACTCGCGACGACGAACTCGAGACCTGGAAGGCGAGCGACGATCCGGAAGTGTTCGTCTCGGTGAAGATGGAGGAGGCACTCGATCTTCGCGACGATCTGTGTCGCTGGCAGGTGATCTGTAAGGCGCCCTATCTGAACACGAACGACTCGCGGGTCGCCCGACGCCTGGAGGAGGGACAGTGGGCGTGGTACCACCGTGCGGCGCTTCGAACCGTCATCCAGGCGTGCGGACGCGTCGTGCGTGCGCCGGACGACGCCGGTGCGACGTATCTCGCCGACGACTCGATTCTCGACCTCTTCGATCGCGCACGCGCCGACGTACCGCCGTGGTTCGCGGACCAGATCCGGGCGATGTCCACGCCCGACCTTCCCGAGGTGGATCCCGAGACCGCACTCGGAGGGATCGAGGCGACTCCAACTACCGCCCCGTCCACCGCCGAAACGACCCCGCCGTCGACCCGCGAGGGAGGGGAAAATCGCACCGATCGGACGACGGGATCGAACGACGTCAGCGATCAAAACCGGTCGGACACCCGATCCGAACGCGACGCGAAGCGGCGTGAAAACCATCCCCTCTCGGACGTCTGGGGCGACGGCTGAGGAGTCGGGTCACGAGAAGCGTGCGCGGGCCTCAACGAAGGAGGGAAATCCGATAAGTCGGTGAACGATGAGGTCCTGGCTAGATGAGCGAGACGCCCCAGGCAACCATCGAACTGACCATCAGGAACGCGAAGAACAGCGCGAAGAATTTCTGTCGGTCCATGTTCCGAATAGGACCGCAGGCGGACATAACTCCTGTGTCCACGGTTCGACCGGGTCGACGGCTGTCGTCGTTCCCGATCTTCGAATGACTCTTAAATGCATTCGTGTCATCGCCGCTTCTCGAATGTGGCCTTATATCATATAAGGTCTGAATATCCCCCCTAGGACATAGTAACATTCATAATCAATCACGACCCATCAGGAAACATGGCATTCCACGGGCTGTCGACGGCGCTCACGCTGTACGACTCGGGAACGCTGACACTGTCGCAAGCGGCATCCCGGGCCGGGATCGACGAGAGCGAGTTCCTCGAACAGTTGGAACGGCACGGCATCGACGTGGACGAATCTGAACGGTCGACGAGACGGCGTGTGGACGCGACGCCCGCACGCGCCGACTGATTCCCGCGTCGAACGCGGGATCTCGCTCACACACTCACGCGTTCTCGATTACGCGTCCTCGTCGATCCTCGAAGGATCCTGATCCGGAAGCAGATAGACCTCGCCGTCGTATTTCACCGCGAGCGCCGCGTCGGCGTCGGCCTCGAAGAACTCGGGATTTGGAACCGTGACGGCCTCGTATGTCTCCGGATCGAGCACCTGGACGGCGTGTTCGTCCTCGACGGTCACCACGGTCGTCTCGACCGCATCCTCGTGAGTTTCGATCCGGTCCGCCTCGGGGGCCGCCCCCTCCTCAAACTCGGAAGCGTACTCCTCGCCGCTTGCCAGACGGATCCCCCGAACCCGTTTTGAGACGCCGGTGACGAGAACGGGGCCGTCGCCGTCGTTCGGATCAACTACCTCGCCGGGGGCGAACCGGGGAAGCCGAATGGCGAACGTGACCCGGTAGACCTCGTTGCCGTCGGTATCCTCGGTGACGAGGGTCGGATAGGACTCGAAGCTCCCGCCAAGTCGCTCCGTGATCCGGGTCGCGACGTCCTGTCCGAGTCCGTTCGAGGAGATCTTGATGTTCGGGCCGTCGTCGGTCTCGTCAATCTCCGTGATGAAGGCTTCACGGTCGCCTTTCTCCTCTTGGGCCGCCACGTGTGATCGTGCGATCTCGATGGCGCGCTGTCGCTCCCGAGAAGTGATATCGCGGCCGTCCGCGCGAACCTGGACGATCGCGGCGTAATACCCGCCGGCGATATGGCCACAGCGATCGCAGGTTCCCCGGGAAATTTTGACGGGAACGGTGACGGACTCCTCACGGAGAGTTCCCCTGACGATCCCCGAAAAGTGACAGTGCATCCGGATCGTGTTCTCATCGACCTGCTCGGGTTCGACGCCCCACTCGACCTCCTGGGCGTCGACGTGAACGCCGAGGCGCTCCGCAGTCTCCTCGATCGCGACGTCGGTGTAATCGCGCGCCTCGACATCCCGCCAGGAATTCCCGCGGCGGACCGCGCCACAGCCGGAACAGACGAGCACCTCGATCCGATCCGGGACGTCGACGAGATCGAAGTCCTCGAAATAACAGTCGTCACAGAGCTTTCGCTCTCGCGTGCGCGGTCGGCCAGGAAGCGGCTCGGCGCGCTCGGGGACCGGATCGCCACAGCGGGGACAGAACTCCCGGGACTGACTCATCGCCCGACAGTAGGTCGCTCGCTCGGTTAAATAGACCGAATCGGGGCGTCGCGTGGGACGCCGAACCGAAGCCGTACGTGAGAACGGCTCCGGAACGTCGGCAGGACCTGCAGGGGCCGCGTGTCTTTAACACGACGGCGGTCGAGGAAACGGGTATGGCAGACGAATCAGCGGACGACGAGACGCAACGGTTCGCGACCCGGAGCCTTCACGCCGGCGGAAAGCCGGACCCGACGACCGGCGCGCGAGCGACGCCCATCTACCAGACGACGTCCTACTCCTTCGATGACGCCGACCACGCAGCGTCGCTTTTCGCCTTAGAGGAGCCCGGCAACATCTACTCGCGGATCATGAATCCGACGAACGCGGTTCTTGAGGAGCGGATCGCCTCCCTGGAAGGGGGTATCGCCGCCGTCGCGACGAGTTCCGGGATGGCCGCGTTGAACCTCGCGACGTTCCTGCTCGCCGGGCCGGGCGACAACATCGTCTCCGCCTCCTCGCTTTACGGCGGCACCTACACGTACCTCACCCACACCGTCGAGCGTCGCGGGGTCTCCACGCGGTTCGTCGACACGCTCGACGTCGATGCCTACGCCGAGGCGATCGACGAGAACACCGCCTACGTCCATCTTGAGACGATCGGCAACCCCGCGCTGGTGACGCCCGACATCGAGGCGATCGCCGAGATTGCCCACGAACACGACGCGCCGTTGTTCGTCGACAATACGTTTGCGACGCCGTACCTCTGTAACCCGCTCGAACACGGTGCCGATCTCGTGTGGCACTCCACTACCAAGTGGATCCACGGTGCCGGCACCACGATCGGCGGCGTCCTCGTCGACGGCGGCAGCTTCCCGTGGGGCGAAAACGTCGAAAAGTATCCGGAGATCGCCGGTGAAAATCCCGCCTACCACGGGGTCAACTTCACCGAGCGATTCGGCGACGCCGCGTTCACCTATGCCGCCGTCGCCCGCGGCCTGCGCGATCTCGGCTGCCAGCAGTCTCCCTTCGACTCCTGGCAGACGATCCAGGGGCTCAATACGCTCCCGTTCCGGATGGATCGACACTGTGAGAACGCCGAGATCGTCGCCGAACATCTCGATGACCACCCCGAGGTGAGCTGGGTCAACTACCCCGGTCTCGAGGACCACGAGACCCACGAGGCCGCAAGCGAGTATCTCGACGGCGGCTATGGTGGGATGATCACCTTCGGACTGGAGGCCGGGTACGATGCAGCGAAGGCGACGGTGGAGAACACCGAACTCGCCTCGCTTCTGGCCAACGTCGGCGACGCGAAGACGCTCATCATCCACCCCGCCTCGACGACCCATCAGCAGTTGACCGAGGAGGAACTGCTGTCGGCCGGCGTCACCGAGGACATGGTCCGGCTCTCGGTCGGCCTTGAGGACCCTGCGGACATCCTCGCGGACCTGGATCAGGCAATCGAGACCGCAACCGAGTGAGCGTCGGGCCCCACCGAGACGAGACGGCTCGTCCCTCTATCTTCAGTCGCGTCTCGGTGTAGCCGTTCGTCGAAACGATTAGGGGGATTCCGCTCCCCCCTTCAGACGGCATGACCAAAGTAAGCGTGGTCGGCGCTGCCGGGACCGTCGGCGCCGCCGCCGGATACGACATCGCGCTGCGGGATATCGCGGACGAGCTCGTCTTCGTTGACATCCCCGACAAGGAGCCGGAGACGATCGGACAGGCGGCCGACGTCAACCACGGCGTCGCCTACGACTCGAACACAACGGTTCGACAGGGCGGCTACGAGGCCACCGCCGGGTCGGACGTGGTCGTGATCACCGCCGGGATCCCACGCCAGCCCGGCCAGACGCGGATCGATCTCGCCGGCGACAACGCGCCGATCATGGCGGACATCGGGTCGTCGATCGCCGAGTACAACGACGATTTCGTGACCGTAACCACCTCGAATCCGGTCGACCTCCTCAACCGTCACCTCTACGAGGTCGGCGATCGCGACCGCAACGCAGTCGTCGGATTTGGCGGACGGCTCGATTCGGCTCGCTTCCGATACGTTCTCTCGGAGCGCTTCGAGGCGCCCGTCAAGAACGTGGAGGCGACCATCCTCGGCGAGCACGGCGACGCACAGGTTCCAGTCTTCTCGAAAGTGCGCGTCGACGGCCGTGATCCGGGCTTCGATCCCGACGAGCGCGAGGCGATCCTGGGCGATCTCCAGGAGTCGGCGATGGACGTCATCGAGCGCAAGGGGGCAACCCAATGGGGCCCGGCCACGGGCGTCGCCCACGTCGTTGAGGCGATCCTGCGGGACACCGGCGAGGTGCTTCCGTGTTCGGTCGTTCTCGACGGCGAGTACGGCCACGAGGATACCGCCTTCGGCGTTCCCGCCAGGCTCGGCTCGAACGGCGTCGAGGAAGTCGTCGAGTGGGATCTCGACGACTACGAGCGTGACCTGATGGCGGAGGCCGCAACGAAGCTCTCCGAACAGTATACGAAGATCGTATAACGGACGCGGCCTCGCATACTTTTAAGCGACGGCCGGACGAACGGTTACTCGATGTACGATCGAATCCTGTTGCCGACCGACGGGAGCGAGGGCGTCGACCGGGCGGCCGAACACGCGATCGACGCCGCGAAGCGATACGACGCCGCCTTACACGTCCTTTTCGTGGTCGACGACGGTGTGATCAACGCCTATCCCGGGGACGAGTTCGTCCACGAGTTCGAGGGGGTCGAACGGACCCTCGAGGAATTCGGACGGGAAACGGTCGACCAGATCGGGGCGGAGGCGACCGACGCCGGCGTCGAACCGGTCGTGACCGAGGTGGTCCATGGCGAGCCTCACGAGACGATCCTCGAATACATCGACGAGGAGAACATCGATCTCATCGTGATGGGCACGAAGGAGCGCTCGGGCGAATACCGCCAGCTCCTCGGCTCCGTGACCGAACGCGTGGCTCGTCGAGCAAGCGATCCCGTCACGATCGTGAAAACGGCGGTCGAGTAAGGAAGCGCACCGGACTACCGCACCGTCACTCGACCATCCAAGCAGCGTTCCAAGCCGCGAACCGAATCGATTATTGATCGACGTCGATCGACTCGATCGCCACATCCGGCATCGGCGCGTCCTGTCGGTCGGTCGGGAGCGAACCGATCTCTTCGACGACGTCCATCCCGTCCGTGACCTGTCCGAAGACGGAGTGGCGACCGTCGAGGTGGGGCTGGGCGTCGAGGGTGATGAAGAACTGCGATCCGTTGGTGTCGGGACCGGAGTTGGCCATCGAAAGGATTCCCGGGCCGTCGTGGCCGAGATCGTCGTGGAACTCGTCGTCGAACTGGTAGCCCGGACCGCCGCGACCGGTTTCCGTCGGGTCGCCACCCTGGATCATGAAGTCGTCGATGATGCGGTGGAAGGCGACGTCGGAATACAGCGGATCGATCCGTTTTTCGCCCGACTCGGGGTCCTCCCAGGCGCCGGTTCCGGGGGCGATCTCGGTGTTCTCGTAGTCGTTTGCGCCCTCGGCCAGTCCGATGAAATTCTCGACGGTCCGCGGGGCACGCTCGGCGAAGAGTTCGACTTCGATGTCGCCGTGAGTGGTGTGGATCGTCGCCGTCGGGTTCTCTGAATCGTCTTCCGTCATACGTCCGGATCGGTCCGGCATCGGGAAAACGCTGCCCATTCGACCCCGTCGAACCGGCTCCACGTGGGGGACGCAAGCCCGTTGGCTGATCGGATCGGGGCCGGCAAACGGTCGGCACCGGAACCGCGAGCAGTGTGAACGAACAACCTCTTGCCCGTTCGGGTCCTCCTCTAGTCGGGATGTTGATCACAGGAACGGTCGTGGCGGACGCCGAGACGATCATCGAGGACGGCGCCGTAGTCATAAGCGAAGAAACGATCACGGCCGTTGGCGACCGTGAGGACCTGTCGGACCGCTACCCCGACCACGAGCGACGCGAGTTCGACCTGATCGCCCCAGGACTGGTCGGCGCACACGTCCACTCGGTACAGTCGATCGGGCGAGGGATCGCCGACGACGCCGCGCTCCTCGAGTGGCTCTTCGATCGCGTCCTTCCGATGGAGGCCGAGATGGACGCGGACGCGACCCGGGCGGCCGCCGAACTCGGGTATCTCGAATGTCTCGAATCGGGGACGACGACCGTCGTCGATCACCTCACGGTCCACCACTCGTCGGCCGCCTTCGAGGCCGCACGTGACCTCGGGATCCGCGCTCGGCTGGGGAAGGTCCTCATGGACGCCGATTCGCCGGAGGGGCTCGAACAGGACACGGAGACCGCGCTCGCGGAGACCGAATCGCTGATCCACGAGTACCACGGCGCCGCCGACGGGAGGCTCCGATACGCGGTTACGCCGCGATTCGCGCTCTCCTGTACCGAGGCCTGTCTGCGCGGCTGTCGAGAGCTGGCCGATCGTCACGATGGCATCCGGATTCACACACACGCAAGCGAGAACCGCGAGGAGATCGCCGCGGTCGAATCGCGAACGGGAACCTCGAACCTCCGCTTTCTCGACGCGGTCGGCCTGACGGGACCGGACGTTACCCTCGCTCACTGTGTCCACACCGACGAGGGCGAACGGGAGTTGCTCGCGGAGACGGACACGGTCGTCACCCACTGCCCCTCCTCGAACATGAAGCTTGCAAGCGGGATCGCTCCGATCGCGGAGTACCTCGATCGGGGGATCACGGTCGCACTCGGTAACGATGGACCGCCGTGTAACAACACGCTCGATCCATTCACCGAAATGCGACAGGCGAGCCTCCTCGGCAAGGTCGACGCGCTCGATCCCACCCGATTGCCCGCGGAGGCCGTCCTCCGTATGGCGACGGAAGGGGGCTCCCGGGCGGCCGGATTCGACCGTATCGGCGCACTTCGTGAGGGCTACCGGGCGGACTTGATCGGGATGACAACTGCACACGCACGGACGACCCCGATCCACGACCCGATCTCACACCTCGTGTACGCGGCCCATGGCGACGACGTCGTTTTCACGATGGTCGATGGAACAGTCCGGTATGCGGACGGCGAGCACGTCGGGGTAGACGCCGAGGCGATCCGCCACCGAGCAAACCGGCACGCAAAACGGATCGCAGACCGGATCTAGCGGGCGATCCGCCGCGGGAGAGGGACCTCAGGGACGCCGAACGCGAACGGCTCCATCGTGACCCACGGTGACGAAGAGCCGCCGTCGGATCTCACGTCCGTGAACGGCGTCGCCGGCGGCATCGCCGACGGCCTTCATCAGCTCCGGGGCGGTATGGTTGACCTTCACGCCGGCGCCATCGCAGGCGTCGTAGACCAGCCCCGGGACATCGTAGAGGTCGGTGTCGTTGGGGATCTCGACGCGGACCGGTGCCGTGAGCGCCTCGGCGAACGCCACCGTCTCGCGGGCCTTCTCGACGTTCTCACGCGCGCTCGATTCCACGCTCGAAACGTTCGCACGCGAGGTGCCGAGCACGTCGGCGATGTCCGACTGCTTCATTCCGCGTTCGCGCAACACGAGTACCTCGGCCTGGCGACGGGTGAGCACGCTCTCGTCGGGTCGAAACCCCGTTCGTTCGAGCAGCGCATCGACGGATCCGGCATCGATCGTATTGGCTCCCTCGGAGGACCCGAGATCGCCGGGACCGTCGGCGGACTCATCCACATCGTCGCCGAAATCCACGCGGTCCGCGCCTCGATCGACGTCGCCTGTGCCGTCGTCTGCATCCATGTCTGTCGGGAAGGGATGCGGGCGGAAAAAGGTACAGTACGGACTGTCGTTGCATCCTCCGAACGGAGGAGTGGGACTATCAGCCCCAGAAGTTCTCGCGGCTGCCGAGACGCTCGCGGGTAATGCCGCTGCGTTCCTCCTGTGAGTCGTCCTCGTCCTCTTCGTCTTCCTCCGCCTCGTCCTCGCCCTCCTCGCTTTCCTCGTCCGTCTCGTCTTCCTCCGCCTCGTCCTCGAGAGGGAGCCGATCGACGATCTTCTTGGAGGTGGCGTGATTCGACTTGACGCGGTGAATCCGTACCTTGGCGCGTGCCGGTGGGAGCAGACCCTCGACGAGAACGATGAATCCGTCCTCAGTACGGCCGACTCCCGCCCCGCTTTCGTGGATATCGTCGACCTCGACGACGACTTCCTCGCCGGGTTGGACGGGCTGGCGTTTCAACTCATGGATCGGCATATCGTAGTGTTGACACCACTCGGCGCCCCCGCGGTTGCCGTAGTGTTGACAGCCCATCCCCTGAATCCGTTCTTCGAAACTCGGGCAGTCATCCGCGAGTGGACAGTCCGCCATGGCGGCAGTTAGCCGGCGTGCGCTCTTTACGTTTCCGACTGGCCTACCGCGGGCGATCGCGGCGGGGAACCGCAACGATCGTCCCCGGATCGATAACGCTCAGCCCTGCAGCGCTGGAGTCACTATGGGGTAATGGGGCCGAACTCGTCGACGGGCATCACGCTGTAATCGACCGAGAGCGTGTCCTGTGTCGCGCGGATCTTGCCGACGAACGAGGATATCTCCTCTAACTGTCCCTCCAGGACGAAAAGCTCCATACAGTAGTGGGCGCCGACGTGGCTGTGGAAGTTGGATGCGACGAGCCGGTCGTGTTCATGTCGAAGCCGCATCATACGCTCCTCGACGCTCGTGGTCTCGTAGTTGAACAATACGGTGACGACGGCCATCAACTCCCGATCCTCCAAGCGGGCGTCCTCGAACTCCCCGAGGAGGTTTCGTGCCGATTCGCGGACGACCTCGCTGCGGCCGGTATAGCCGTGGTCATCGGCGAACCGGTCGATCCGTTCCAACAACTCCTCGGGCATGGAAACGCTGACGACGGTCATATATTAACTATGCCGCCTTGAGTTGTTAAAGATTGAGTCATCCGGGCAGTGCCGCCGGCGGGTCACCGGTCGATCCAGGGCGAGCGAGCAACGGCGAGCGAGCGACGACCGACTGCCATGATCGAGAGCAACCGCCACTCACTCGCCCCGGTAGTCGGAGGGAGAGGCGTCGCCAGGGTCGGGAACACCGTCACGGTCGCGAGAGCCGTCGAGGCCGGATGCGCCGTCAGGCTCGCGAGATCCGTCGTAGGTGCCATCGTCATCATCACCGCGATCATCGTCGGAAGCGGTGTGCTCGGCGGACCGATCGGCGTGATCGGACGTCGCCGCCGACATGGTCCAGACCGCGACCAATCCCAACAGCACGGCGGGGATCATCGGCAAGGCGAGGTACGCCCCAAAGAAGCCGAAATCGAGGACGCCCAGCGCGTACGGATAGACGTAGATGATCCCGGGGATCACGAGCGTACAGCCGATCACGGCCGCCGCGAGGAGCCACCCGGCTCGGCCGAACCCGCCCGGAGCGGGTTCTGCAGCCGCCTTCGAGGGGTCGGGAGCGGCCCCGTGGTCGGAACGGGCGGTCTCGGTGCTGTCAGAACTCACTGTCGGGTATTACCACTACCTTCCCAAAGCCCTCACGATCCTCCAGGAGTCGATGTGCCTCGTCAGCCTCACTCATCGGACGGACCTCCCGGATCCGCGGCTCGAAGGTACCGTCCCAGACGAGTTCGAGGACGTCGTCTACCTCGCCGGGCGTCCCCATCGTCGAGCCGAGTACCGAAAGCTGGTTCCAGAAGATGCGATCCAGCCCCGCATCGGGATTCGGGCCGGTCGTCGCACCGCAGGTGACGAGTCGGCCGCCGCGCGCAAGCGATGCGATCGAGTCGGGATAGGTCGCCGCGCCGACGTGGTCGACGACGACGTCGACGCCGCGGCGGTCGGTCATGGCCGCGATCTCCTCGGCGAAGTCGTCCGCCTCGTAGTCGATGACGTGATCCGCGCCACAGTCCTCGGCATGTCGGAGCTTCTCCTCACTGGAAGCCGTCGCAAACACCTCACAGCCCGCGTGATCCGCGATCTGTACCGCGGCGTGTCCGACTCCGCCGGAGGCGCCGAGAACGAGGACGCGTTCGCCCGCCTCGATGTCCGCACGCGTGTGCAACATCCGCCAGGCGGTCTGGAACACGAGGGAGGCCGACCCGGCGATCTCCCAGTCGACGTGATCGGGGACCGGAACGAGGTTGTCCGCCGGGACCGCCGCCCGTTCCGCGTGAACGCCCGGAAGATGCTCCCCGATGATCTGAAACCGATAACACAGCGTGGGGTCACCGTCACGGCAGAACTCACAGGACCCACAGGAGACGCCCGCCGAGACGGCGACGTGATCGCCAGCCTCGAAGCGGTCGACGTCCGCACCGACGGACTCGACGACTCCGGCTGCGTCGCTGCCCGGCGTGTGTGGCATCTCCAGATCGATCCCCGGCAGGCCGCGGCGCGTCCACACGTCGAGGTGGTTAAGCGCGCCGGCCTTGACGTCGACCAGAACCTCGTCGTCGGCCGGGTCCGGGTCCGGAACCTCGCCGTACTCGATCACGTCACGATCGCCGTGTTCGGAGAATATCACCGATCGCATACCGATCGAAACCGGGCCGAACGACTAAACGGTTCGGTGAACGGCGAAACATGAGCGTGTCCATTGACGTTCCGGTCCTTTCGCCCGCGGTCGCGCGTCGGTCTCGAAGGCAGTCACCACCGAAGCCACCACCATCCCGCAAGAAGCACGACGAGCAGGAGGAAGGCACCGGCAGCGAGGATCGTGGTGTCATCCGTCCCCGTATCCTCCCTGACGGTCACGGGAATCACGTACGTATCCACGACGATTTCCTCCTCATCCGGACGCTCGGCGGTGACGTTGAGCGTGACCGACGACTGCGTCGCGACTGCGTCCTCATCGACCGTGACCTCGAAGGCAGCCGTCTCGGTGTCGCCGGGATCGAGTTGCTCGATATAGGCAAGTCCCGATTCCGTCGAGAAGGGATCGTCAGTAGTGAGTCGGAGTTGAAGATCCCGCAACGGGACGCGTTCGGTATGCTGAATACGGACCGTCATCCGGTTGTCCGTGTCGGTTTCGAACGTGGCGTCCTCCGGCGTCACCGAAAGCCACGTTCGCTCCGGTGAGATCGACACGACCGGTTCGATCGGGTCGCTTACTCGTCGATCGTCGTGAGGATCGCGATACCGAACCGTGAGGTTCATCCGTCGATCGCCCGCCGATGCCCGCTTTGCAACGTCGAGGTCATACGAGAACGAGTCACTCTCGCCGGGTTCGAGTCGACCCAGGCTAACCGTCGTATCAACGGGATCGATGGTCGGAGTTTCGGGGGAAAAGACGAGGACGGCACTATCGATCGTCGTCGGTCCCGTATTGATCACCGTTCCACTGATCGACCCCGGTTCACCGACGTAAAGCGAGCCGGAAACGTCTTCGACGGCGAACGTTTGTTCCGCTCCCGGCGTGATTCCGGCCGTCGCGTTTTCCGAGGTCCGCGGGATGCCGTCGGGATCCTCGTAGGAAACGATCGAGGTGAGCGGATAGTCACGGGAGACTGCATTGTCGGTCACGCTGGTCGTAAACTCGAACGTGTGGGATTCTCCCGGTTCCCACGTATTCACGAAGGCAAAGCCATGGGAGCGCTGTGAGGGCGTTCCGAGTCGGATCTCCTCGCTCGGCGATGTGAACTGGAGCGTGGCGTCGGTGGCGGGCTCAGTACCGACGTTGCGAACCGTGACCGACGTATTTCCCTGTCCGTTGATCCTCGCCGTCGAGGAGGTGTTAGTTATTTCAAATCGTGGGGTGTCCCGTATCGTGATCTCGAGAGTGTGGACGCGGTTCCGAAACGCGTCGTTGTATTCCGGGGTGGTCGAGCTATAATCGACGAGCGATGTATAACTGTATCTCACACGAACCGGGATCTCGTAGGTTCCTGGCTGCGCATCCTCAGGAATCGTGATCGCGATCGGGATCGGTCCCTGGGTTCCTTCCGGGACACGGCCAACCGGATACCGGCCCGTATTCACTTCGATCGGGGAGCCGTCGTCGAGAACGTCGATCGTCATTCCTCGAGCAGTCGTGACACGATCGACGTGTGGAGCGGGCCCTCCTCGACGGAGTCTCCCGTTATTCGAGACGTATACCGGAAGGGATGCCTCCTGTCCAGGGACGAATTCGTTGTCCGGACTATAGACGGAGATTCCGGGGGATCCGATGACCTGATCGCCCGCGATAGCCGGAACCGGAATCACGGCCAGCGTGAGGACGAGGACGCACAATCCGAGGGCCGAACGTACTGCCGTCATCATCCCGGACTCGTTTCGATGCGTTGCTCCGGAACGACCGCAGGGAGGGAGCCAGCGTCAAAGGACCTATCTACAACCATCAATAGATATACATCTTGGGTGCTGACGTATAAAATATCATGCCTCCGGATGTACACACGGTTTCAACGCGTGTGAGACGCCACGGATACCCAACCGAGATGAGGACGTGATCCGGCAATGACGACGATCGAGGTGGAGGGCCTCACAAAAGTGTACGGAGAGACCGTGGCCAACGACGATCTGGAGTTCTCGATCGAACCAGGAGAGATATTCGGCTATCTGGGCCCAAACGGGGCCGGTAAATCGACGACCATGCGGTTGCTCATGGGATTTCAGGCGCCCACGGAGGGTACCGCGAGGATATTTGGGAAGGACGTCCGGGACGAACGGGCGTTACAGGAGGTTAAAGGTCGGATCGGATTCCTTCCCGGTGACCTGACGTTCAACGAATCGGTCACCGGAGCCGAGTTTTTGAAGTACCAGTCTCGACTCAAAGGCGATCCACGACGCGACGAACTCCTCGAGTTATTCACGCCACCACTCGAACGGAAGATCAGGGAATACTCATCGGGAAACAAACAGATGCTCGGGATCGTGCAGGCGTTTATGCATGACCCGGACCTGATCATCATGGACGAACCCACGTCCGGGTTGGATCCGCTAAAGCAGGAACGCTTCAACGACTTTCTCCGTGAGGAACGGGACACGGGGAAGACCATCCTCTTTTCCTCACACGTCCTCGGAGAGGTCCGCCGCGTCTGTGATCGCGTCGGAATCATTCGTGACGGGTCCCTCATCACCGTCGAAAACGTCGAGGAACTGCTTGCACGGGGGGGAAAGCAGGTCCGAATTCACATGGAGGAACCACTCGCGGAAGACGAACTTCAACTGGATGGGATCGTCCACTTCGAGACCGAGGGGCACGTCGCACGATTCACCTTCACTGGCGACTACAACGAGCTGTTCGACGCGCTTTCGACGCAGGAGATACTCGACATCGAGATCGAAGAGCCCCCGATCGAGGAGGTATTCATGCACTTTTACGGGGAGGACTGACCCATGGCACTCGAGACGACCAGATACAGCGCTCGACGGCGTGTCCGTGGCTCGATCGCGATGGCGATCCTCCTGGGAGCGTTCGCGCTACTCATCATCTATATTTACCCCTCGTTTGCTGAGGCAAGCGCCGATATCGATGCGCTGATGGAATCACTCCCGGAGTCGTTTCGGGAGGGAATGGGCGTGGAATCGTATTCGACGATAGAGGGATTCGTCGCTGCGGAACTCTATCAGTTCCTCTGGATCCTTCTGCTTGGACTGTATATGGCATATATCGCGGGCGAAACGTTCTCCGACGACATCGAATCGAAACGACTCTATCTGGTTCTTTCGACGCCGATCTCGCGGTCGCGATTTCACCTGGAGACGACGCTTGCACTACTTACGCCGCTCATTATACTCAACGTAGTCATCCCGCTCGTCGTGTTTGGCGGGACGATAGCGATCGATTACCCGGTTGACCCGTATTATCTGGCGGCAGTGCATCTCCTGTCCGTTCCGTATCATCTCGTGTGTATGGGCATTGGAGCGGTACTTTCGGTCACGTTCGTTCGTGGAAACACCGCAGAACTAAGCGGCATTTCGATCGTGTTCCTGTTATTTTTACTGGACTCCGTAACGGTGGGATCCGACTTCGAGCGATTGGGAGCGATCAGTCCAACCAGATACATCGATCCCACGGAGATCCTCCTCCACGAGACGCTTGCAGTCGGAGACGCGCTCATCTTGCTTTCAGTGGCGCTGTTGCTCATATTCGGAAGCATGATCCTGTTTCAGAATCGTGATATCTGAGTTGCGTTTCGTTTCGAGAGCGACGGGAATCGTGAGTCGTCTCGTGCTCAGCCAGACGGGGATTTCGATGGCTCCCGATCCCGGCCCTGACCCCGACGCCGCGGCAACGGTACCGTCCACCGATCTCCGAGATCGGGAGCCGGAGAGTTTTGTTCCCTCGGACGGTACCGACGAGCATGACCGCCGAACACGACCACTCGAAAGAGACCGATCACGACCACGATCGGGACCGCGGCCATGGCGACGATCAGGACCACGACCACAGCCATCATCACGATCATCACGGTCACGATCTCGATCGGGTCGGAGTCGCGATCGTCACGGTGACGTCCTCGCGAACGATGGACGAGGATCCCTCGGGTGAGTTGATCGCGAGTATCCTCCAGGACGCCGGCCACGAGATCGCGGTTCGCGAGCTCATTCCGGACGATTTGGACCGAGTTCAAGGGACGATCGACCGGCTCGTTAGCCGCGATGACACGGACGTCGTGGTGACCACCGGTGGAACCGGCGTGACGCCCGACGACGTGACGCCGGAGGCGATCGATCCGCTCTTCGATAAGGAGCTACCTGGCTTTGGCGAGACGTTTCGCCGACTCTCGTACGCAGAGATCGGAACGCGGGCGATCGGATCGCGTGCGACGGCCGGGATCGCGAACGGCGCCGTGGTGTTTTGTCTACCGGGATCGGAGTCCGCGGTGCGACTCGGCATCGAGGATATCATCCTCCCGGAGATCGGCCACCTGGCCGGGCTCGCACGACGCGAGGAGCAATAGGGTTCTTTCCTTCGCTGGACCATTCTATCCGTTGGACACGCTCCAGTTCAGTGGACCATCTCCCCTCCGTTGGACACTCGTCGGTCCGTTCGGATATCCTGTCCGGCCCGTATTCGACGCCGACATTGACATCCACCACACGGCTGAAGCCGTGGGATTCCTCGCGTTGGGGGTCTGGCATTAGCGCCACCCCCACGGAGGCAACTTTCTCCTACGCCGACCGTAGGATACTCTGGTCTGTGTGCTCCTCGTTGGGACGGTGAGCGCGTGGTGACGCCGACCAACGGTGGTCGTCCCACTTGAGGCACACGGGCCGTGCCATCGGCCGTGGTACGTCGGTTTCGTGGCGTCGGAGGAACGTCTCCGACGCGGTGAGGTCCGCGTGGCCCTCGAAGCCACACGAACACGTGAGCGTGTCCTGATGCCGCGTCGTGTCCTCCGTCGAACCGCAGTTCGGACACGTCTGACTCGTCCACGCTTCGGGGCGGACTTCGACGGTGATGCCGAACTCCTCGGCGGTACACGCCAACCGGTCGATGAACGCGCGGAACGCCCAGAAGTTGTGCGTCTTCTGGTTCGCCCGCACCGACCAGTGCGTTTCCAGTACGTCGGTGAGATCGCCGACGTACACCGTCGCAACTCCCTCCTCGTACAGTCGCTCGAAGAGGTCGCGGGCGAGGGCGTCCATGGCATGGTCGCGCCGTCGCGTCCGGCGGCGGTACAGCCGTCGAATCCGCTTCGACGTGTACCGCCCCTCTTCGCGCTTCACTTTCGATTGGTGTTCCGCGATTCGGCGCGTCGTTTCGCGGAACCGGTCGAAGAGGTCGCGCCCCTCGTAGAGGTACTGCTGGCCGGTCGTGGTCGTACAGGCGACGATGTTGTTTGCACCGATATCCAGAGCGGCGGTTTCGTTCGCCAGTGGTGAATCCTGTCGAGAATCGTCCGTGGTGACAGGCTGAATGGCTCTGAATCGGTCGTCCAACTCGTCGTAGTACAGTTCCAACCGACCGGGTTTGCCGTCCCACTTGGGACGACCGCGCACTTCGAGTCGCAGGCGCTCTGTGTGACCGAGGCCGTACTCGTCCTTGAGGTCGGACCCGACCGGGATTTCGAGGCGGGAACGGTCGCCGGTTTCCAGCGTGTACTGGTCGCACCGACCGTACCAGCGGAGGTCGCGTCCCTCTTCCTCGTTGCCCCAGTACCCCGGCGGGCCAGCGGGTTCGCCCTTCTCCTTGGCCGCGAAGAACGACCGCCACGCTTCGTCGTTCTTTCGCTTCATCTCCTTCGCGGCCGCCGAGCCGAGAACGCCCTTGTAGTGGTCGTGAACGCGGGGGGCGTCCCACACACTCCCGTCGAGTTCGCCGAAGAACCGTTGCCGACGCTCGTAGGTGAGTTCGTTCCACAGGCAGGCTGAAGCGTCCAACACACGGTGAAGTAGCTCTTCGTCCCGTGGCGAACGGGGCGCTACGTCGAAGGTGTTGGAACGCTTCACTGCCCTGTTTGGGCTTCGATGTACGCTTCGACAGTTTCGTCCGATACGTCGCCAGCGGAGGACACGAAGTAGCTCCGTGTCCACAGTGACGGAAGGCCGAAGTCGAACTCCTCGCGCATCCGGCGCGAAGAGTAGCCTTTGACCTGTTGCATGATTTTGTTCGGGGAGAGTTTCGGATTACCCTCGATGAACAGGTGAACGTGGTCGGGACGAACCGCGAGCGCCAGTATCTCCACGTCGAGTTCGTCGGCTTTCTCTTCGATGAGTGCTTCGAGTCGGTCCTTTGCCTCGCCAGTGAGCACCGATTTGCGGTACTTCGGGCACCAGATGAAGTGGTAGTGCAAGCGGTGAACCGAGGTCCGCTCTTTGCTATACCCGCGAGGCATTGACTGTATATAGATGTGCCACACCAATAAGTGTATCTCATCCATTCAGACCCGGCCGGGCCACCGTCGGCGGTTGTGGCCGCGTTGTCCGCTCAGACCCACCCGTAAACGGGTGGGGTTCCGCTCGATTAAGTCTCACGGCCAATTACGGGTCGTCCGAGTCCCGAACCGACTCCAGGACCGTCGAAAGAACCGGCAACACCCACTTGACCTGCGCGCCATCCTCGAGAAAGACGATCGTCCGCGGGGGCTGCGTGGCCGCCGGGCGAACACGGAGACCGGCCTCCGTTGCGGCCTCGGCCGCCACGTCCGGCGCCTCACGGAACTCGACGCGAGCACGGTCGGGCTGAACGTGGACCGCGGCGATCGCCCGTTCGTCGCCGTCGGGATCGTCGAGAACGATCCGATAGGCTAGTTCGCCGTCGACGCTCGCCTCGACATCGGGATCGGCGTCGGTCACCCGCAAGTCACGAAGGCGGTCGGCATCGCCGGATATCTCCGAGGACAGAAGCTGTGCGATCCGGACGCCATCGGTGAGCCGTTTCTCGACCATCAGGCAGTCCCCTCCGTGTCGGCGGATTTCTCGTCGGCCTTCTCGACGGTCCCGTCGGTGTGTGAGGGCGTGGCTCCGACGATCTCCTCGCGGACGGCATCGGCCAAGACATCGATGTCGATCCCACGTTCCCTCGCGTAGACGACGGCGGCTGCCTCGATCGTGATCCCGAGGTCGCGTTGACGTTCGTTGATCGACGCGACCGCGGTCCGCTTGTCGACGCCGGCGCTCACGATCGTCTCAAGCGCGCGCTCGAAGGTCGACTGCTCGCGCAGGATGGTTTCGTCGGGTCGAAACTCCTCGGGAATCTCGACCGCGTCGGGATCGAAGCCGGGAACGAGGTCGTCGGTCTCCGGGTCGATCTCGAGTAACCCCCGACCGCTCGCGACATCGACGAGCCGCTTTGCCTGATCCGGCGAGAACCAGTCCCGATCGAGCGAGAGGGCGACGACGAACTCTCCCTCGCCGAGACGGTCCGTGCCACGCTGGCGGAACGGAACGGCGACGGCGACCTGTAGGCTCATGGAGGGATCCCCGCGATCGACGCCGGTAAAGTTACCGAACCGCTGGCCGTCGTCCGAGCAGCCCGAGTCGAACGGTTCAAGTATTCGCTGGCCGTTTTCGGACGTATGATAGACCAGGGACGTTCCACGCGGAAGCGAACCGGGGGTCGACTGCGACCCTCCCACGACAAGAAGCGACACCAGCTCGGCCGCCAGCCCACCGAGACGACGGTCGGCGAGCCCCGTTTCCGGTACGTCGACGCTCGCGGAGGCGACACGAAGGTCCGCGCGCTCTCGACGAACACGGCCCAGATCGCGGTCGGCGACGAGACCGTGTCGGCCGACATCGAGAACGTGGTCGAGAATCCGTCGAACGTCAACTACGTGCGCCGGAACATCATCACGAAGGGTGCGATCATCGAGACGAGCGAGGGACGCGCCCGCGTCACCTCCCGCCCCGGCCAGAACGGCCTCGTGAACGCCGTCGCGATCGACGAGTAGACAAGCGACGATCGAACGACCGGCGTCGAACAATCGGCGATCGACTGACGATCGAACGACCGGCGTCGAACAATCGGCGAACAACTGACGATCGACTGATCGACGATCCGACGACCCTCCGTCAGGTTCTCCGGAGCCGATCACGGCCCCGATCGGTCACGACGTAGCCCGGCTCGTCGTCCCCGGCGGTTCGATCGGCGTCAGGGTCGATTCGTTCGAGGAGATCGAGAGCGACGAGCCACTCGAGGACGTACTCGGTTCGCTCCCGCCAGATCGACTCCCAACTGTCGGGATTTTTGTACCGCTCGTAGGTTGGAACATCGGAGCGGAGCCGCTCGAAGGCGGTCTCGACGGTCGTCGGCCCGGAGCGCGTTTCGTGGTCCGTGTCACGTCTCGCGACGACCCGGAGCGTCTCGCGCGCGAGGAGGATCCGATCGAGAAATCCGTCGCGAAGCCGCTCGGCCGTCGGTTCGGTTCCGGTGCGTGTAAAGCCGGAGGCGGTCCGTTCGACCACCCCGAGCGCGCGAAGGAACGTGAGCCAGGTACGCGAGACGTCCCGGCTCGGAAATCCGACCCGCCGCATGAGCCGTTCACAGCAATCGTCCTCGTCGGCGGGAACGATCGGGAGCGCCTGCCACGCGTCGCGGAGCCGGGCGAGGCGACGGCTCGACGGCGGTTTGGGGACCATCTTGAACTGGATGTCCGCGTCCCCGGACGGATCGTCGGTCCTCGGATTGGTGTCCGTTGGCATCGCTGGATCGCGAACGTATCAGTCGAGGCCGAACGAGTCGACGAGCATGGACTCGTCGATTCCGCCGTGCGTGTAGGTGGGGCCGTCGATGACGTCAACAGTGACGTGGGCGGGCGCGAAGACGGATTCGGGGACCTCATACAGGTCCCAGTCGGCCTCCTCGAAGACCTCGAGGAACGGCGTGCCGTAGTCATCGTGGGCCGTCGAGACGAGCTCGTCGAAGCGCGCGTCGTCGCGAGCAACCTGCAGATAGACCTCGCCGCCGTAGGCGATCGCGTCGTTCGTCCGACCCATGGCGACGTCCTCGTCGTAGCTGACGGGAGCAACGGGCGCCGACCCGGAAGCGGTGAGGACGTCCGTCGGATCGTAGCCGAGTTCCAGCAGTCTGAACATCGCGAGTTCGGCCGCGCGAGCAGCCATCGTTACCGACCCGACGATCGACCCGGTCGCGAAGGCCGGCAAGAAGACGCCGGAGGGCTCGACGCCGGCGAGATCCGCGACGTGTTCGGCGACGGTCTCGTCGGGGATTTCGGTCGACTCGACGGCCAGGGTGGCGAACTCGAACTCGTCGTAGTAACCGACCCGCTCGAACTCCGTCTCGCGGCCGACGAGCGCGCGGGCGGGACCCGATCCCAACCCCTCGAAGGAATCGAATTCGAGCTCCCAGCCGGCCTTCTGAGAACAAAGCAGCGCGATGGCCGGATGATCGGTTGTGACCTCGATGAAGGGACGGGGCGTACCCGCGAGTCGGCCCATCGTGCTCGTCACGTTCGCGAGACCGGCCGTCTGGATCTCCGCCAGGAGGATCCCGGCCTCGATGCCACCGTTAGCCTGGACGCCGAAGTCGATGACGGTGGCTTCGTTGTCCAACTCGTAGGCCGCGACGTTGAGCTCGCCAGCGAAGTCCAACGCCTCATCGACGAGTTCGATCGCGGTCCGGTTGATGCTCTCCATACGGCTACTGCGCGCTCCTCGCGTAAGGAGCTTATCAAGGGGCGTCGGGAACGATGAAACGATCAAAGCGGGAAGACGATATCACCGCTCGTGAGTCGCTTCACGGCCGAGATGTTCCTCGACTGCCTCGACTTTGTCCTCGGCCGAAACGTCCGCCGTCCGCTTGTCGTCGATCTTCAACACCGTCGAGACGCGATCGCCGTCGACCGCCTCGTGAGCGGCCTGGGCGGCTTCGAACAGCGTGGCCGCGTCCTCGGCTTCGATCACGGTACCCATCGGGTTCGTCTCGTAGCTCACATCGAACGCCTCGAGGGCGTCGACGGCCTTGGCGACCTCGCCGGACATGCTGTCTTCGATCACGGGCGCGACGCTCAACAGGGCGATGGCGGTCATACCATCTGGATCGGTCGGAGAATACTTAAAAGCGCGCGAAATCGGGAACTGCCCCGTGATATCAACCGTCGAGAGCGTCGGCGAGGAACGCGATCTGGTGGCCGACGGCGGGTTCGAAGTCGGCCCCGTAGATCGACCAGTGGTCCGCGGGCATCCGAACGTAGGTGGATCGGGAAAGTCGATCGGCGACGGCTTCGACCTCCGGTTCGGGTGCCAACGCGTCCGTCTCACCCGCGAGCACGAGCGTGGGCGCGCTGACGTCCTCGATTCGGTCGCCCATCCATGCGCGGGCGATCGAAAGAAGCGAGCGGGCGGGCGTCTCGTTGAGCCAGGCCGATTCACGGTCGACGAGATCGAGGTATCCCCGCCTGGCACCGGGATCCACGATCACCGCGTCATCGGCTGCGTCCCCGACGATCGGAACGGTTCGGCCACCGGTAAGGCGACCGACCGTCGCATCGCGAACGCCGGTCGCCATCGCGGCGAGGAAGGGTTTGGTGCCTCGTCGCCGGAGGAACGCACGGCCGTCGAGGATCGGCGTGATCGCCAGGGCGGCGTCCACGTCTCGCCGATTGCTGGCTGCTCGAAGCGCGTGGAGGGCCGCGAGCCCGGCCCCATAGACTGCGAGATCCGGACCGAGATCGTCGATCCGACGGACGCGATCGATCGCGGCATCGTAGTCATCACGGTGGTGGCCGGGCGCGATCCGTCGGCGAGTGCCCTCGGAGTCGCCGAATCCGCGATAGTCGAACCGAAAGGTGGCATAGCCGGCGGCCGCGAATCGCTCCGCGATCGCCGGCAGCCCGAACGAACGGTCCCCACCGAGTTCCGGACCCATCACGACGACCGGGGGATCCCTGGTCGCGGAGGGGAGGGACAGCGTGCCGCAGCAGGTCTCCCCGCCGCTCTCAAAGGAGACGAAACGAGTTGCATATCGCTCACGTGGCGGTCGATCGAGGTCCCGCTGGGCCCGGTTTCGCGGTTTCCGTCGGGTCACCGCTCGTCCTCCGCGGCCGAACGCGTCGGTTCGTGGTCGATCGTCTCGAGAACCCGCGTGGAGAACTCCGTCTCGGAGAGTTCATAGTCGACGAGCTGCTCGAACCACGCCGGCTCGACGTGCCAGCGACCGAGGACGTCCCCGGGCGCGCGTTCGACGGTGGCTTCGACGCGCGTCGGCTCCCAGCGGCCGTCCTCAATGAGTTCGATGAGGGCATTACACGCGCGGCCGATCTCGGGGTGATGTACCGTCTCACCGGGGAACGCGGTCATGTAGGTCATCTCGAGGACCTCGTCGTCGGTCGAGAGGGATTCAACGCTTATCCCGTAGCTTCGAAGCTCCTCGGTGAGCGCGTCCGCGTCCATGGTCATGACGGCCGTTGCGGCGCCGAGGCTAAATCGGTACCGGGAACGTGGATCGAGAACTACGGGTGGAGTTGAGTCAGTCGCGTTGAAAAGCCGCTGGCGGGGGGGATCGTCGGGGGGACGACGAACCAAATTCGGTTGTCAGAGGCACACGATTTGGGTTTCCCGCGCGGCAACTGATCGTTTAGTATCGAGCCTAATAACCTTTCTGCGATCAGCAGTATGCTAACAGGGCACAATTAGCCGGCAATCGGCGACAGCACTTTTCGACCGGGAACCGTAGCTGACCGCCATGGAACTCACCGAGGCGCTTCTTGCCGAGGACGCGGCGATGGCCGTGGTCGGTGCCGGCGGGAAAAAGACGACGATGTATGCGCTCTCGAGTCGACTCGATCGCCCGGTTCTCACCGCGTCGGTGCGAATCCCGATCTTCGATCCGCACGTCTCGACGGTGGCGACCACCGACGATCCCGTCGGTCGACTCGCCGACGCGTCCCCAGGCGAGTTTCCGCTCGGATTGATCCGTGAACGCGAGAACGGGCGCGAGGACCGCTATCTCGGATACGATCACGAGGTCGTCGCGTCGATCGTCGATGCCCATCGGGATCAGGGAAGCGTGCTGATCAAGGCCGACGGTGCGCGGATGCGCGAGTTCAAAGCACCCGGGGAGGCGGAACCACAGATCCCGGAGAACGTCGATGTCGTGGTGCCGATAGCAAGCGTCTCGGTCGTCGGCGAATCGCTCTCATCGGGTCTCGTTCACCGTCCCGAGCGAGTCCTGGAGGTGGCACGCGCGGCCGGCATCGACCTGGCGATAGACGATCCGGTCACCCCTGAAGTCGTCGCCGCGGTGCTTGCAAGCGACCGGGGCGGCCTGAAGAACGTTCCCGAGGAAGCACGGGTGGTTCCTCTGCTCAACAAGGTCGACGACGACGAGGACGCGGCCCTCGCACGCGAGATCGCAGGGGCGTTCATCGAACGGTTCGAGCAACGAAGGGCCACCCACCGGACCACGAATCATGCCAATCCGGAGAACGGGATGTCAGTCCCTGCCGTCCCTCACGTCGTTCTCGGCCGGCTGATCGACGGCGTGGTCGTCGATGTCGTTCCAGTGGATGGGGAGATCCCGGACGGCGGATCCGGGGCGTAGTCTGTGGGGGATCGAATCCGCCTCGATTGAACTACCCGGCGAGTTGAAACCTTTTTCCCCGTGTCGGCCCGAATACGGACGTGTACGATGCGGTAGTCTTCGACAACGACGGGGTGCTCGTGGGACGAACACCCTTCGAGACGCTACGGGAGGCGGCCTGGAACGCCTTCGAGAGCGTCGGCGTCGAGGACCCCGATCTCGCACACGTCGACGACGTCGCGATCGGCGTGAGCCCCGCGACGCTTACCGACGTCTGTGAGCGATACGACGTCGATCCGGGCGAGTTCTGGCGCGTTCGCGACCGGGCCGCAAGCGACGCGCAGGCCGCGGACGCGCGCGCCGGACGAAAGACCCCCTACGGGGACCTCGACGTCCTCGACGAGTTGGACGCCCCGCTTGGCGTGGTCTCCTCGAACCAGCAGGCGACCGTCGATTTCCTCCTCGATCACTTCGATCTCGCGGGGCGCTTTGAGACCGCCTACGGCCGAGAACCGTCGATCGCTAGCCTCTCGCGCAAGAAGCCGTCCCCCTACTACATCGAGCGCGCGATGGAGGATCTGTCGGCCGAAACGGCGCTTTTCGTCGGCGACAACGAATCCGACCTCGAGGCGGCCGATAACGCCGGGATCGATTCAGCGTTTATCCGTCGACCCCATCGGCGGGACTTCGAGTTGGACCGCCAGCCCACCTACGATATCGACGACCTCCACGACCTCGTGAGCATCTGCGGTCGCCGATAACCGTCGCTTTTGCTTCCGGTGGATCCGTCGCGCCGACGGGGCTTTCCACCCGGAGGCCATACAGCAAGTATGACAACGAACCCACCGGGAGGAGCTGATCCGGGAGCGGGACTCGAAGACGGGGACCCCTCCAAGCCGGTCGGATTGGACAGTGAGGAGGAGCTGAACGCGTTTCTCGCGGACCATGACGTCGCGCTGGTCGAGTTCTACACGGAGGGGTGTACGATCTGTCAGTCCGTCGAACCGGTGCTCGGGACGGTCGCGAAGGGAGCCGAGATCGCGATCGCGACGATAAATCCCCGGAACGACGCCGATCTGATCGAGGACTACCAGATCAAAAGCGTGCCGACGCTCGTGTTATTCCTCGACGGTGAGCCCGTCGATCGCCTCGCGGAAGGGTTCGTCGGCGTCGACCGCGTTCTCGAGTTCATCGCGACACACGCACCGGATCGCGTTCCCGAAAATCAGTAAGCACACCGAAACGGACGGTGACGATCGAGGCCGAATACCGATCGATCTCGAACCCGGATGGTCGGTCGCCGACTAGGCCGACGTCGGCGACATCTGGATGTTCAGACTCTTTTGGATGAGCTGAGTGAACGCCATCGAACAGAGGAAGTACCAGACGATCCAGATCTGTATCGGCCCGACGAGCGGCTCCGTCCACGAGAGCGACTGTCCGACGATCGGGACCACGATCTCGCCGAGCTCGTAGTGGGCCTCGCTGCCGCGGTAGCCGACGACCCAGTACATCCAGAGGAACGCCGGAATGGTGAGGAACATGATCCACACCATCGGGCGGAACTGCTCTTTGAACATGCC
The DNA here is from genome assembly GCF_041821145.1 of Halopenitus sp. H-Gu1. Taxonomy (NCBI): domain Archaea; kingdom Methanobacteriati; phylum Methanobacteriota; class Halobacteria; order Halobacteriales; family Haloferacaceae; genus Halopenitus; species Halopenitus sp. H-Gu1. The sequence continues at coordinate 67,053 of NZ_JBGUBC010000012.1, read as the reverse complement.
GAGCTGGTCGCCCATCGCCTCCATTTGTTCCTCCTGGATGCGATCCAGCGCCTCCTGGTCGTCGCGCTCTTTGGCCTCCTTGCGACGCTGTTGGATGTCCTTCATCCGGTCTTGGTACTGTCCCATCTTCTCCATGTCCATGATCCCGGCACGCAACAGCGTCGAGTAGAGCCCGGTTGCGAGCGCGACGACCATGATGACGACGTAGAAGGGAACGATCTCCGCGAGGGGGCCAAACACGAGATCGACGACTCCGGCAATAATCGATCTAACCGGCGCCCACGCGTAGCCGACGAAGAAGCCGACCGTCACGAGGCCGGCCAGTTTATCCCATTTCGACCAGGAGGACTCCTCGGGCGTCTCGGCGTCGCCGCCGGATCCGCCGACCGCTCCGGACGCATCAGTCGGCTCGAGGGCGGCCTCGATGGCCTCACGGTCGGTGAGCGCGAATCCGGACTCGCCGTCAACGAGGATTCCCTTTTCGATCAGCCGACCCCACTGGCCGCTGGTCAACTCCTCGCGGACGTCGACCCACTTCACCTCACCGTCAGCGGCGTGTTCGAGGACGACTTCGAGAGCCTCGCGCATTTCGTCGTCCTCGGCGACGAGGCTGCGAACTTTCCGTTCGACTTTGCTCATCGTGAAGCGGTAGGAAACGGACGGTTAAGAACCTTTTAGCTTGCACTCGAACAAATCATCGATCGATCGCGACACACGACGGGGATATCCGACAGTCAGGAACGGGGCGAGCGTGTTCCGTTTTTTGACTGATGTTGGCTGGAAGCACGTCGGTAGGCGTCGGTAGGCGTCGACGGAAGCGCATCGGTAGGCGTCGACCGAAGCGCGTTACTCGTCGTCGAGGACGTCCCGGATCCGATCGAAGACCTCCTCCGGGGACGCCTCGCCGTCGATCTCGACGAGGTCACCGGTCTCGCGGAAGTGTTCGATGACGGGTTCGGTGTTCTCCCGGTAGACGGACAGTCGCTCGCGGGCGGTCTCCTCCGTGTCGTCCTCACGCTGCTGGAGTTCGCCGCCGCACTCGTCACAGACGCCCTCCTCCTCGGGCGGTGCGAACTCGACGTGGTAGTTCGCCCCACAGTCCTCACACACGCGCCGGCCGGTCAGTCGGTCGACGAGGACCTCCTCGTCGACGTCGAGAAATATCACGGCGTCGAGATCGGTGATCTCCGAAAGGAACTCGGCCTGATCGAGATTCCGCGGGTAGCCGTCGAGAACGAATCCGTCGGCGTCCGTAAGCGCCGCCTCCACGATCTCGTTGACGACCGGATCCGGGACGAGTTCGCCCGCCTCCATGAACTCGCGTGGCGTGCCGTAGTCGGTTTCCATGTCCTTTCGCGCCCGTAGCGCGTCGCCGGTGGTGACGTGTTCGAGATCGTACTCGTCGGCCAGCTTCTTGCTCTGAGTGCCCTTTCCCGCACCGGGTGCCCCAAGCAGGAGAATACGGTGACTCATATTCGGTGGATGAACCCCTCCACCTAAAGCCTTGAAGATATCCATGCGTCGGATGGGCGAGCATCCACCGGAGACGACACCACGACGAGGAGTGGGCTGATGCGGTGGCTGATGTGGGTGCTGGCTCGATGGACTGATTCGGAGGGCTGATTCGGAGAGCCGACGCGGGGAGCTGACGCGGCGAGCGAGGACGACCCGAAACGCTTTCGGAACGTCGCGCCGCGTTCCCGGACATGGCGTTTCTTCCCGAGGGGTTCACGCTGCCGGCACTCCCGCACCTCGTCATCCTGATCGCGGCGGTCGCCCTGGTGGCTGCCGCATTTCGCCGGGATCCACCACAGGTGGGAAAACGACACGTGCTCGCGCTCGCCCCATGGATGGTCGTCGGATCGTGTACACACGTCCTGTACGTGATCGGCGCCTTACCCGAGACGGTGCGACCGTTCGCCGGGACCCCCGCCGTCTATCTGACGATCGCGGCGATCGCCGGCGCGACGTGGATCGCTGCCGAATCTGCCGCGTCGATCCGGCCGCGTCGTGTCCCGGCGGTCCTGGCCGCGATCGGCCTCGTAGTGCTCGTCCCGATCGTCTCTCTCGCCCTGGCGACGGGCGCCCGAAGCGGGTCCCTCTCGCCGATGTGGCCCGCGATCGCCCTCGTCCTCTCGGCGCCGATCGCGGCCGCGACGTGGATGGCGCTCGTGCGAACGGTTCCACGGACCGCTGTCACGGGCGAAATCGGCGCGCTCGCGGTCTTCGGCCACACGCTCGATGGCGTCTCGACGGCCGTCGGTGTCGACGTCCTCGGGTTCGGCGAGCGGACACCGCTATCGCGAATCATCATGGAGGTCGCGGGCGGACTGCCGACGCCGGAGGCACTCGGGGTCGGCTGGCTGTTCGTGGTCGTCAAGCTCGCGGTCGCAAGCCTCGTAGTCGTCCTCTTCGCCGACTACGTCGAGGCGGATCCGGCCGAGGGATATCTCCTGCTCGGATTCATCGCCGCGGTCGGGCTGGGACCGGGCGCCCACAACCTGTTATTGTTCACCGTTTCGGGATGACGACTCCCGCCGATCCGCGTTCTCGGACGTGATCTCCGGATCGATCCCAAGTCGATCGAGGGTCGCCATCGTCGGGATCCCCTCGAGTTCCCAGCCCCGCGATCGGTAGTACGCGTCCAACGTCTCCTCGTATTCCTCGGGATCGATCCGGCTTCCGGCAGCCGGGCCGCCGACGATGGGCTCCGTGAACATCGTCGGGAGCCGATCGTCCGTGCGGTCGAGCCCCTCGCGGACGTTGAACAGGCGAACCAGCGTCCAGATCCGTTCGCCGATCGTCGAGAGCGTCTCCGTCTCGGTCGGATACGCCAGATCGGCGGTCGACTCGAGTGCGCGAAGGAAGCCACCGGCCAGGTCGCGCCACATCATCTCACCGGCGAAATCGTCGGCGACGAGACTCCACAGTAGTGACCGGACGTTCTGGGCCTCGATCACGGCCTCGACCCGATCCGTGCGGTCCCACGTGTCGAAGACCTCCCGTTCGATCGGACGGGCCCGGCGATGGCAGCCGCCACGGTCGCTCGTGGCGTACGCGAGTGCCATCGCGGGAGCAACCCGCGGATCATAGGCCGGAAGCGCCATCGACTTCACGGTCGGAATGGCCTCGAGATCGAACCGCTCCGTGGCCGTCTCGACGCCCAATCGGAGCGTCTCAACGACCGTGGGATCGATCGCCGGGAGTCGCTGGTCGAGATCGTCGTCGGAACTATCCGATCCGGACTCACCGGACGGATCCGCGTCCGCCACCCCGGCGATCAGTCGGATAGCACCTCGTGCGGGTTCCGGATCGCCGAAGGGAACGTCGGCGTCGATCAGGCCGGCTTCGTCGGCGTGGGCCAGCCATGCGACCGCGTTACCGGCGGAGATGACGTCGACGCCGAGTCGGTCACAGAGCCCACCGATCGTGGCCACCGCGTCGAAATCGTCGATCCCAAGTCCAGCACCGATCGACATCGATACCGCGCCACGTGGCACCGTCTCGCCCGCGTCGGTCTCGACGCGGAAGTCGCCTGGAACGTCCGAATCGGGGTTCTCACGGCCGGTCGCGGCCTCACGGGCGGCGTCGATCCCGACCGCATCCGTTCCCTCGAAGCATCCTCGTGTCCAGCCCTCAGTCGCGAGCCCCCCGACGGCGTTCGCGAAATCGACCGATTCGACGGTTCCGCCGGCGGCGTGCCAGCGTCCGGTTGGATCCTCGACGTACCGATCCTCGTAGTCCGCACGCAGGGCCGCAAGTTTCGGGCTTGCCGGCTCGGCGACGGCGTCGCGCGCGAGGACGGCCGTCAGTCCCTTCGCGCCCATCACCGCGCCGGCACCACCGCGTCCGGCGTGGTGTTCGCCGGCGTCGGAGGCGATCGTCGCGTATCGGACCCCATTCTCGCCCGCGGGGCCGACACATGCCACGGCAGCCTCGGAGTGGAACTCGGCGGTTTCGACGGCGTCCATACCCCAGCAGTCGGCGGGGACGATCCGTCCGTCACCATCGGCAATCTCGATCCGGACCGGATCGTCGCTCGTGCCGGTCACGAGGAGGCCGAGGCAGTCAGCAAGCGATCCCGCGAGTCGAGCGGCGAACTCGCCGCCCGCGTAAGAATCGAGAAAACAACCAGTGAGCGGCGACTTCGTCACGGCCGCATACCGTGGTTCGCCGGGTAGTGATCCCGAGAGCGGTCCAACGAGGAAACAAAGCAGGTTATCCGCGCCGAGAGGATCGACGTTGGGTTCCAGTTCCGCGTGGAGATAGCGAGCGCCGAGTCCCTTCCCGCCGAGATATCGGCGACGCCACCGCTCGGGAACGCGTTCGCGGTCGATCGTTCCGGCGGAGAGATCCGCACGGAGCACGTGCGTTCGGCCGGCCATTGCGTCGGAGAGCGATTGTTGTGCCGAACGTATATGCTCTCGGGTGGGGAACCCCCCGGGGTCCGATCCGGAGAGAAACATCGCGAAGCCGACGTGCAGGGAAACGGCCTTCACCGACGGGGGGCAAACGTGGGCATGGCGAGTGACGAAGTCATGATCGAAGATCGGGATCTGACCGGCGCGATCGTCGCGGGCGGCCGGTCGACGCGGTTCGGCGAAACCGACAAAGCGGTGGCGCCGCTCTCGGGAACCCCGATGATCCGCCGTGTGGCGGATCGGCTGGCGGGGGCCGACGATCCGGTCGATCCCGGCGCCGAACGCGCAAGCGGTGGCGAACCGATCGTGCGAGACATCGTGGTCAACTGTCGATCCGATCAGCGGGCGACGATCGAGGCCGCGATGGAGGGCTACCCGCTCGCAGTCCGGTACGCGGTGGACGACGAACCCGACATGGGACCGATGGCAGGTATCCGAAACGCCTGTCGTGGGGCCGCCGGCGAATACGTCGCCGTAGTCGCCTGTGACATGCCGTTCGTGGATCCACGCCTGCTCGAACGCCTCCACGGGCGAGCCCAGGGTCATGAGGCAGCCGTTCCCCGAATCGACGACCAATGGTATCAGACGACACAGGCAGTCTACCGGGCCGAGCCGATGGCATCGGCCTGTGACCAGGCGCTTTCGGCCGGAAAACGGAAGATCGTCGAGGCACTCTCCGAACTCGAGTACGTCGTCCTCGACGGGGCGGAGATCCGCGCCGTAACGACCGAACGCACCTTCGAGAATCTCAATACTCGTGAAGATCTCGCGGCCGCAGCGGCGCGCATCGACGAGCAGTAGAGGACCGGCGAGCAGTAGACGTGGACGATGGGACTTTCTCACTATCGCATAAAAGTACGGAGCAGAGCGGCGACCTGACCGACATTCACGAGCGTTCACCCACGCTCGACTGGAGGATAAGTCGGGACACGTGGACTGACACGGTCGATCACGTCCAGTCGTCAGGATCCCCCGAAGCGATCGCGTTTATATATGCCTCGGCCGTAGACTGACTCGTGTCGAACGAGAGCGTTACCGTCCGGATCGATCCGCACGTCCACTCCGCGGCGTCCTACGACGGTCACGAGCCGATCGAGTTGATCCTCGAACACGCCGCGGACATCGGACTCGACGGCGTGGTGATCACCGATCACGACGTGCTCTCCGAATCGGTTCGCGCCGCCGAGATCGCCGCCGAGTACGGCCTGATCGGCATCCCCGGCGTGGAGGTCTCGACGGCCCACGGCCACCTGCTTGCGATCGGCGTCGAGTCGATGCCACCACATCGGGTCTCCTACGAGGAGACGGTCGAGTGGATCCACGACCACGGCGGCGTGGCGATCGTCCCGCACCCCTTCCAGCGATCGCGACACGGCGTCCGCCAGCGAGATATCCCGACCGGATCGGACGCCGACGGACGGCCGAGTGGCGTGGATGCGATCGAGGTATTCAACGCGTGGCTATTCACGGGCTATCGAAACCGCAAGGGCCGTCGGTTCGCCGGCGAGCACGCGCTTCCCGGAGTGGCCGCAAGCGACGCGCACACCCTCGAGTATGTCGGTCGGGCCTTCACCGAGGTCGAGATCGAGAACGGAGAATCACTCGCCACGGTGGATCCCACGGACGTCCTTGAGGCGATCCGGGGGGGAACGACGAGCGTCTCGGGTAAGCGCGCACCCGTTCCGATGGCGGCGAGACATTATGCGATCGCCGCGGGACGAAAATCCGGGTACTACGCGAAGACGGGCGCGATCCGGAGCGCGACCGCGGCGCGCTGGGCGGCGTTCACGGCCGCCTCCACGGCCCGGGTTGGTGTCCTCCAGGGCGCCCACCGGATCGCGAGGGTCGCCGCCTGGCTCCGATGAGGATCGCATAGCGCGGTGCGGATCGCGGGCGATTCGGCGCCCAGACGAACCGTTCGTGACACTCACCCGGCCGTACTGCCGCCGTCGACGGCGATGACCTCACCAGTGATGTAATCGGCATCCGGAGACAACAGGAACGCCACCGTCTCGGCGACGTCCTCGGGTGCACCGAGTCGTCCGAGCGGGATATTCCGAGCACGCCGCTCCTCCCACTCCGGATCCTCGCGTCGGACCGTCTCGTTCATCGACGTCCGGGTCGTGCCCGGTGCGACGGCGTTGATCGTCACGTCCTCATCGGCGTATTCGATCGCCAGTTGCCGAGTCAACGCGTCGATCGCGCCCTTCGTCGCAGAGTAGGCCGGCAGCTCCGGGATGCCGCGCGTCGCGGCTTCCGAGGAGACGAAGACGAACGATCCGTCCGTTTCGACCAGTTCGGGGAGCGCGGCTCTCGCCAGTCGCAACCCACCGAGCAGGTTGGTATCGACGACGAACTCGAGGTCCTCGTCGGTCGCGTCGGTGATCGGCCCGCGAGTGAGCACGCCGACGGTCGTGACGACGGCGTCGAGGCCGCCGAACTCGTCGGCAGCGCGGTCGACGGCCCGGTTGACGGCGTCCGTCTCGCGGACGTCACACTCGATGGGCACTGTGTCTCCCGTGAGCGCCGCCGAACGGTCCCGTAGCTCCTCGATCGATCGGGCCGCCATGGCGACCGACGCCCCGCGATCCAGCAGCGCCTCGACGATCGATCGGCCGATGCCGCGGCTCGCGCCGACGACGAGCGCGCGCATTCCGTCAGCGTCCGCCTGTTCGCTCATACCGCCCGTGAGAGTGGGTGGAAAAATAGGCGTTCGGGTCGGGTCGGGGTCGCCGACGGAGCGAAGCCCGCGGCGATCGATGGCGGGAGCGGAAACGGCCGATCAGTCGGCGGCGACCGTGCTGGTCGAGTCGGTCATCGAGAGGACGTCGTCGAAGAAGTCGAGCGAGTCGTGGGGGCCCGGATTCGCCTCGGGGTGGTACTGGCGGGTGATAACGCCGAACTCCTCGCTTTCGAGACCCTCGGCGGTATCGTCGTTGACGTTGATCTGCGTGACCTCGAGTGGCCCCGGATCGGAGACGGTGTACCCATGGTTCTGGGTCGTCATGATGACGCGATCGGTCCGCAGGTCCTGGACGGGCTGGTTGACCCCACGGTGACCGAAGGTCATCTTCTCCGTGGATCCGCCGAGCGCACTCGCGATGATCTGCTGGCCCAGACAGATCCCGGCAAGCGGAATCTCGCCGGCGAAGGTGTCGACGATCCCCTTTGCGGCCTCGAAGTTCTCCGGGTCACCGGGGCCGTTCGAGACGAACAGGATGTCGGGGTCGACCGTCTCGACGTCCGCGGGAGAGGAGTCGTAGGGCAGGACGTGGACGTCGGCACCGCGTTCGTTGAGCGAGTCGATGATCGAACCCTTCGCGCCACAATCGAGAAGCGCGATCCGCACGTCGGCCTCGCCGTTCGAGTCGCCCTCGTGCAGGGTCGGCTCGGTCACGGAGACCTGCGCACCGATATCGACGTGATCGCTCATCGGCTTGCAGGCCTCCATTTCTGCGATTGCGTCCTCGGGAGTAACGTCCTCGCCGGCGGCGATCCCGCAGGCCATTGCACCTTCCTCACGGACGGTCGTGACGAGTTCGCGCGTATCGAGATGGTCGATCGCCGGAATTCCCTCATCGGCGAGCCACTCGGCGACGTCGTCGGTGAACTCGCGGGCGATCGCCGCGCGCGGCTGGACGGTTTCCGATTCGAACCGCTCGGACCGGACGCCGTAATTGCCGATCAGGGGGTAAGAGAAGGTGAGAACCTGTTCGGCATAGGACGGGTCAGTCAACGATTCCTCGTACCCGGTGTAGGCGGTCGTAAAGACCAATTCACCACGTGTACGCCCCGGAGCGCGGGCGCGCGCCTCGAGCACGCGTCCGTCAGCCAGCGCGATATAGGCGTCCGACATTACGAGAAACGTACGGAGCTACCCTAATAAGTGCGTCGTTCGTAGTTGAGTTACGAAATTCGTAATCAGTATATGGCCCCGGCTCCACGGGTCGACATGGACGAACTCGATCGAGAGATCCTCGGCGTGCTTCGCCGTGACGCCCGCACCCCGTATACCGAGATCGCGGATCGGGTCGGCACCTCGGAGGGGACCGTCAGAAATCGGGTCGAACGGATGAGCGAGTCGGGAGTCATCGAACGATTTACCGTGACTACCCGGACCGGGAACGTGAAGGCGATGATCGAGATCTCCGTCGAGGTGAACGTCGACACGAGCGCCGTCAGCGAGCGGATGGCCGACTGGGAGGAGGTCGATTTCGTCTGGCAGGTCTCGGGTGAAGACGACATCGTGCTCGTCGTCGACTGCGTCGATACGGGCGCCGTCAACGAGTTGATCACGGACGCACGCGAGCTGGACGACGTCAAATCGACGAAGACACGTCTGATCCTCGACGAACGGCTCGGGTGAGCCCACGATCGCCCGGTGGGATCGGCCGGCAGGTCCGATCCGAATCGATCGAATTCTTATTAGGGAGGCTCACCATCCCATATCGTATGAACGCAGACGACGCGGCCGATCGTCGTCCGGTCGCCGACGGTGGCGAGTCGGGGACGACGGCGACGGACGCGGCCGATCACGAGAACGCGAGCCAGGACGTCATCGCCGTCGATCCCGACGACACCGCCCAGGGAACGGTCAACCGCCTGGATGCCCACACTGGCGACGGGATCCGCCATCGAGCGTTTACGTGCCTCGTCTTCGACGGCGACGGCAAGCTCCTTTTGGCACAGCGTGCGCCGGACAAGCGGCTCTGGGACACCCACTGGGACGGGACGGTCGCCTCCCATCCCGTCGAGGGACAAACCCAAACGGAGGCGACGAGATTGCGGCTCAAGGAGGAACTCGGGATCACGCCCGACCAGTATCAGGACCTCCGAGTGACGGACAAATTCGAGTACAAGCGCTACTACACGAACGCCGGCGTCGAATGGGAAGTCTGTGCGGTCCTGAAAGTTACCCTCAACGACGTCAGTCTCGATCCGGACGAAACGGAGATCGGCGGAATGCTCTGGGTCGACTATGACCACTTGCACGAACATCCCAAGTGGTACCGTCAGCTCCGTCTATGTCCCTGGTTCGAGATCGCGATGCGACGCGACTTCTCGGAATAGCACGTCACTCGAGTAGCGATTCACCGGTCATCGCGTCGGGGCATTCGATCCCCATCGACTGGAGGACCGTCGGTGCCACGTCACAAAGCGACCCGTCGTCGCGAATCGATCGTCCGCCGTCGTCACCCGCGGACGAGAGATAGACGAACGGAACCGGATTGTACGTGTGGGCAGTATGTGGCTCCTCCTCGGTACCCATGTCATCCGCATTGCCGTGGTCGGCGGTCACGAGCGCGTGTCCGCCGGCGTCCGCGACCGTGGCGAGTAGCCGATCGAGTTGGTGGTCGACCGTCTCGACGGCCTGGATCGCGGCCTCGAAGTCGCCGGTGTGTCCGACCATGTCGGGATTGGCGTAGTTGAGCACGACCAGATCCGGGTCATCCGTCCGAATCCTCGAGACCGCTTCGTCGGTAACTTCCCGGGCCGACATCTCGGGCCGGCGATCGTAGGTGGCCACGTCGGGACTCTCGACGATCGTCCGGATCTCGCCGGGGAACTTCACTTCGCGGCCGCCGTTGAGAAAGTAGGTGACGTGGGCGTACTTCTCGGATTCGGCGATCCGAAGTTGACGGAGCCCGGCATCGGCGACCACCTCTCCGAGCGTGTCCTCGGGGATCTCGGGCGGAAACGCGACCGGGAACGGGAACGTCTCGTCGTATTCGGTCATCGTCACCATCCGGATCTCGGGCTGATCGAGATCGAACGACCACACCGGCTCGGTGTCGGTGAGCAGCCGGACGAGCTGGCGAGCACGATCGGCCCGAAAGTTGAAGAAGACGACCGCGTCGCCGTCCGTGAGCGCCGGCTCATCCGCCACCAACGTCGGTTCGATGAACTCGTCCGTCTCGCCGCGGGCGTGAGCACGCTCGACGGCTTCGACGGCCGACTCCGCCGTGTAGGAAGCCTGGCGGTTCACGATCGCCTCGTAGGCCTTCCGCGTCCGCTCCCAGTTTCCGTCACGGTCCATCGCGTGGTATCGCCCGGTCACGGTGGCCACGTCGCCGGTCCCGACCGCCGCGACGTGTTCGGCAATATCCGCGAGGAACGTCTCCGCGATCTCCGGGGCGGTGTCGCGCCCGTCGGTGAATGCGTGAGTAGTCGCGGGGACACCCGCCTCGGCCGCGAGTTCGATCAGCGCCTTCAGGTGCTCGATGTCCGAATGAACTCCGCCATCGGAGACGAGCCCCATGAAGTGGACCCGGCCATCGTGTTCGTCCGCGTACGAAAATGCCTCCTGTATCGCCTCGTTGTCGTCGAGTTCGCCGGCGGCGATCGCATCGGCGATCCGAGTGTAGGCCTGTTTCACCACCCGCCCCGCGCCGATGTTGAGGTGGCCGACCTCGGAGTTGCCCATCTGTCCCTCCGGCAGTCCGACCCGCCGTCCGTGAACGGTCAGTTCGCCGTATGCACCCTGCGCCGATATCCCCTCGAACGTCGGGGTGTGGGCCGCCTCGACCGCGTTTCGACGGTCGTGGTCGCCGATCCCCCACCCGTCCAATACCACGAGTGCTGTTCGCATACCTGAACGGTCGAGGGCGACCCCCAACTACCCTTCGTTGTCGCTCCCTTCTCGATCGGTGTCCATCTCCACTCGAAACGCAGCCCGCGTGCGTCCGACGATCGTCACACGCACGGCAGCGAGACCCGACGTCATCCGCCGATCGTTCACTTTCACTGCAGCTACGGAACTTTTTACACGATGACGCACCAAGGAGCCTACGCCTCCCATTTGAAAACACGCCGGAGGCAACAACCATGACGGAACTTCGAGACCACGCGGAAGCAATAGCAGAACAGTTCTCGGACCATCTCGACCCGGATGTCGATGAGATCGAGGCCCGACTGGAGAACCTCGTCACCGAATACCGAGTCCCCGTCGAGGAGGCACGACGGAGCATCACCAACGACTACCTGGACGAGGCCGGCCTCGAACGCGACGAGCTCGGACGGGGAGGAAGCGAACGCGTCGAGGTGAACGAGATCAACGAGGACGAACAGTGGGTCGACCTGCGGGTGAGCGTCGTCGATCTGTGGGAGCCGAGAAGCGACGCCGTCGCCCAGGTCGGCCTGCTTGGCGACGAGTCGGGGACGATCAAGTTCACGGCCTTCGAGACCTCCGATCTGCCACTGCTCGAGGAGGAACAGGCCTACGAACTCTCGAACGTCGTGACCGACGAATACGAGGGGCGTTATTCGGTGAAGCTCAACCGGACGACCGCTATCACCGAGATCGACGAGGAGATCGAGGTCGGCGACAACGCAGAGACGGTCGAGGGAGCCCTCGTCGACGTCCAGTCCGGGTCCGGACTGATAAAGCGGTGTCCCGAGGAGGACTGTACGCGGGTGCTCCAGAATGGCCGCTGTAGCGAACACGGGAAGGTCGACGGCGAGTTCGACCTCCGCATCAAGGGCGTCCTCGACGACGGTCGGGAGGTCCACGAGGTCATCTTCGATCGGGAGGCCACCGAGGAGTTGACCGGAATGGACTTAGAGGAGGCCAAACAGCTGGCGATGGACGCGCTCGATACGAGCGTCGTCGCCGACGAGATGTCCGAGGGGATCCTCGGTCGCTACTACCAGGTCACGGGTCCAACGCTTGGCCGGTACGTACTCGCGAACGAGACGGAAGAGCCCGGAGCCGTCGACGTTGAAGGTGCGCTGATCAACGCGAGGTCGATCTGAGATGAGCCAACGAGAATCCACCCCGACCCGAGAGGTCGCCCGGCGCGTCTTCGCCACGGAGTTCAACGACGCCGGCTACACGTTCAAAGAATCCGACGACGAGCGCGCGCCCGTCTATTCGCTGCTTCCCACCGGGGAGTCCGCGAACCGAGTGTTCCTCGTCGGCACGGTCACGGAGAAGGACGACGTGGGCGAGGATAACGAATACTGGCGCGGCCGGATCGTCGATCCGACGGGGACGTTCTTCGTTTACGCCGGCCAGTATCAACCCGAAGCCGCGAGCACGCTCCGCGATCTCGAGCCGCCGGCGTACGTCGCCGTGGTCGGCAAACCCCGCGCCTACGAGACTGACGACGGGTCGATCAACGTCTCGGTCCGACCGGAGTCGATCACTCGCGTGGACGCCGCGGTCCGTGATCGTTGGGTCGCCGAAACTGCGGAACGAACCATAGAACGCGTCGCCCGCTTCGAGGACGAGGGCAACGAATACGCACGGATGGCGCGTGAACACTACGATCTCGATCCCGAGACGTACCGCGCGGCTGCGCTCTCCGCGCTCGAAGATCTCGACGAAGCGGACGGTGACGACACCGATTCGGAGACGGACGACCCCGAGACCTCGATCGAGGCGTAGCCGCTCGTCTCCATCGAGCAGTCGCTCGATCAGCCGGCCGTCCGAGGAATTCGACGGAAGCGATTCGACTAGGAGAGCCAACGGGAGCGATTCAGCGGAGGGGAGCCGACGACGAAAAATCGCGTCCGATCGCCCGCTAGATCGACCGTCGATCGAACCGAGTCGTTCAAACCGTATGATCGGCGGCGCAGCTCACGGATCGATCGCAGGCGAAAAGACGGCTCGACGGCGGAATCAGGCGTCAGTCACGCGACGTTGAACCCCTTCTCGCGGAGGAACTCCTCGACGCGCCCGGAGTGGTTGCCCTGTAGCTCGATGGCGCCATCCTCGACGGTGCCGCCACAGGCGAACTTGGATTTCAGATCCGACGATAGCGAGTCGAGATCGACGTCCTTGGGGTCGAATCCCTCGATGACCGTTACCTCCTTACCGTACCTTCGCTCGTCGATGCGGATGCTGATCTGCTGGGACTCCTTGGCGACGTCTTCACAGACGCAGAGTTCCTGAGGCAGCCCGCACGTCGAGCAGACTTCCGACATTACAATTCGAACCTACTGGACGCCGGTATTAAATAGTGTCGGGACCCCCGGCAGCGATCACCGTCGATCGACCAGACGATCGTCACTGTCGAACGGATCAGCCATCGTCACTGTCGAACGGAACAGCCACGCGAACGTTTTCACCGAGAGGGTCACCAAACGACTCCACACCCGTCACCGGATCGCGCTCGTAGGCGAGGCGGCCGCGAACGATCGTGGTCTCGGGGAACACTCCCGATCGCCCCTCGAAGGGCGTCCATCCGCACTTCGAGTGGAGTGCAGCCGCCTCGATCTCGCGCGGGTCCTCAAGGTCGACGAGAACGAGGTCCGCATCCCGACCGGGCTCGATCGCACCCTTCCGAGCGAGCCCGAAGATCGACGCGGGATTTCTCGCCGTGACGTCCCGGACGCGTTCGAGCGTGAGTTCGTCCCGTCGAACGGCCTCCAACAGCAGGGGGACCATCGTCTCCACACCGGGAACGCCGCTTGGGGCGTCCGTGAGCGTTCGCCGCTTCTCCATGGCGGCGTGTGGAGCGTGGTCGGTCGCGACGACGTCGACGTGGCCGTCGCGGAGCCGCTCGAAAACGGCCGCTCGTCGGTCGGGATCGCGAAGCGGCGGATTCATTCGACCGAACGTTCCGAGTCGATCGCAGTCGTCCGTAGAGAGGAACAGGTGATGGGGCGTAACCTCACAGGTCGCCGTCGTTCCCACGGTCGCATCGATCCCCTCCGGCGTCGAGGTGTGAGCGACGTGGATCCGGCCGTCAACGTCCTCGCCGGCCGCGACGGCCCGCTCGACGGCCGCCGCTTCCGCCTCCGGCGTTCGAAACGCGGACCAGCGATCGCTTCGAGCCTGACGGCCGACGCCGCCGAGGTCCCCGTCAAGTGCGTCCGGGTCGAACAGGCTCGCGTCCTCCGCGTGGACCGTCACGGGCACGTTCGCGGCCGTCGCCCGCGCGAGAGCGTCCTCGAAGAGGTCCATCTCGATGCCCATCTCCCCGGTCGAGTCAGCCAGGAAGACCTCACCGAGCGCAAAAAGCGGTCGATCGAGGAGGCGTTCGGGATCCCACGTGTCGACGACGCCCCCATTGATCCCGTAGTCGACGACCGAGTCAGCGGCCGCGAGTGCGGCTTTGGCATCGAAGGTTTCACCGTCGACGGTCGGCGGATCGGTGTTCGGTTGGTCGACGACGGTCGTCACGCCGCCGGCCGCGGCCGACTGCGATCCGGTTTCCCAGGTCTCCTTGTGCGATCCGCCGGGCTCACGAAAGTGGACGTGAACGTCGATCGCGCCGGGGAGCAGGTGTTTGCCTCGGGCATCGATAACGCGTTCGTCGTCCGCGGGAACGAGATCGGATTCGACCGCGGCGATCGTCTCCCCGTCGATACGGACGTCCCGAACGCGCCCGTCCGCGAGCGTCCCGCCGGTGATGAGCATATCGGGATCCTCGATGGCGGGCGGAAAAAGCGGTCCGATCCATCAGGCGCGCTTGCGGTCGTCCCCGGTCGGAGACTCCTCGCCGATCGCGTTCGCGTAGTCGACGTCCTCGTCGAGTCCGGGAGTCGCGCTCGGATCGACGTCCTCGGGCTCGCCACGGTCGCCGACGACCGTCTCGCCGTCATCCGTTTCGACGTACACGTCATCTGCAAAGCCGGCGAGCGCGTTCTCGTATTCGGGCTCCTCAAGTCGCTCCGGCGTCGCGGGAGCGCTCGTGATGCCCTCATCAGGGTGGAACTTGCCGAGCGGATCGTCGATCGTGATCCCGTGATCCGAAAGGAACTCCCCGTAGCGGCGGTAGTGGGCCTCGAGTTCGTCGCCAGGTATCTCCATCATCTCCGTCCAGCCGTGGTTGAAGAAGTCGAAGTTCGCCTGGATGTGGGTTATCTCCCGAGCCTCCGCCTCCGGAAACCCGGACTCGAGCGCCGCGACGTAGGTGTCCATCGTCGCATCGAAGAAATCGTCGAGGTGCTCGCGCCGTTGTTCGCGTCGGTCATCGTCAGCCTTATTCAGAAAGATGGTGGTGTGGAGATCCACCAGCTTGTCGTTTGCCACCTCGCCGAGAACCGGTGCCGTGAGTGCCTTCTTGGCGGCCCAATGGCGGACGTTCTGGCTGATCTTCATGGACTCGGATAGGGTCCGTACGCCCTTGAATCTGTGGCGAACGAACCACCAGCACCATGTTGGGTGGTAACGCGATTCGACGTCGACAGCCCCTCTAAGGACCTAAAGGAGCAAGGTGATCCCCTCCATGAGATCATTCCTCATGATTCCTCACGTCGATAGCAATCCACATTAACCCCCGTACCGAACGGCCGAACATGAGCGAATCGTACGTGATCGTTGGCGACGGTGTCGCCGGATCGTCGGCCGCCGAAACGCTTCGGGAGGAACGACCCGACGCCGACATCACGGTCATTACGGACGAGGGGGAGGCCCTCTACAATCGCATTCTGATAAAGGAGTACGCGAAAGGGAAGCTTCCCGAGGCTCCGATCTCCATCCACGACGAGGAGTGGTATACGGAGCGAGACATCGAACTCCGACTCAACACTCTCGTGGTCGACATCGACGTCGAAGCCGACGAGATCCGGACCCACGAAGGGGACGTCCTCGCATACGACAAGTTGCTTTTGGCGATCGGAGGGACGCCACAACAGCTCCCGGTCGAAAACGCCGACGCCGACGGTATCCACCACTTCTGGACGTTTCAGGACGCCCGCCGGATCAAAGAAAGCGTCGAGGACGCCGAGTCGGGCGTCGTTGTCGGAGCCGGGCTGCTCGGGATCGACTTCGCCGCCATCTGTGGCGCACAGGGCGTCGAGGCAAAATACCTGATGCGAGGGGACTCGTGGTGGCGATATGCCCTCTCGAATGAGGGCGCGGAGATCATGCACGAGGCGATGCGCGAACGCGGCGTCGAGCCGGTCTTCGACTCGGGCGTCGACCACTTCGAAGTGGACGACGAGGGACACGTCGAGGCGGCGGTCGACCCGAACGGCGAGCGCTATGCGTGTGATTTCGCCGGCGTCGCGATCGGCTTGAACTTCAACACCGAGATCGTCGAGGACACACCGATCGAGACCAATGACGGGATCATCGTCGACGAGCACATGCGCACGAACGTCGAGAACGTCTTCGCTGCCGGCGACATCACGGAGTTCAACGACCTCATCCTCGGCGACCGGGCACAAAACGGGGCCTGGGGGTCGGCCAAAGAACAGGGAACGATCGCGGCACGGAACATGGTCGACTACGGTACCGAGAAGTTCCGGTGGGTCACGTCCTATTCGATCACACACTTCGAGTTCCCGTTCCTCTCGTTTGGCCATCCGACCCTCGGCGACGAGACGGTCGAAGCGAGAACCGGGGAAAACGAGTGGCGGCGACTGGCGCTGAAGGACGGTCGGATCGTCGGCGGCGTCCTGATCGGCGATCTCGCACCCCAGTCGGCGTATAAAGAGTTGATGCGGGAACGGCGATACGTCGGCGATCAGACGGAGATCCTGATGGAGGATGGGTTCGCCGTCGACGATCTGGCCCCGACGAGCGAACAGTAGCGACGTGGGAAGCGAAGCGGTTTTCGGCCGGCACAGCCAATCCGAGATATGGACAGTGGCGGATCCACCGATATGACGTTGGCCTTCGAACTGGAGGCGCTCCAGCAGTTCGAGGACCCGAACGCGGTGTTCAACGATGCTCGACAGTGGACGGAATACGTCGGGGTCGTAAGCGAGAAGCCGACCTACGTGGTGACGAACTTCACGCGAAAACACCGGGTTCGCCAGGACTTCTTTTCGGGACCCAGAGGGGTCAAAGAGAGCCTTCAGAACATCAAAGACCAGTTCGAAACCGACCGGCACGTCTTCGTCGGCATCTCCCCGGAAGAGGAGGCGCTCGCTGAGTCGGTCGATTGGGAGTTCCTGCAGGTCGAGGACGCCGCCGAGGCTGCGGGCTGGCGGCTCGCCGAGGAGGGAACCGAGGTCACGGAGACGACGGACGAGCGCGACGACTGGCCCTGACCACCGTCAGGCGCTCATGCCGGGGACTCACGCCGTCGAACCGTCGGTTTCGAAAGCCCTAATCAGGTCTCGCCCCTTCCAGTAGGTAATGAGCCACCAGCTGCCGGACGTCCAGGCGTCGGCGCCTGAGATCGCCGTCGGCCTCTCACAGGTCGGCGTCACCGACGTACAGAAACTCGTGAAGCTCTCGCGAGGCGACGATCGGCCGATCGTGTTGATGGCGGAGTTCCAGGTGTTCGTCGACCTCCCGAGCGGCCGAAAGGGACTCGATATGTCCCGAAACATGGAGGTCATCGACGAAATTCTGGAGGATATCACCCGCGAGGAGGCCTACCGCGTCGAGGACGTCTGTGGGGACGCCGCCGAACGGCTTCTGGAGAAACACGAGTACACCTCGAAAGCCGAGGTGAAGATGACCGCCGAGTTGATCACCCGCGAGCGCACCCCCGCCTCCGACCGTCCGACACAGAACACGGCGACGATCATCGCCTCGGCGGAGGCGACCGAGGAGGGAACCCGCGAGGAGATCGGCGCGGAGGTAACCGGCATGACCGTCTGTCCGTGTTCACAGGGCATGTCGGAATCACGGGCACGCGAGAAGCTGCACGAACTTGGCGTCGATGAGGAGACGACGGAGTCGTTCCTCGAAGCGGTTCCACAACCCGGCCACTCACAGCGCGGCCATGCGACGCTGACGATCACGGCCGACGGCGATCCCGAGGTCGACCTCCGAGAGATCATCGACGTGGCACGCGACGCGATGAGCGCGCGGATCTACAACATGGCGAAACGTCCCGACGAGGACCACATGACCTACCATGCACACGCGAACGCGAAGTTCGTCGAGGACTGCGTGCGGTCGCTCGCCGAGCAGACGGTTACGGAGTTCGACCATCTGTCCAACGACGCCGTGATCAGGATGGCCCAGTCGAATGAGGAGTCGATCCACGAGCACAACGCCCACGCTGAACGCGAGGTCACCATGGGTCAGCTGCGATCCGAAGTGAGCGACGCGGACGACTGATCGGCGAGGTCACAACCCGAACCACAGGTGGCATGCAGGCTCGAACGCCCGATGCACCGATCACTCGATGATCTCGGCGACTCGCGTCATCAGCCCATCGGGAGTGCTCGCGGGTTCGGAGACGCGACCGTCGATGGAGATCACCGCTGTGTCTCGATCGACGGTCGCGTCTCCGGGCGAGTCGGCGAGATGTGCGTTCGGGACGATGATCTTTTCGTGATCGGCGACACGCCAGGCGGCTCGATGGAGATCGCTTCCGGGCGGCGTACCGACGTGAATGACCGGCGATCCACGTAGTAGCCGCCCCACGAGGGCGCCGTAGCCCGCTATCTGTACGCCGTAGCGTTCGAAGGCCCCCGCGAACGATTCGGCGGTCTCGCGCGCGACGGACGCGTATCGGTCCTCGCCGGTCACAAGCGAGAGGTCATAGAGCGCGTCGGCCATCTCGACGTTGGTGTCGAGCGGGCGGAACGGCCGATCGAGGAGTCCCGGGCCGTTCGCCGGGCCGTCGAGGAACGAGCCGTCCGTGTGGAGGACGTCGATCGCCCGGTCGGCGACGACGCGTGCAACGTCGACGCCCTCGCCACGGACGCCATGTGCGCGGGTGAACGCGGCGACGACGCGAGCAACGTCCTCCAAGACGTCGGTCTCGCCGACCTCGTCGCCCGCTCGAAAGCGCGTGACCACTCCAGCATCCGAATCAACGAGATCGTGGGCGAGCATGTCGAGGATCCGTTCGGCGTACTCGCGGGCACGTTCGTCATCGGTGTAGGCCGCATGAGTCAACAACGCGTCCGCCGCGAGCGCGTTGCCGCCCGCGAACACGGTGGGGTCGTGGCGGGGAGACGTCATCTCCGCGCGGTCCGCGGCGTCACTGGCGTAGTAGGCGCGACCCTCTCCGGGGCCGATGCTGCCGCCGACGCCGACGCCGGTCCAGAGATCGTCCGTGAGGAACTCGACTGCGTCACTTGCGGTCTCCGCGTAGGCCGACTCGCCGGTGTAGAGATAGGCGTTCGCGAACGCCCGAAGCGTCGCGGCGTTGACGTCGATAGTCTTCTCGGGATGGACGTCCTCCCACTCCCTGGTTCCGGCGTACCGGAAGAACCCTCCCGCCACGTCATCACGGAGGTGCGTCGAGATGGCATCGAGGGTTCGACGCGCCTGCGATCGCTCGCGTTTGAGCGCGAACTCGATCGTCCGTGCCAACGGGAACTTGGCGTCGTCGCCCCAACCGGCGTGTTCCTCGTCGAACTGGACCTCGAGTTGTCCTGCGAGGTGTTCTTCGATCACCTGTGAAAGTTCGCCTGATGGAGGGAGATCGCCGGCGAGCGCGCGGGGAACCCGTCCGGCCTCGGTGCCCGTGTCGGACCACATCGTGCGCACGGACTCAAGCACCTGCCGCATCCCGTCCGGACCGAGATAGCCCGCGCCGGTGAGGAGGGTCCCCTCGGGGGTGATAAAGACCGTCGAGGGGAACCCGCCCATGTTGTACCGCTCCCGGACCCGTGGACGGCGGTCGACGTCGACCCGGACGGGGACGAATCCCTCGTTGATGTTGGCGGCGATTCGGGGTTCCCCGTAGGTCCGCGCGTCCATTTCATGGCAGTCCGTACACCACGTCGCCGTGAGCGCAAGCAACACCGGCCGATCGGTCTCGTCGGCCTCTCGGAAGGCCGCAGTCCCCCATTCGCGCCACTCGACGTGCGTCTCGTTCATGTGCCGAATTCCACTCGCCGGTCGGGTAAGCGCTTCGAGACGTGCGGGCCGGGGCAGTCGAGTTGGGTAAGTCAATCGGTTGCGTCGGTCGAACGGAGCCCTCGATTCGGCCAGTTCGATCGAACCGATCTACAGATCGCGAAGCGTCTCGAGGGACTCGTCCAGATCGCGCGTCGCGACCGCCAGGGAGAAGCCGTCCGCCCTCGCGAGATCGGCGGCGTGTTCCCACAGGTCCGGTTCCTCGATACCGTGGAGAACGACCGCGTTCGGCGTCGGCGTCACGACCCGGAGCGCGACCAGCGGCGATTCCCCACGCGTGACGTTCGTGAACACGAGTGCGCGATTCGTCGACTGGCCGTACAGCCGGTAGAACTCCTCGCTCGAGAGCCGGGAGATGGCCTGAATGGAGTTGATGACGGTGTGGCCGTAGATCCGGTCGCGATCGCCGGATTCGATCTCGGTCGCGCCCATCGCCTCATGGAACGTCGAGAGCGGGACGGCCGTCGAGTACTCCCGAAGATCGTGGACGACGTCGCTTTCGAACCCGGCCGAAAGGACGCGTGCGTGCTGGCGAAGGCGATCGCCGCCGCGGTCGACATCGATGTCGAGCAGCGCCTCGACGGTCCGGCGCACCACCCCGATCCCGGGACTCTCACGGCGGCCACTCTCGTAATCGGAGACGACCGACGAGGAGACGTCGAGTTGGCCCGCAAGCTCCGTCTGGGAGACGTCGAAATCCGTCCGCCACTTGCGGAGCGTCGCGCCCGGGTCGTCGCTGAGAGTGATCTCGCCGGCGATCCGCCGCGCCAACTCCTCACGCGCACGCTGACTCATCGTGGCCACGTCCGAGCGAGACGCGCAAAAGGGTATCGAAAGTGGGGTTCGTCAACCGTCGATATCGATCGTCGGGAATCGCGGCGTCGATCCCGGCGCAGTTCCGCCACCGAGCGCCGAAAGCGCCGTTTGCGATAGCCGCCAGCACTATTGGTGCCGCCGTGGAAATCCCTCACGATGCGCGCCGCAGCATTCGCCGAATTGACCGGCCCCGAGGGAGTACGGATCATCGACCGACCAACGCCCGAACCGGAATCCGGGGAGGCGATCGTCGACGTTGAATCACGTGCGATCAACCGGCACGACCTCTGGGTCCTGGAGGGAGGGTCCGCGATGGTCGAGACCGACGATCTACCGTTCGTTAGCGGCCTCGATGTCGCCGGGACGGTTCAGTCGGTCGGCGAGGAGGTAACACACGTTGCCCCCGGGGACGAGGTAGTACTGTGTCCGATCGAGACCTGTCGGAGCTGTCGGTTCTGTCGTGAGGGACCCGAGAACCGCTGTGAATCCTTCTCGCTTTATCACGGCGGACTCGCCGAGTCGGTATGCGTCACCGCCGACAGGCTGGTCCACCGTCCCGATGGCGTCGACGCGACGACGGCGGCTGCCCTCCCGACCGCGTACCTGACCGCCTATCGGATGCTCCAACGGGCGAACGTGGGCGCCACCGATCTCGTCTTCATTCCGGGGGCAACGGGCGGCGTCGGTCTCGCAGCCGTGCAACTAGCGAACGTGCTCGGGGCCCAAACCGTGGGCACCTCCTCCTCGGCGAGGAAGCTCGATCGGGTCAAATCTCTTGGACTCGATCACGCCGTGCACGGAACCGAGCCGGACGTGCTGCGGGAGGCCGTCGGGGAGATCGGAACGCCGGATGCGGTGGTGAACCACCTCGGCGGGCCCTACACCGACCTCGGGATGGACGTGCTCCGTCGCGACGGGACCATGGTCGTCTGTGGACGGACCGCCGGTGACCGTTCGGAGTTCGACGTTGCCGACCTGTTTCGTGGGCACAAGCGGATCATCGGCAGCACGATGGGGACACAAGGCGACCTCGAGACGCTCGTCGAACTCGTCTCCACGGGGGAACTCACGCCCGAGATCGACGAAACGTATCCGCTCGAGGAGACCGCAAGCGCCTTCGAGACGATGCAGGACCGAGAAATGGTCGGAAAGCTCGTGATCACGTCCTGATCGACTCCATGGCGGCCGAATCAGTCGGCGTGTCGCCCGATCGTCCCGTGGGAATCCCGACGAAGATGCGACGGGAATCGTCATCTATGTGACCGTTCACGGGCGTGAACGGTGCGAACGGAACTCGGAGTTTATATGCGAGCCACGAGTGATCTCAATCAATGAGGATTCTCGCCGCGGTGTTTGCAGTCTGTCTGTTGGCAGCCACGATCGGGGGCATCGCGGGGACGGCCGCCGCGGTACCGACCGGTCCCGACGATCCGTCGATCGATCCGATCGGGTTCGACGATGGGGCCGGCATCGGCGACGCCGATCCCACAAACGGTGAACAGCAGGTCGACGGGAATGAAAGCGACGCCGACACCGGCGACAATACGAGCGATACGGAACCCGACAACGAAACCGAAAGCGACGACGAAAACACGAGCGACGAGGAAGCCGCTACCGGCGGATTCGGGTCGGACATCACGGCGTTCGTACAGTCGACGTCTGCGGAGACGGGAACCACGATCGACCAGGGGATGTGGGAGGCCGGGATCGACGACGAGGCCGCCGACGAGGCGGGCCGCGATCGAGCGAACGAGCTGTCGAGGCGAGTCGTGGAGATACGCGAGGAGCGCGCGCAACTCGCCGAGGCACGCGCGAACGGGTCGATTTCGGCCGAACGATTCCGCGCCGCGGACCAACGGGCGCAGGCACGGCTGGCAGCGACACGATCGGCCGCGAACGCGACTCGCACCGCGGTTCCGAACGATCCGGAGACTGAACGAGCGCTCGAAGCGGTCGAACGGGCGATCGAGAACGCACAGGGACCGCCCGAGACGACCCGAAATCGGACCGGCGCAGGGCCACCGACATCGGTCCCCGGAAACGGAACGGGGCGACCGGACAACGCGACCGGGATACCGGCGAACGTGTCGAACGGATCGACGAACGTCTCGAACGTGACCAGGGCAGATAACGGCACGCCGCCGGAAGGGCTCCCCGGATCCGATCGAGGTTTGAAAGGCGGATCGTCCGAAAACGGTCCCGATGATGCCACCGGAAACGGTGTCTCGGACGGCAGATCCGGGTCCGATGAGAATCGCGGAAACGGAGGGTTCGACCAGGGAACCGGTAACGACGGCGGGAGCGGAAACGCCGCCGATAGGAACGGCGGAAGCGATGACGGCGAGGATGACGATGACGACGAAGACGGCAACGGATCCGGAAACGGCGAGGGATCAGATCAGAACTCGGGACGGTCCGATGGTGGTTCGGAAGCGAACGGGGGATCCGAGGCCGGAGCGGGATCGAATCGTGGGAGCGGAGCCAGTGACGGTTCGGGTGACTCATCTGGTCCGGGTTTGGGTGACTCATCTGGTCCCGGCTCTGATTCCGGTCCCGGCTCTGATTCCGGTCCCAGTTCTGATTCGGGCGCGAAAGGAAATCCGAACGAGGAGAGATGGGACGGCACGAACGGCGGTTCATCGAACGAGTACTCCATCGGTGACGGTCCGGCGAACGATCGGTCGATCGACGTCGCACCGACCGCGTCCAGCAGGCTCCTCGGGGAGTGACGGGCGGGCCCGGAACGCAACCTATTCGGCCGTCCGCGGCGGACCGACGGTATGACCGAGTACTTCGAGATCCACGAGCGGGACGGCATGGCCCGCCTCGGCGAACTCCGACTCGCCGACCCGGTGCGGACGCCGGTACGTGCCGACACCCTCCTCGATGACGCCGGCAGCCTCTGGGCGGCCGACCGGTCGGTCCCCGAGGGCGACGAGAGCGCTCTCACCATCCTGCCACACCGCGGATTCCCGGCAGGAACCCGCGAAGCCGTCCGGGAGTCGTTTCGGGTCGATCATCCGGACGTCGAGTTCCCGAGTGCGGCCGTCATCAGCGCCGCCGATCCGACGGACGTCGGTGCCGACGCCTACGTGCTGTCCGATGCCACCGGGTTCGTCGGCCACGGAGCGGCATTCGTCGACGCGATCGTTCGAGTCAAACGCGCAGTTCCCGCGGACACGGCGCTCGTCCTCTCGGGGGTCGCCACGCCGTTGAACGTCGCAACGCTCGCGTACGCCGGCGTCGACCTCGTCGACGGATCGCTTGCCCGGGTGAAAGGATCACAGGGCAAATACCTCACGAACGAGGGCGAACACTTCCTCGAGGATCTCGAGGAACTACCGTGCGCCTGTCCCGCCTGTTCAACCCCCCGTGAGGAGTTCACCCGTGCGGACTGCGAGGAACACAACCTGAACGCACTCGATGCCGAGTTGCGCCGGGTCCGTCACCGCATCCATCGGGGGCGCCTCCGCGATTACATCGAGGGACAGGCGCGCCACGACCAGTGGCTGACGGCGACGTTTCGGGAGTTCGACGACCGGTGGGAGCACGTCGAACGCCACGCGCCGATCGTTCGCGATTCGGAGATCACGGCGGCAAGCGAGGATACCCTCGAACGGGCGGAGATAAAACGATTCGCCGATCGCGTGAGCACCCGGTACCGCTGTCGGTTCGACGCACCGTTGGTGTTGGTCCCGTGTTCGGCCACGAAGCCCTACAGCGACTCGCGGAGCCACCGACAGTTCCACGACGCGATCAGGTGGCGTGGCCACGTGGTCTCGATGACTTCGCCGATCGGCATCGTTCCCCAGGAACTCGAGACGACCTACCCGGCCCAACACTACGACTCCGTCGTGACGGGGCGCTGGTCGGCCGACGAGACGGCCTTCGTCGCGGAAGTCCTGCGTCGGTATCTCGATCGCAACGAGTACTCACGCGTGATCGCCCACCTGCCCGAGGACTACCTCGAAATCCTCGAGCGCGTGGCGGACGACATCGACGTCCCCATCGAGTACACCTGCGGCGATCACCCGACGACCGACGCCTCGCTGGAACGACTCGCCGACGCCCTGGAGGGCGAGCCGGCCTACAGCAAACGCGAGCGCGAACACAACACGGTTCGCGCGCTTGCCGACTACCAGTTCGGATCCGACGGGAGCGCGACGAGGGCGGCGGGCGACGCCGTCTTCGGTGAGAACGTCGATCTCAGAACGACGGGACGGTATCCCAAGATCCAGGCGTGGGACGGGCCGGCCGGCGACGAGGGGACACAGCTCGCAACGATGGTACCGCAGTACGGCGTCCTCTCGCTCACGCTTGCGGGCGCGCGACGCTGGGTCGACTCCGAGGTACCGACTCGACGGGTCGAGATCGACGAGTTCGTGCCGAGAGGATCGGTTCTTGCGCCCGGGATCGTCGACGCGGACGAGTCGATCCGGGTCGGCGACGAGGTCGTGATCGAGGGACCGAACGCGTTCGGGGTCGGCCGCGCACGGATGCACGGCCAGGAAATGGCGGATTCGACGCGCGGAATCGCCGTTGCGGTTCGCCACGTCGAAGAGCGGTGAGACGGTCGGACAATCGAACGGACCGAAGTCACCACGTCTCGACGTAGCCGTCCTGGATATCCTCGAGACAGCCTTCACAGTCGGGGTGGTCGGCCTCGAAACAGACCGGTCGACCCGCCTCGTCGATCGGGACCGATCGGCGTTCGCCATGGCGACGGCAGACGATCCGGGCGTTTCCCTCCTCGTCGATCGGAACGTCGAACCGGTCCCCGTCGCCGGACGTCTCGGTGAGTCCCTCGCGGTAGGCACGTTTGGTCTCCTCGAACCGCCGGCCCACCAGCCTGAACCCGCGGCGGAGCGTTTCCTCGAGGTCGTCGTCCATGTCCGCAGAAAGCGGCCGCGGACCCTTGAGTGGTCGGGCTCCGTCGTCGCGGATGCGAACGGCGTCAGTCCTCGCGACGTTTCCGCATGCTCTGTCTCGTGAACTGCGGCTTCGCGCGGATGCCCGAACGCGTGCGGAATGACCGATACAGCGCGATCGCAAGCGGGGTCGAAAGGCCCAATGAGACCATCGCGAGTTCCCAGGCGTTCGCGAACGAGTAGAGTATCGTCGCCGAGAGCACGCCGACCGCGAGCAGCACGGAGTAGGCGATCCGCATTGCCAGTTTATCCAGCACCTTGGTCTCGTCCTCGATGGTCACGTTGAGGTGGATGTCGCCCCGTTCGGTCCGATCGAGTACCCGGTCGAGCTTCGGCGGCACCGTAAAAAGCGCCTCGGCCGTCGCCCTGGCCTGCCTGCCGGCGTCAGCGGCCAACTCGCGAGCTGTCTCTTCGTAGTACCCCTCTTCCCGGAGGTAATCGGTGGCGGTCGCGATGAAGTCGAACTCCGGATCGAGGGTGACACAGACACCCTCGACGACCGTGGCGACCCGAAGAACCAACGCGAGATTCTGTGGGAGCCGGAGCGGGAACTCGTAGATCGTCGATTCGATCTGCTCGATGATCTGGTTGACGCGGTACTGCTCGATGTCCTCGCCGCGGGCGTCAGCAATCGCGAGTTCCATCACCTCACCCATCACCTCTCGGTCGGCCTCCGGTGAGAGCGTTCCCATCGCGATGAGCGTATCGAGGATGCCGTCGATGTCCTGATCGGCGACGGCGACGTAGAACTCGATTATCCGGTCCTGAATGAACGGATCGACGCGACCGGACATTCCGAAGTCGTAGAAGACGATCGCACCGTCGTCGGCGACGGCGAGGTTTCCGGGATGCGGGTCGGCGTGAAAGACGCCGTCGCCGATTATCATCTTCAAATAGGCGCGCTGGAGCGTCTCGGCGACGGCGGTTGGATCGTGTCCGGCATCCTCCAGGTCGGCGATCCGATCGATTTTCGTCCCGGGGATGTACTCCATGGTGAGCACGCGACGTCCCGATACCTCCGGATAAGCCGTCGGGATGCGAATCGACTCGTCGTCGACGAAGTTCTCGCGGATCTCGGCGAGCATCTCGCGTTCGCGCTCGTAGTCCATCTCCTCGCGAATCGTCTTCGAGAACTCCTCGGAGAGGTTCTCAAGCGAGAAGGCGCGTCCGCTTCCGATAAACCGTTTGATGACCGGAAGCAACCATCGGATGACGCGCAGGTCGGCGTTCACGAGGGACTCGATCCCGGGACGCCTGATTTTCACCGCGACCGGATCGCCATCGTAGATGGCGGTGTAGACCTGTCCCAGGCTCGCGCCGCTTATCGGCGCGGAATCGAAGTCGTCGAAGACGTCGTCGACGGGACCCAACTCGTCCTCGATGACCACCTTCGAGTCCACCCAGGGGGCCGGGGGAACGTCGTCCTGTAGGCTCGAGAGAACGTCGATATACGCCGGCGGGAGGACGTCCGGGCGGGTCGAAAGCAGCTGACCGAGCTTGATGAACGTCGGTCCGAGCGTCAACAGGATGTTCAAAAGCGTCTCGGCGCGTTCGCGTTGGGTCTCGGCGTCGACCTGCCGGCTTCCACCGAAAAGCAGAAACCGACGCCGATCCCGCCAGTAGGCGACGATCAACGGCGAGAACTGCCGGATGACGACGAGAAACCGCCAGTAGGCACGGAAGGTGACCAGCGTGACCACCGTTAACCGTCACCGACCTCGATCGGCTGTCCCTCGCCGGAGTCACGCTTGGGAACCGTCAGCTCCAGGATGCCGCGATCCATCTCCGCGCTGGCACTCGATCCGTCGGCATCCGGTGGAAGCGGGAGATCGATGTCGAGGAACAGCGGTCGGTCTTCACGAACGTACCGGTATCCCTCCGGCGTCGCTTTCTCGCGACGAGTCTCGATCGTGATCCGCCCGGACTCGACGACGACATCGGTCGTCTCGCTCGTCGCGCCCGGAAGATCGACCACGATGAGATAGGTGTTCTCGGACTCGAGGAGATCCGCGAACACGGGCTCGGGAAGATCTCGGAGCGCGTCACGAAGCGCGGACATGGTCCATGATACGTGGGGGTGATCGAAAAAGGGTGTGGTCGACGAAGATGGGCTTTTCACTACGGAGAGGAAACGGCGCGTATGGATACACGGAGACACGAGGCCGGGTTCAAAGACCGGACCCGAGTCGCGGCCGCCCGCGAGACGATATTGGAGGCGGTCACGCCACACGGTCGAACCGAGGCGGTGCCGATCCGGGAGGCCGACGGCCGCGTCATCGCCGAGTCGATCCGGGCTCGGAACCCCGTTCCGGGCTACGATCGCGCCGCGATGGACGGCTATGCAGTCCGCGCCCGCGACACCTTTGGGGCATCCGATCGATCGCCGGTCGTCCTGGATCGGACGAGCGGAGCGGTCGGGCCGAACGAGGCCGTACGCGTACACACTGGAAGCGATCTGCCAGAGGGGGCCGACGCCGTCGTGATGATAGAGCAAGTCGAGACGGTCGCCGACGGAGACGAGATCGAGGCGTTCGACGCGGTCGCCGAGGGTGACAACGTCGGCGCGGCGGGTGAGGACGTCGCCGAAGGACAACACCTCTACGACCCGGGACACCGACTCCGTCCGTCCGATCTGGGGCTGTTGAAGTCGGTCGGCCTTCGAACGGTTCAGGTCACCGAGCGGCCGGACGTAGCCGTGATTCCAACCGGCGAGGAGCTCGTATCCGAGGACCCATCCCCCGGAGAAGTGATCGAAACGAATGGGCTCACCGTCTCTCGACTGGCGGAGCGGTGGGGCGGGAACGCCCGATACCGCGACATCGTTACCGACGACGAGACGCTGCTTCGGGAGGCCATCGAGGCGGAGATCGACGACGGCGCCGACCTCGTGGTCACGACCGGCGGTTCCTCGGTCGGCGAGCGTGACCTGCTACCGGAGGTTCTCAGCAGTATCGGAGAGATCCTCGTTCATGGGGTCGCACTCAAGCCAGGTCACCCCGTCTGTCTCGGCGTCGTGGACGACACCCCAGTCGTCTGCCTCCCTGGATATCCGGTCGCGTGCATCGTCAACGCCGTGCAGTTCCTCCGACCGGCGCTCAAGCGGACCGGCGGCGCGGAGATCGAACCACATCCAACGCAACGAGCGGGGCTGTCCCGAAAGGTGGCAAGCGAGCCCGGCACGCGGACGTTCGCTCGCGTGCGTCTCAAGGAAACGCACGAGGAAGCAAGCGAGAACGCGGACGGGTCGGGCTCGGCACCGTTCGAGGCGATCCCGACCCGAGCGAGCGGCTCCGGGGTGCTTTCAAGCGTCGCGCTCGCGGACGGATGGGTCGTCGTTCCCGAGGCGATCGAGGGACTGGAAGCGGGAACGATCGTCGACGTCGAGATCTGGGAGGAGAGCCAATGAGCGATCGACGGGAGTTCCGCGATCTGGACGATCCAGCGGAGGCCCGCCGTGCGATCGGGAGTCTCGATCTCGAGCCCGCTCACGAATCCGTCCCGCTGGAGGAGGCGGACGGTCGAGTCCTCGCGGAGCGGATCGACGCCGACCTCGACGTGCCGGGATTCGATCGGGCCTCGATGGACGGCTATGCGGTTCGCGCGCGCGACACCTTCGGCGCCGACGAGGCCGATCCGATCGAGTTGGATCTGATCGGGGCAGTTCACGCCGGCGCAGAACCCGATGTCGAACTCGAGGCGGGGTCGTGTGCGGAGATCTCGACCGGGGCCGTGATGCCGCCCGGAGCCGACGCCGTCGTGATGGTGGAGCGAACTGACGAGATCGACCCCGGCGACGGCGAAACGAAACGGATCGCGATTCGAACGTCGGTCGCGCCGGGTGATAACGTCATGGTCGCAGGCGCGGACATCGCCGCCGGCCAGCGGGCCCTGGGCCCGAACACGCGGCTTACGCCCCGCGAGATCGGACTGCTGTCCGCACTGGGCCATGAGACAGTTCCAGTCCGCGGGCGACCACGGATCGGGATCGTCTCAACCGGCGACGAACTCGTGCGTCCGGGCGAGGAGATCGACAGCGACCGCGGACAGATCTACGACGTGAACTCGACGACGATCGCTGCCGCCGTCGAGGAGGCGGGTGGCGAGCCGATCTTGTACCCGCACGCCGGTGACGATTACGCGGAGATGCAGCGGCTGCTCGTCCGGGCGGCCGACGAGTGTGATCTGGTGCTCTCCTCGGGGTCGACCTCCGCCAGCGCAGTCGACGTGATCTACCAAGTGATCGAGGACCGCGGGGAGCTGTTAGTACACGGCGTCTCGGTCAAACCGGGCAAGCCGATGCTCGTCGGCCGCATCGATCGATCGGCAGACGCCGATCGGGCGGGCAAGTCGGCGTACGTCGGATTACCCGGCTATCCCGTCTCAGCGCTCACCATCTTCCGGACGTTCGTCGCTCCCGCGATCCGGGAGGCCGCGGGACATCCGGAGCCGCGGACCGCGACGATCGACGGCGAGATGGCCGTTCGTGAGCGGTACGGCGAGGGACGACTCCGACTCATGCCCGTGGGCGTACTCGAACGACCCGAAGCAAGCGATCCGCCGCTCGTCTATCCGGTGGATAAGGGCTCCGGCGCAACCACGAGTCTCGTGGAGGCCGACGGCGTCGTCGCCGTCGATCCCGACACCGAGTACCTCGATACCGGCGAGCGCGTCGAGGTACAGCTGTTTTCGTCCGAGGTTCGTCCGCCGACGTTGCTCGGGGTCGGCGAGGACGATCCGGCCCTCAACCGCCTGCTCGATCGTCTCGATCGGCCACGATATCTTCCGGTCGGCTCCCGGGAAGGACTCAGACGACTTCGCGGCGGACTACCGGACGTCGCGGTCACCGCCGGCCCCGTCGATCGGAACGTCGAGTCGGTCGGCCTCGGCGGCTGGACGCGCGAATGGGGGCTCGTCGTCCCGGCGGGAAATCCCGCGGGAGTGAGTGGTCTCGCGGACCTCGTTGATCGGGACCTCCGGTTTCTCAACCGCGATCGAAACTCGGGGCTCCGGGGGAGTCTTGAGGCCGCCCTCGATGGACTGGCCACCGAGCGCGGACTCGAGAGCGGCGATCTTGTGGCGTCGATCGACGGCTACGAGTGGACCGTTCGCGCCTTCGAGAGCCCGCCACGGCGCGTCAAAGCCGGTGACGCCGACGTCGGAATCGGGCTTCGATCGACTGCCGAAACGTTGGATCTGGCGTTTCTCCCGCTCGGAAAACAGGACGTCCGAATCCGGGCGAACCCCGAACGCACCGGAACCGAAGGGATCGAGGAGATCGAGCAGGCGCTCGCCGCGATCGACCTCGTTCTGGAGGACCTCCCGGGGTTCGAGCCAGCAGGAGAAAACGAATCGACATGAAATCCATCGCGAGAGGCGAGTCCGGTCCGTGACACGGCGGTAGTCGCCCCACCGCTAGGTGGATCGCGGAACCGCGACGACCGGGATATCAGCATCGACCAGCACCCGCTGTGCAACGCTCCCGAAGAGGAGTTTATCGGCCGCTGATCGCTTGCGTACCGCGAGGACGATCTCATCAGCCTCGAAGTTGTCCGCGGCCGCAAGCACGTCCTCGGCCGCGTCGTTTCCACGAACGAACTGGTGGGTTTCGACGGTCGCTGTCGCCACGAGCCGAACCGAGACCACGTTCAACGCCTCCTCGCCGTCTCGAACGTCCTCGGCGGTGGTCTCATCGCCGCCGGGAAGCGAGTTGACGGCGTGGACGACGTCGTCGCCCGCGAGTCTATCGTCGAGATAATCACAGATCGAAGCGCTCGCGTGCACCGAGTTCGTCGCCACGATGAACGTCGTCATCGCGACGGAATTCGTCTGGAACGGTTATAAATCTCCGCGAACGATCGATTCTCGTTGCTCCCGGTTACTGCTCGTCCGGGATCGAACCGGTAGACGCAGGTATTTCTTCGACCTGTCCAGCGAGAGTCGCCGCGTCCCCAGCGACCGTCGACGGTTCGACGTCAGCCTGTCTCGAGACGAGCCGGAGGTGGGCTGCAAGCAGCGCAAGCGGCTGGAGCGCCTCCTGATCGGGGTCGTCGGCCCGCTGGGCGAAGGTCGTCTCGACCTCGCCGTCCCGGACCGCGCCGACGAACAACGCGTCGGCGTCGGTATCGAGGAGTTCGCGTGCACGATCGACCTCTACAGCAAACTCGTCTTCGTCGGCGGTTTCTGCCGTCTCGTCGCGGTCGTCGGGAGCGTCCATACCGATCGATGCGGTCGGGAGGCCAAAAAGGCGCGGCTCTAGATAGTGGGGAAACGATCGGGAGCAACGCGAAAACGAGCGAAAACTGGATCGGAAGATCGAACGTATGAGGTGAGAAAGCGACGCCGATCGTCCGGACCGGCCGTTCTGGCAGTCAGTTCGGACGCGGGCGGGCGATGAACAGCGTCTCGACGATGTTGAACGGATCGTATCTCGACTGGTGACATTGACAGTAGACGCCGTCTTCAGCCTCGTATCGGACCGACTCCTCGTTCTTCTTGTAGCCGGGGACACAACAGAAGTGGGTACAGACGTTCATCCACGCGAGGAAGCCGTTCTCGGTCGAGGCGGCGAGCCACTCGTCGTCCTGTGCGGCCTCCTCGATGAGCGGCGAGCGAATGACGGTGACGGTGAGCGTGTCATCGGCATCCTCCGAGCGCCAGTTGGTGACGGCCGGCTTGCCGATCCCGTCCTGTCCGATGCCGTTACCCCACTCATCGTAGTCCTCAAAGGAGTCGGCGCGGATCCGATCGCCGGTCTCGTACTCATCGGACTGCCAGTCATATCCGCCCGGTGCAGAACGGAGGATGTTATCCGATTCGAAAGTGGGTTGAACGTTCTCGTACCCTTCCATGCCGCAGTACTGGAACCATTCGCCAGCATAGGTTACGCCGCCGGCCATATCCTCTTGAGCGACGGTGATCTCGATACCCTCCTGGGTGATGGTCGTAGTCTCCGGCCACTTGCCTCGCAGGTAGCCGTCGTCGGTGATCTCGATCGGCACCTGGGGCATCCCACGCGGGGCGGGACCGCCCATGAGCTCGATGGCCATCGCGACGGTCTGCCCCCCACCCTCACCGGAGGCACTCGTCAGAGAGTTGACGGTCGCGGAGCCGGCCGCGCCCACACTTGAGAGGGCCGCACCGCCGACGACGCCCTTCACGAACCGCCGCCGCCCGGATTCGGCGGGATACTTGTCGTCCTCGCTCATACCTGAGTTTCGGATGGACCGGTAAAAAGCGTGACGAAGCCCCGCCCGTGCGAGACGTCGTCCGCGGTCGCTCGATCGTCCCGTGAAACGACAGTCGTTTGTAACGGGCTCGATAGAGTGTTCATATGTTACTGACCGTCTCCGGCCCGCCGGGAAGCGGGAAGAGCACCACGGCCGCCGGACTCGCGGAGACGCTCGATCTCGACCACGTGAGCGGCGGCGACATCTTTCGCGAGATGGCCGCCGAAAACGACATGACGCCGGTCGAGTTCAACGAACACGCCGAGAGCGACGACCGGATCGACCGCGAACTCGACCGTCGTCTCCAGGAGATCGCGACGACCCGCGAGGACGTCGTCATCGAGTCTCGCCTCGCCGGGTGGCTCGCAGGGGACAGTGCGGACGTGCGCATCTGGCTCGATGCGCCCCTCGAAGTGCGTGCCGCGCGGATCGCCGACCGGGAGGGAAAGGACGTCGACCGGGCCCGCGAGGAGACGCGCCGGCGCGAGGAGAGCGAGTCGAAGCGATACCTGGAGTACTACGATATCCCGATCGAAGACCTCTCGATTTACGACGTCGTCTACAACACGTCCCGATGGGGACCTGACGCCATCCACGAGTCGATCGTCGCGCTCGTCGAGGCCTACGATCCGGCACTCGACGAGGGCAAACACCCCATCGAGGACGTCCGGTACGACTTTTGAGACCCATGAACAATACGGATGGAGGGCGAACGTGACTGACGACAGCCGGGAGGAACGATCTGCTGATGACGCCGGCACCACACGGGGTCACGAACGATTGAGAGCCCCGCCCGAGGATCGATCGCCGGCAGCGCTTTTGCGCTTCGGCGTGGTCAACCTGGACAAGCCGGCGGGGCCCTCCTCGCATCAAGTCTCCGCGTGGATCCGCGACGAGATCATCGAGACGCTCGCCGAGATAGATCCGGAAGGACCGTCGATCGACGGGGTTGCCCACTCCGGAACGCTCGACCCGAAAGTGACCGGCTGTCTCCCGACGCTCGTGGGGACGGCAAGGCGGGCCGCCCGGGTATTCCTCGAGGGGCAAAAGGAGTACGTCGCGGAACTCGAGTTCCACGACGTTCCGCCGTCGGATCTCGAGGCGATCGTGGCCGACTTCGAGGGGGAGATCTACCAGAAGCCGCCGCGCAAAAGCGCCGTAACTCGCCGGCTTCGGACCCGCCGGATCCACGAGTTGGACCTCCTCGAACTCGAGGATCGCCACGGCCTGTTTCGGATCCGGTGTGAGTCCGGCACGTACATCCGTAAGCTGTGCCACGATCTGGGGCTGGCGGCCGGGACCGGCGGCCACATGGGCGCGTTGCGCCGCATCGCCACGGATCCCTTCGACGATACCGATCTACGGACGCTTCAGGACCTGTGGGACGCGCTCGCGTGGGCCCGTGAGGGAGACGACTCGTTCCTTCGGGAGGTCGTCCAACCCGCAGAAGCAGCGTTATCGCACCTGCCTGCGGTCACGATCGCACCCTCGACCGCGGTGAACGTCACCACCGGAGCACCCATCTATGCACCAGGGGTGATCGACGTCGACGGCGAATTGGACGGCGACGCCACTCCGAGTACGGACAGCGGTCACGATGGAGACGATCGACCCCTCGTCGCGTGCTACCTCCCTAACGGTAGCGCCGTCTGTTTAGGGACGCTCGTCGGGGATCCGAACGCGGAGGAGGGGCTCGTCGTTGACCTCGAACGCGTGCTCGTCCGATCGTCGTGACCGGCCGATCTCGGGGGCAGTGGCGTCCATCGGCGGGTGAAACGAAGCCCTTAATTAACGGACTCTCGTTCGTTTGAATGCAGCCAGGGACCGTGGGGTAGTGGTATCCTATGCCGATGGGGTCGGTATGACCCGAGTTCGATTCTCGGCGGTCCCATTAAAATTCTTACAACTCCCCGTTACCGGGGAGTGTAACCCGTTCAGGACCTCGAAATCGACGACCGCGGGGTCAGAAAAATGATGCGGATCGGTCAACTAACCGATAACTCCGTCTGTCTCTACTGCAATTCTCATATCTCTGATACGTTCCGCCGAACCTTCGGTGATGAGGAGGGTCGCGTCCACCGCTGTCTCGCCTGCGATACGCGATCCCGAATCCAACTCGGAAGCGCGGCCGGCCGGGACGTCGATTGGCCCGATCCTGCCGACCAGCCGAAGCGGAACCGCGGGACTCACACTGACCAACTCGAGAATTCCAACGGGGGCGGTCGCTGATGAGCACGGACCGACCAGGTCTCGCACGTTCGAGGCGACTCGGTGAGACCTCCGAGTCCGCCGTACTCGATCTCGTTCCGCAGTTGGAACCCGTCTCGGACACCGAGAATCCACACGTCGACGCCCGGATGCGGGGGGCGTTCACGCCATCCTCCGAACTCGACTCTGCGGGCCTACTCATCATCGAGGACGGGACGCTCGTCGAGATTAAGAGCGTGTCCGTGGTCTACGGAGAGGGCCAGCGCCGCGGGCGGTTCCACTTCCGTGAGACGCAGCACGAGTACCTCGCGGAGCACGGTGGCGTTTACCTGCTCGCCGTGTGTGCGCCGCACTCCCGAGATGTTCTCGCAGCTACGCTAGCCCCGCCGAACGCGGTCGGTCAGGAACTCATCGAGACGTGGAGCGATACGGACGGCCGCGAGCCCTACTCGAAGGTGGCGTGGTCGCGCGTATTCGATCCGGACGAGATGAGGGGTGATCTACGTGGATCTCCCCCTCCACCAGCGGACGATCTGTCGACCGCGAGTCCGGTACGGCGAGAACGACGAGCGCGTTCCGATCTGCCCGATCTGTGGCGACGACATCGACTGATGCTGTTGCTCGCCGACGAGAAGGGCACTCGGTGGGAGTACAAGGCCGACAATACGGACGTGATCGGCTACCGGCACGCGATAGAACTGGAACCGTCCGCGGTCGAACAGATCGTTCCCGATCACGCGACAGGCGTGCGGCTGAAGAGCTACCACCCCAAACACGCGCGTCGCGAGGAGACGGGGGACGATCCCCTTTCGTCGCCGAAGTTCGGCTGTGCGTTTCACCGGAAGATCGACGGCGACACGCGTGAGTGGCGCGATCGCGACGAGCTTCAACGGCAACTCGAAGAGTTGCTCGTGAACGTGTTGCGTTGGGCCGATGTCCCGACCGATCCCGATCCGACTGCCTATGTCGCCGACGATCACTTCGAGGTCACCGGCTCCGACCAAGAGATCGCGGGATTGTCCGATCCGACGCCGCAACTTGAAGCCCAGCAGGAGAGCGTGTTGATGAGTGTGCTCGGCGAGCTGACGCCGACCGCTCGCGACGCTACGGAAGTGCTTGCAACCGACGGCGGCCGAATGCACTACGAAGAACTCGCGGAGAAGACCGACTCGTCCGTCTCAACGATCTACCGCGTCCTCGAGCGCTTCGGCGAGATCGTCGAAAGCGACCGCGGCATGGTCAAATTCACCAGCCAGAAGATCCGCCAGGAGATCGTCGGGATGGTCGACCGCCTCGAAGAGTTGAAAGAATCGACTGCCGAACGAGTGGCCGAACTCGCGAACGTGGATCTTCGCTCGCGGGCCGATTCCGCTCTGGAAAAGTGGATGGCCCGATATGGGGCGACCCTCGTCGATGTTGACGGTGATGAGAGAACACTCCGCTTCGATACCCTCCTTTCGAAGCTCAAGTGCGTTGACGAACCTCGTGTTGAAGACGTCCTTCAGGAGGGTCTGGAAGCGTGGATATCGACGGGACGGGATCGGCTTCAGTTCCTTGAACTCAGGGTCGATGCCAAAATCCGCGGCCAGCGAGATCTCGGCGGCGTGCCTGTGGGGTCGATCATCGATTGGTAGCGCGGCGACTCGTGAGAGGCATCACTATCCTGCGGTTCCGTTCTTTATAAGTAGACATCCGTAACCCCGGTTTCGCATGGAGCCGGCGAATCCCGCGATCGGGTCGATCGGACGTCGACGTCGGCGATCCGTTCCCGGCCGATGGGAGGATCCCCTTACCGAGTATCCCTAAAAGGGACATGAACAAGAAAAACACCCCACACCGCCACGGCTCCACCCGATGCACACGAACCGCACCCTCACGCGGGCGCGCTACGACCGTGGGCGTGGGGAGGCGTTGCGCGAGGACCAGTTAGGGCACGAGCACGCGCAGTACCGCCGGCGCTCGTCCGTGCAGTGGAACGCGCACAGCCACCCGCAGCCCCGGGAGCACGCACGCATCAGAATCCGATGCGTGCGCGTAGGAACAACCGCTCAACTCTCGACTCGTCTACGACCCCAGCCGCTACGTACGAAACCGGACGACCAGGAGAGTAGGGACGGTTACCTCTCCACGAATCTTTTCGCATCAATTGGATCGGTGTGGCTCCATCACCCTATTCAACTGTTCGGTAGCGCGGAGTCCCCTTCCTCAAGGAGCGACCGGAGGGAGCGAGTAGGAAGGGGAGGAGCGCGTTCGCATCGATTACAAACGCTAGACTATAAACACCTTCCAGATTACATTGAAACTGTGGCAGACGACTACGTGCGTCGGACGGCAATCACTCGTCTCTCGGTAGACGATGAGCAACGCGAGTTGCTTGAGGAAACCATCTCCGAGTGGAAGCGTGGTTGCCAACTCGCCACGGATATGGCGTGGGGGAGGTGCAACTCGAAAAGCGATGTACAGCCCCTCGCCTACGACGATGTGCGCGAACACACCGACCTCGGTAGTCAGCACGCGATTCTCGCCACCCACCAAGCCGCCCAAGCCATCACTGGCTGTATCGAACGCCGGTCGAACGGCAAGAAGGTGAGCAAGCCCCTCTTCACCGCCCCCACGGTGAAGTACGACGCCCGGACCATGACGCTGTTTGAGGACGATACCGTGTCGCTCTCCACAACGGAGAGTCGTGTCCGGTGTCCGCTTGCACTCCCTGACGCTGACGATGGCTACCAACGGCAGTACATCGATTCAGACACATGGAGCGTTACGGAAAGCACGCTCACCGCCCGTGACGGCGATTACTTCTTACATATCGGCTTCCGACGACCCAAGAACGATATTGAGCGAAACACCGCTGAGGACGGAACGGTCCTCGGGGTTGACCTCGGTATCGAAAACCTCGCCGTCACAAGTACCGCCTCCTTCATCAGCGGGCGGGAGCTAACCCACGACCTCCGCGAGTTTGAGAAGGTACGCGCCGGACTCCAACAGACCGGGACGCGAAGTGCCCACCGAACACTCAATCAGTCGAGTGGCCGGGAACTTCGCTACATCCGCGACGTACTCCACCGAGCGTCGAATATGATTGTGGATGAAGCACTCCGTTATGAGTGCGATGTAATTGCATTCGAGGACTTAACCCACATCCGCGATCGCACGGGCGCATCGTGGGGCCACAAGTGGGCGTTCCGAACGCTGTACGAGCAGGTGGAATACAAAGCCGAAGCGGTCGGTATCTCGGTGAAGCAAGTCGGGTCGGCGTACACGTCCAAGCGGTGCGCCGAGTGTGGCTTCACGGCAGACGAGAATCGTCCGACTCGCAACGATTTCCGGTGTCAGAAGTGTGATTCGGAGGCGAACGCAGACTATAACGCGGCGAAGAATATCGGACTGCGGTATGTCCGTCGAGGCCAACAGTCGTCTCGGCGGACGGGCAACAGTCAACTTGCCCTAAAGTCTGGAACAGTGACGCTGAGCGGCGGATTTACCGCCCACCCGGAAGGGTTTGAGGCCGAGTTCATGGACAAGCCCCACCCTCAACGAGCGAACCCGTCAGGGTGAGCAAAGTAGGGTGGGGTAGTTGACAACCTGTCAAGATGGACTTGCTGAATATAGAGCGCATATCTCGCACGAGACGTGTTCCGGGATTCGGGTGCAGAATCAGTCAGGACAGGAAATGGATGAAACGGTTAGTGCAGGATAGTCATTTCAGACGGGAAATAAGTCGGACGAACGCCTACTCACTGTCTTTGACGCCACCAGAGACCGCCCGCAAGCACGACGGCGATCAGGACGACCAGAAACGTGATTGGCCCTATCGGGAGACCCGACTCTCCAGATTCCTCGGCGGCCGTCACCTCCTCCTCCGACTCAGTGGCGGCTTCGACGGTGAGGCCGGCAAGATTGATCTCGCCCACAGCCATGTCATACTCGCCGGGCGAGTCGGGGGTGAATGACAGCGTCACGTCGGCGGTTTCCTCGCCCTCGACTGTGACAGTCTGGGAGTCGACGACGGACCCGCCGAGGGTAAGGTTGACGGTGGTTTCGCCGACGGTCTGGCCGCGATTGGTGACGGTTGCCGTGACCGTCGCGGTCTCGTCGGCCGTGATAGTCGGTTCAGCAAGACTGGCGTCGGTCACGTCCAACTGGGAAGCGCCAGTTCCGAGCGCGAACACGGAGAACTCGGGCATCGAGCCCTCGAAGCGATGGTAGGTGTCACCGGTTGCGACGTATTCAGTCTCACGAGTTACCCACTCATCGTCAGCAACCTGGTGGTAGAGGGTAACTTCCTTGGGTTCGACACCCAACTCATCGAGGTACGCCCGACGGATGCTGAACTCGACGGTCGCGTCGGTGACCTCCTCGGGGGTGAGCGTAGTGTCAACCTGGACGTAGCCCGCGGGGACGGTGCCGGTCTGGCCCTCGAAGGATCGGGCCGCGGCCTCGACCTCGTCGGGAGTGAGACCACCTTCGGTCTGGGTGGGCGCAGTGTTGATCCTCATCATCGACGCCCCCCGAGCCAGCGGCGCAACCCGGGCGGACTGGGTGCCGACCTCAATTGCCGTGCTACGCGTCAGGTCGTCCTCGTAGGTGGTCACCGACAGCTCGAAGTCCTGGTCGGTGTTGATGTTGACGGTCAGTTGATTTGCCCGGACGTTGCTGGTGGAAGATCCACTTGTGCCGTCGCCATTGTCGGCCTCACCCTCCTGCGAGTCGCCGCCATCGTCTTGGCCGCCGTCTTCGCCGCCATCCTGGGTGTTGCCGTCCTCAGGAACTCTCTCGCCCTCCTCCTGGATGGTGGCGCCGTTCTCGTCGATAACGAGTGTCTGGCCGGGCTGGGGGTTCGTCACGGTGACGGTCATGTCCCGCGCCGGCTCGTTGCCTTCCGTTCCGTCACTCTCGTCTCCCGAGTTCTCTTCGACAGTAACCGTCGTTTCGGTGGTTTCATCTACGGAACTTCCGCCGCTACCACCACCGCTACCACTCCCTCCGGTATCGTCTATATCTGTGACCGTGACCGTGATTGTTTGGTTTGTAGTTTTTGCACTGTCATTCGCCTGGACATTGACGACGTAATTGTTGTTGGTGTCCGAATCGGTGGGGTTCTCGTAGTCCGGCGGGCTGTCGAAGGTTAGATTCCCGGTACTGCTGTCGACACTAAACGCGGACTGGTCGGCACCGCCGACGAGCGAATAGGAAACACCTGCATCAACACTACCACCATCACCGTCGGTCGCGTTCACGTCGATTACCGTTCCCGTCCCGTCTTCAGCGAATGACGGGGTGGTTCCTGAACTGAACGATGGTTGATTATCTATATCTGTGACATTGACAGTAATGTTCTGTGTCGACGTCTTCAAGCCATCATCAGCCTCCACGTCAACGACATAGTCGTTGTTGGCGTCTGAATCGTTTGGACTTTCGTAGTCCGGCGGGCTGTCGAAGGTTAGATTCCCGGTACTGCTGTCGACACTAAACGCGGACTGGTCGGCACCGCCGACGAGCGAATAGGAAACACCTGCATCAACACTACCACCATCACCGTCGGTCGCGTTCACGTCGATTACCGTTCCCGTCCCGTCTTCAGCGAATGACAGATTCGTTTCCGAGCTAAACGTCGGTTGCTTATCGTTCACGTTGGTGACCTCGACGGTGATGGTCTGAGTTGCTGTCTCTTGCCCGTCATCAGCCTCCACGTCAACGACATAGTCGTTGTTGGCGTCTGAATCGTTTGGACTTTCGTGGTCTGGCGGACTGTCGAAGGTTAGATTCCCGGTGCTGCTGTCGATACTGAACGCAGACTGGTCCGCGCCACCCACAAGCGAATACGTTATTCCGGTGTCGTTCCCACTGTCTGCTTCGGCGTTTACGTCGATGGCTCTCCCCGTACTTTCTTCATCGAACGAAGGGTTCGAGCCTGAATTGAATGTTGGTGGATCGAACGGAACATCGACGGTTGCGGTAGCCGAAGACGAAGAGCCACCGGCTGGCGTTGATGTCAGTGTCACCTCGTACTGACCGCCGTTAACTGAATCCGGGGGCGTCACCGTAACGGTCTCCTGCACTGTACTGCCTGCACTGATGTTCGTATCTGATGGCGTCGTGATGGTCCAGCCGCTCGGTCCATCCGTAGAGTAACTCACGTCCTCAGGCGAACTCACGATGTTTTCGACATCGAACGTAAGGTCAGTCGAGTCGCCACTGTGTGACTTGGTTCCAGGGCCCGTTGTAATGACGGTTGACAGGGTGAGTGACTCTCGGGCGTCAACTGTCCAAGTTTCACCATCACCCAAGGTGCTCCCGCGTTCCCACTCCATTCCGTATCCGTTGTCGTGTGGAGTGTTATCAACAGTGTCCGGCATATCGCCGTCAGCAAGATTATTATCAACGTCCGAATAACGTTGGCTTATATACCCGTCCGGCCCGGTCAATCCTCGGAGTTCGAGTCGGTTCTCTGCGCTAACACTGAAGTTCCCGGGACCTTTCCGCACACCGACAGTGTCCGTATCCGAATTGTAGAACCCGATACCACTATCGCCACCTGCAAGATACGTATCTGCCCCGTGAAGCACTTCGACACCGGAGATGTCACTGGTTCCAGCGGGGATATTTCTGACATCCCATGACATGTCATAGTATTGGTTGGATCCCGAATACGTGATCCGTTGGACGAACGTCACTCCGCTTCCGGGGTCCTTGTACTCGGTGACAACAGTTGTGTCCCCATCAGTCGTGTAATTGTACTGTTCCCGAACTTGTAGCTCCCCATCGGTTGATGGGTCAGCTGTACCCCCGTTCGGCTTGTCGTAGACTGACCCCCCTGCATGAACGGCGGTATCGGAGGAATAAGAGGAACCTCCGGTCCCTCCCGGGTAGTACTGACCAACCCACTCCGATCCCGTCCCATTGTATCGGAAGAGACGGATATTCCCGCTCTCGATATTAATTTTCAACGCCCCATCGGTTTCTGTCCCACCGAGCGTATGCGACGTACCTTCGTCAGCCCGGTCAGTTATGTTGACTGTGATAGTCTGTGTAGAGGTTTGGGTCCCGTCGTCGGCCTCTACGTCGACAACATAGTCGTTGCCCTCATCCGAGTCAGTCGGAACCTCATAGTTCGGAGGATTCTGGAATGTCAAGTCGCCAGTATCTGGATCGATGGTGAACTTCGATTGGTCGGCGCCACCGACGAGTGAGTACGTGATTCCTTCATCATTACTCCCTCCCTCGCCGTCGTCAGCATTCACATCAATGACTGTTCCGGTACCCATTTCGGCGAATGACGGGTTGTTGCCCGAATTAAACGTCACCCCGTCGGCTGCTGCCACCCCTGCAGAAAACGATGCGAATATCGAAAAAATAAGACACAAACTGAGAACGAGTACGGTCAGCTTCTGATGAGGGGTTGAGCTCATTACCACGCAGCCCCATGTAATAAACTCGAATCAAGTTCGTCGGTGATTCCACCGCCTGTATTACGAAAATCGGCATCCAGCCAATTGTCGTGCCGCTGACGAGCGATGGAAGCGTCGAACTCTTTGGCCGTGGTTAGAACTCCCTGCTGTAATCGTGCCCACCACTCGACAAATGACGGGTCAGGATTCCAGTAAACATACCATGTATCCCATCCAGCCGTGTCTTCGTATATAGAGCTCATACCGAATCTCATATCATCCGACCACTAAACTTCTTGCCTAGTCTTGATCCTTTTCACACGACTGGAGTTGCTGACCACGATTCATCATCTGGAGCAGTCGTTCTTACTAGCCGCCCACGAATACGCGAGCCCGCTACGGACGCGTTCGCCCTCCAGACGTACGCAATCCCCGACGTACGCGAAGACGTCCACGAAGTCCGTGGATGGCTCGCCGAACTCGAAGAGCAATACTGACTACGTCCGGCGGGTTTTGAGATCGGTTCGCGTACCCTGATCGGCGAGCTACCAGGCCAGTGAGTACAGTGAAAGACGGTGATATTCTTTCGTAACGGAACGTCCGACCGCGTTATTCGGTGGCTCCTGCGAGGCTCGTCATCGGCGTTGCGCCGGCAACGTTCGCGCCTGTTGCGATGATCGACGCAGAGAGAACGATGAAGTCTCCGCTTGGCGAATATCCGGCTAAACGGCCGACATCTGCTCCGATACGATTCCGAGCTCCGTTCCGAGCGCGACGTCCAGCGGAACACGCTGAAGAACGAACTCGGGACGATCCGGAAGTTCCTCGAGTTCTGTATCCGATCGAACGCGGTCGAGCCCGCGGTCGCCTTACAGGTCGATGTCCCGTCCTTGTCGAAGGACGAACGGATCAATCGCGAGAAGCTGCCGTCGGAACGCGCTCGAGACATCCTCGATTACTTGGATCGGTTCAAGTACGCGAGCCGGGATCACGTCTTCGCGGGACTGCTGTGGGAGACGGGGGCTCGGATCGGCTCGATCCGGGCGCTCGATATCGAGGACGTGTATCTCGACGAGGACGATCTCGATCGACTCCGGTATCAGGAGGATCTCGACATCGAGGAGTCCGTCCTCGAGCGGATCCTTGGCGACGTCGAGCCGCCGTTCCTCTACTTCCGGCATCGTCCGGAGACGGGGACGCCGCTGAAGAAGAAGGACGCTGCCGAGCGCCCGGTAAACATCACGGAGGAACTTGGGTCGATCATCAGCGCGTACCTCAATGTGAACCGGCCGGACCAGACGGACGAGCACGGCCAGGAACCACTGCTCGCGTCGGCGAAGTCGGATTCCCGACTGAGCCTTTCGGGGATGCGGATGCGGGCCTACGTGCTCACCCAGCCGTGCCGGATGGGGAAGGATTGTCCCCATGGTCGCGATCCGGAGACCTGTGAGGCTCGCGAGCACGGCGGCGAGTCGAAGTGTCCGTCGGTTCGGTCGCCCCACAAGTGGCGGACGGGGTCGATCACTTGGCACCGCGATCGCGGGTGGCCGCCCGAGGAGATCGCGGTGAAGATGGCGACGAGCGTGGAGATGGTGAACTCGGTTTATGACCAGCCTGAGAAGCTGAAACGGATGAATAACCGCAGGACGTTCCTCGACGACTTAGAATGATGATAGGACATACCCAACTTCGAAAAATAATATGCATAACTTCAAAAAAGTGACGTCGATCTCGGCGGTCCCATTAAAATTCATACAACTCCCCGTTACCGGGGAGTGTACCCTCTTAGACTGCCGAAATAATCGTTTACTCGGCTCTCGTCACTCGTAGACGCGCCGGCCGGTCTTGTTCGCCTCGATGAAGTCCCAATCGTACTCGACGCCCAGTCCCGGTCCGTCCGGGAAGCCGATGGTTCCATCCTCGTCGATGCAGTCGAGTTGGTCGGTATACCCGTCGGCGTAGATCGGCGGCGTCGTGTTCGGCGTCTTCGGCCCGACGAGCGACATCTCGTAGTAGTTCGTGTTTCGAATGGCGGCCAGGCACTGCCGTTGTGCGGGTCCGGGCGCGTGGAACTCGATGTCGAGGCCGAAGCCCTCGGCCACGCGAGCCCGCTTTATCGCGCCGGTAATGCCGGCATCGTATTCGGGGTCGGCACGGACGAAGTCGGTCGCCTCGTTGGCGATGAAGTCGGTGAACGGCTCCAGCCCACGGATGT
Organism: Halopenitus sp. H-Gu1; assembly: GCF_041821145.1. NCBI lineage: Archaea > Methanobacteriati > Methanobacteriota > Halobacteria > Halobacteriales > Haloferacaceae > Halopenitus > Halopenitus sp. H-Gu1. The sequence goes on along the minus strand of NZ_JBGUBC010000012.1, from coordinate 22,121 downwards.
GTTCGGTCTGGAGGATCGGTGTCTCAAGCATCTGGCGGAGTTTGCGGTGGCTGTGCTGGGAGATGCCGCCGTCGCGGTAGGGATCCTCATACCAGAAGAAGTCCTGTTCATCGCAGGCCTGTCCAACCTTCAGAGCGTCGCCGAACGTCTCGATCTGGCAGGCGGGATCGCACAGGAGATCCATCTCGTCGCCGACGCGCTCGCCCACCGCGTGGATAGTGTCGATGGTACGCTGGGTGTCACGCCACTGGCCGCCCCAGGGGTGGATCTTGAAGCCTTGATAGCCCATCTCGAGACATTCCTCCGCGAAATCGGCATAGGCTTCGGGGGAGTCGAGACCACCGTTCATGTCACCGAAGTACGTCGAGGCATAAGCGGGGATACGTTCACGGTAAGTGCCGAGGAGTTCGTGGATCGGTGAGTCGTGGTACTTGCCGGCGAAATCCCACAGCGCGATGTCGATGGGGCCCATTCCCATGCGGTCGTACTTGCGGAGCGCGCGTTTGAGCTCCGACCAGTGTTTCTCGCGATTCAGAGGATTCTTCCCCACGAGGTAGTCCGCGACCTGATGGAGTTCGGCCATGCCCGGAGAGTTGCCACCGACGTATTCGCCGACGATGCCTTCGTCGGTGTGCACCTGCAGGCCGAATAGGTGACGCTCGAACGTCGAATCCGGCTCGTAGACCATGTGAAATCCGTCGGGAGTCGGGCCCTGATCCTCGAGTTCGTAAGCGAACTCCGTACTGACTATCTTCGTGATCGTTGGCGGCATGGGTGTCCCGCTCTTGGGAGTATACATAAACCCCCACCCACAGGCAGGAATCTCCGCTGGAATGACCCATAGCCGAACGATCCGCCAACGCACACGGAGGGAACGTTCGTGTGACCGAGTCGGAATCCGGCAGTGTCCGCTTCGATATCCCTCGCGTCGGGTCCCGCGATCCGGGAGGATGAACGGGAGAGCAACTCCGGAACGATGATCGATCCCCCCCTGGCGCGCACCTTTTTGGATCGACCGCCCCAGCGTTCGTCCATGACCGACACCGATGGGGAAAGAACGGACGGAGATATGGATGAGTACGGTCCCGACGAACCGGACATCGCCGATCTCCTTCGGAAGCTCGACGCGCTCGAGGGGACCGTCGACGACCCGCACGAACGTCGGAAAGTCCAACAGACGATCTCACTTGTCGAACGAATGCCTGGAAGCACGGCATTTACCGAACACATCTACAAGTACACCTCACGGGACATGGCCGAGGCGCTCGTCGGAAGCGTCATCTTCGCACTCCCGTTTCTCGTCGAGGACGGCGTCTTCCTCATCGCACAGTGGTTTCTCACGGTTCGGATCGCCTCGATCCCGGTGTTCCTCCTCGCGAACGTGCTGTTCGTGCTCGGATTGACCGCGGGATTGATCTACTATGCCGACATCCGAGAGGTACAGGTGACCAAGCCGGTTCTAGGCGTCATACCACGCCGTTATCTGGGCGTGCTCGTCGTTTCGTTTGGTACTTCATTCCTACTGTTGGCGATGTGGGGCCGGCTGACGATCGACGACCCGACGCCCCTCGAAGCGTTCGCCCGGGTGACGGTCGTCTGGGCGGCCACCGCACTCGGTGCCGCACTCGGCGACATCCTCCCCGGAGAAAGCAAAGGCGAAGACCTCAGCGACCTGTTCGACGGCTGATCGGTGACCGCCGATCAGCGGCCAACCACGGCCGTCCGTTCCGACTCCTCACTCGTGTTTGACGCCCGGATTCGTGACGGCGCCGAGTGATGCCGAGGAGAAATCGCGGTGGTATTTCGCGAGGATCCCCGTGGAGTAGGGCGGCTCCAGTGGTTCCCACTCGTCGTGGCGGCTCTCGAGTTCTTCATCGCTGAGGTCGACGGAGAGTTCACGGCTCGGTATGTCGACGGTGACCTCGTCGCCCTCCTCGATCAGGGCGATCGGTCCACCGGAGGCAGCCTCGGGGGCGACGTGGCCGATCATCGGCCCTCGGGTCGCCCCGGAGAATCGGCCGTCGGTGAGAAGCGCCACGTCGTCCTCGTGACCAGCGCCGACGACGGCCGCGGTCACGCCGAGCATCTCGCGCATGCCGGGGCCCCCTTTGGGACCCTCGTTGCGGATGACGATCACGTCGCCGGAATCGATCTCGCCGGTCTGGACGTACTCCATGGCGTCCTCCTCGTTCTCGAAGATCCGGGCGGGACCCTGGTGATGGAACTCGTCCTGGCCGGTCGCCTTCAGGACCGCGCCCTCCGGCGCGAGGTTGCCTTTGAGGATCTTTATTGCGCCCTCGGGCTGTTTGGGCTCATCGACGGTGTAGAGGAAGTCGGCGTCGATCTCGTCGTCGTCGGGGAGATCGAGCGTCTCGAGTTCCTCCTCGATGGTTCGACCCGTGACGGTGAGCTGGTCGCCGTCGAAGAGGCCGGCCTCAAGCAGCCGACGAATGACGATCGGAACGCCGCCGATCTCGTGAAGGTCGTTCATCACGCTGTCGCCGCCGGGCTGCATGTTCGCGATCTTCGGAGTCCGACGCGAGATTTCGTCGAAATCCTCGATGTCGAGGTCGATATCGGCCTCACCGGCGAGCGCGAGGAGGTGAAGGACGCCGTTCGTCGATCCGCCGATCGCCGTCTGAAGGGCGATCGCGTTCTCGAAGGACTTCCGGGTCAGGATGTCCGAGGGACGGCGGTCGTTCTCGATGCAGTCGACGGCCAGATCGCCAGCGCGCTCGGCGACGTCGTATCGTTCGTCCTCCTCGGCCGGCGGGCTTGCTGACCCGAGCGGCGCGAGTCCGAGTGCCTCGGAAATCGACGCCATCGTGTTCGCCGTGAACATCCCGCCACAGGATCCCGCACCCGGGCAGGCGTTGCGCTCCAGTTCGTCGAGATCGTCAGCCTCCATCTCGCCCTGTGCGTACGTGCCGACGCCCTCGAAGACCTGCACGATGGTGACGTCACGGCCCTCGTGTTGGCCGGGCATGATCGAGCCGCCGTACAGGAAGACCGAGGGAAGGTCGGTCCGGATCGCCGCCATCAACATGCCGGGAAGGTTCTTGTCACAGCCCGCGACCGTGACGAGTCCGTCCATCCGTTCGCCAAAGGAGACGAGTTCAACGGAGTCGGCGATGACTTCACGGGAGATGAGCGAGGCCTTCATCCCTTCCGTTCCCATCGAGATGGCGTCGGAGATCGTGATCGTACCGAACTCGATCGGCATCCCACCGGTCTCCTCGATGCCGTCGAGCGCGGAGCCGGCCACGTCGTCGAGATGGACGTTACATGGCGTGATATCGGCGGCAGGGTTAGCCACGCCGACCATCGGCGAGGAGAGGTCCTCGTCGTCGAAGCCCATCGCACGGAACATCGACCGGTGGGGGGCGCGTTCGGGGCCCTCGGTCACCTCTCGGCTCCGCAGATCGGCCTCCTTGCTGCCGGCAAACTCATCTTCGTCGTCACTACTGGAAGCATCCTCGTCGTCGACGGCATCCGCGGACCGTCGTTGGGATTCGCTCATGTCCCGACGATGGAGCCCCGGTGGTTTAAGTTTTGCAGGCCGCGTCTCCGTCCTCACGGAACGACACAACGAGCAAGATGCTATCGGGACGATCGGATAGGGAGAAAGGTCACGAAGAGCGTGTCCGCTGTCGGTCGAGACCGAGTCGTCACCGAAACGCTCGAAGGATCTCCTGGCCGTCGGTGTTGGCGGCGACGTCCGGAAGCGTTGCGCGCTCGGGATGGGGCATCAACACCGCCGTCGTGTCTCGCTCGCCGACGATGCCGGCGACGTTGCCCGTCGAGCCGTTTGGGTTTGCCGCCTCGGTGACGTTTCCGTCCGGATCGCAATACCGAAACAGCACGCGATCGGTCGCCTGCAGGTCCGCATACGCCTGCTCGTCTATCTCGAATCGTCCCTCACCGTGGGCGATCGGGAGTCGAAGGACCTCGCCCTCCTCGTAGGCGGCCGTCCAGGGCGTATCCGCACGCTCGACGCGAACGTGGACGTGTTCACACTGGAACCGCGCGCTCGCGTTCGTCGTGAACACGCCCTCGACGAGATCGGATTCGGCGCCGATCTGCGCGCCGTTGCAGATGCCAAGCACTGGTGTGCCGTCGGCGGCAGCCTCGTGGACCGATTCCATGATCGGGGCGCGGGCAGCCATGGCGCCGGCCCGAAGGTAGTCCCCGTAGGAGAACCCGCCCGGAAGGAGGATCCCGTCCGTCTCCTCGTGGAGTCCGTCCTCGAACCAGCGACGCTCGGCGTCGATGCCGAGATGATCGAGCGCGCGAACCGAGTCCCGATCGCAGTTGGACCCGCCGAATTGGACGACCGTGACCGTCATCGTTCGGCCACGGCGACGTCGTAGTCGTGGATCGTCGGGTTGGCGAGGAGCCGCTCCGCCATCTCCTCGGCCCGATCGGCGGCCTCCTCGGCGTCGCCCGCGTCGAGATCAACCTCGAAGCGATCGGCCGACCGGAGATCCTCGAGTTCGAACCCGAGCCGTTCGAGCGCCCGCTTCGTCGTCTCGGCCTCGGGATCGAGGACGCCCCGCTTGAGCCGAACCGTGACGGTCGCAGTATAGCCGGTCATCGATCAATACTGCGAAGTCGTGTGCAAAAACGGTTTTGGAACGCCAGTACGATCCACAGATGTGGATCTTCGCCGGCGAGAGCTGATCGGGGAGACGAGGCCCGATCACGCCGTAACAAGGCTTTTGGGACGCCACGGCGAGTGTGAGTCATGGGACGATTCGAGGGGTCTGGCCCTCCCGAGACAGTCGAATACGAGCCAACGAGCGTGAAGGACCTGCTCGTCGAGATGAAAGATACCGCGGAGCTCCTCATCGATCTGTCCTACTCGGCCGTGCTCCACCAAAGCACCGACGTCGCCCGGGAGGTCCTCGAACTCGAAAACCGGATGGACGTCCTCCAGTTGCGCGCGCGAATGAGTCTCATGCTCGCGGCGCGCAACCCGAACGAGGCCGAACAACTCGCGCCCGTCCTCGGAGTCGTCGCCGGGGCCGACAAGGTGAGCGATGCCGCAGGTGACATCGCGAAGATCGTCTTAGAGGAGATCGGCCTTCCGGACGCGATGCGCGGCGCCCTCTCGGAGGCCGTCGAGATGCTAGTCCGCGGCGAGATCGACCCCGAGTCGCCGTACGCCGGACGAACGCTCGCGGACATCGACCTCGAATCGGAGACCGGCGTGCGGGTGATCGCGATCCGGCGGTCACAGGAGTGGATCCGCAACCCCGGTCCAAACACGGAGTTACAGGCGGGCGACGTGGCGATCCTTCGGGGACCCGAGGCATCGATCCCCGACGTTCACGAGACCGCGACCGGCGAGACCTACGAGCCGGACGAGCCGATCGAGCCCGACGTCCCCAACCTCGAACGGGCCGTCGATTCGATCGTCCTGATGAAGAACCTCTCGGAACTTGCCGTCGATCTCGCCTACGGATCGGTACTTTTCGACACCGAAGAACTGGCCGAGGAGGTAGCCAATCTTGAGGTGGAGGTCGACGCGTTACAGTCGCGCTTCGAGGCCTGGACGCTGCAGGCGGCTGCCGAGGCCGACGATCCGGTCGCGCTTCGCGGACTCATCCATCTGGGCATCTCCACGGAGGTTATCTCCGATGCGGCACTGGAGATCAGCGAGGGCGTGCTTCGCGATCTGGAGGTTCACCCGGTCGTCGAACTCGCAGTCCAGGAATCCGATGAGATCATCACTCGAACGACCGTCCGCGCGGGAAGCGAACTCGACGGCACCACCGTCCGAGAGGGCGTTCCCGAGACCGCCGTCTCCACGAGCGTGTTGGCGATCCGCCGTCCCGAGGAGGGGTGGCTGGTCGGTCCCGACCTGGACACCAAGATACGGGCGGGCGACGTGTTGATCACGAAGGGAACACGGACGTCAGCGGCGGAGTTCGACGCACTCGCGAGGTGAGGTGAGGTGAAATCGCCGAACGAACGGAACGCAGTTGAGAAACACCGAGTCCGTTCACCCGAGTCTGAAGGAGGGTTCGTCGGGCTCGCCGTCCAGATCCTCGAGTTGGATGACCTCCTCGTCCTCGTCTTCGAGCTGCTCGCGGAGGTAGGTCACGTAGCGTTTGTGCTCTTCGAGTTGCTCACGGAGGTGGTCAGCCTCCAGTTCGAGCCGCTCGTGTTCGCGAATGAAGCTCTTGGGGACCTCGACTTTCGGGGGGAACGAGTCGTCGCCATCGCCCGCGTTCTCTAGTTGGTGTTCGGGAACGACCCGCACCTTGCCGTCGTGGGCAACCAGTGTGTCCACGTAATCGCGGAACACGGCGGAAAGCGAGATGTCCCGCTCTTCGGCGATCTCGCGAAGCGTCTCGAAGGCGTCCTCGTTGACGCGAAACGAGATGGTCTTGTTCTTGTTGCCCATCATCGGCTCTTGGAGCCGCATGATACTTAAACGTTTGTCAGACAGTTGTACGGTTCACGCCGAGATCGGCGATCCCGAACCCCTAATTTGGTCCGCCGAGTCAGTCCCTGTATGCGCGGATCGATCCGGATCGAAACCGGAAGGTTGGGAGTCGCGATCGTTCTGGCGACGCTCATTTTTACGGTTGCATTCGCGGGAATTCCGCTCACGGGAGAGGCACACGGCGCAACGACGAACACGATCGATGCGAGCGGATCTGACGAGCGGGAGACCGCCGCCATCGAGGGGTCGGACACGATCCGCCTTGAGAACACCTTGCGGCAGGTCGACCGCACCGGAGAATACGGCGTCAGAACCCAAGTTCGGATCCCCGATCAGGTAACCGAACTGCGGATATTCCTTCCCGAGAGTGCACACGGGATGACGACGAACGGGTTCACCCGTGAGGACGAAACGACGTGGGTCTGGGACGGCCGGACGTCGACCCCGCGTGTCTCCTACCGAATGCCGGCCAATCGCACCCGCGAGCGGGCCGGTCCGCTCGAGGGAGGTGGACAATACCTCTTCGTCGGCGTGGGCGAGTGGGCGATCGTCCAGCCACCGGCGGTCAACGTTAGTTGGCGCCAGCCGCATCAGACCCGTGACGTACGCGTCACTCGCGAGAACGTCGTTGCAGGCGAGGGCGCCGCGAGTGACCGAATGGCCTACCTCGGCCCCTACGAGGAACACGTCCGCGAGGCACACGGCCAGCAGTTCCGACTGATCGTGCCGGAAAGTGCTGAACTGGCCGATTCACCGACTGAGATATTGGCGTCACTCGAGCACGCATCGGGAGCGCTCCCGATCGGCGACCGCGACGAGACGGTGTTCGTGATCGCCGCACCGACCGACGAGGTCGGCTGGAGCGTCCGCGGACTCCAGACGGGATCAGCCGACATGTGGGTGCGAGATCCCGAACGAACGGACACGGCCGACAACGTCTGGGTCCATGAATACGTCCACACGCGTCAGGACTATTCCACCACCACCTCGGGGCAGTGGATCACTGAGGCGTCGGCGACCTACTACGCGGCCCTGTTGACCCTCGAACGTGGTGGTGTCGACTTCGATGCGTTCCGGCGTGTACTCCGGCGCGGCGAACGCGAACCGCAGGCCGACTCGATTCTCACCCGGCCGAACACCTGGCGAAATGCCGCCGAGTATAGAAAGGGGGCACTCGTTGTCAGCGAGATCGACCGACGAATGCGGCTTTCGACGGACGGTGGACGGACGATTGCAACCGTCCTCCGCCGAGTCAACGCGAAGAACGGGGAGGTGAGGAACGACGACGTGCTCGAATACGTCCGGGAGGCTGCCGGACGTGAGGTTCGCGACGACGCCGAGCGACTGACGACCACCGATGCGGTTCCCGCGGCATGGGACCGATCCGCTCACGACGAAGCATTCGGACGGCTTCCGAGCCGGATCTACGTCTCGATCGACGATCCGGATTCGGTTCGTGTTACCGGCGAGTACCGCGACCAAGCGATCGATCCGAATCCGGCGACGATCGTTCCCGGCGAGAGCCTCCAGGTCCGGGTTCGCGTCTCGAACAGCGGCGGTACTGCCGGCGAGTACGCCCTCACAATGCGCGTCGATGGTGTAGTCGTGGCGACCCGGGAAGGGGAACTCGGCGCCGGCGAGACGACCGTCGAAACCCTCAAGCACGCGTTCACGGAGCCCGGCAGCCACGAGGTGACCGTCGACGACGAGGGGATCGCGGTGACGGTCGTCGAGCCGGCGACACCGCGCGTTCGGGAGTTGTCAGTCAAGCCCGATCGGGTTACGGCTGGCGAGGAGGTGCGTGTGAGCGCGACCGTCGAAAATCCGGAGTCGATCCCCGCACGTGAGGCGTTCGTGCTGTCGGTGAACGGAGCGGCCGAAGCGACCCACGAAGTGACGCTCGACGCCGGCGAGACGGAGACGATCGGCGCGACCGTAACCCTGAACGAGGCCGGCGAGACGACGATCGAGATCGGCAAGGAACACACAACGGTGACCGTCGATCCGCCAGAGACGACCGACGGGTCGGAAACGAACGCATCAACCGGTGGAAACGCCTCGCCGACAAGCGAACGAACGCCAGGATTCGCAGGTGCTCACGCAGTAGTCGCACTCGTGACCGCGATGGCGACCGTGATGATCCTCGCACGGCGACGACAGTGAGTGAGACTTCAGAATGGCGGCGATCGTAAGCGGGGAGCAACGACGGGGACGGGGACGGGGACGGGGACGGGGACGGGGACGGACGGCTCTCAAAAGGGAGCTTCCGGACCCTCTCCAGTCTCACCTGCACCGCGGTCCTCATCACGGGTTCCGGACGCGGCGGTTGACTCCAGCGGACCGTTCCACCCCTCCAAGCCGCCACGGAGGCTCTCGACGCGAGCGTCCGCGGTGCCCGCGTACGAGCTGATGAGGGCCGCAGCCTGTTGGCTGGAGACGCCGTGAGGACAGACCGTCACGATCCGGGCTGCGTCCTCGAGTTCGCTGACTCGTGTCGTGAGCTCCGGAAACGGCAGGTTGCGGCTTCCGGGGAGGTGTCCGCGATCGAATGCACGCCTCGACCGGATGTCCACGATCGTGGGTGAATCGCCGTCCTGGAGCAGCGCCGCGAGTTCCGCAGCATCGATCTCGGCGACCATTCTCACGGAAGCGGGCAGAGGCTCGCGGTAAGCACGGCACGCTCGTCGGTCTCGTTTACAGCGCCGTGGATGTCGCCGCGCTCGTTGGGGACGACGGCGGGGGCTGTGAGACGGTCGCGCTCCCCCTCTTTGATCACCGTTGGAGTCCCCTCCAGAACGTGAAACACGTTCGTCGCGTCGGCGTGTTCGTGCGGTTCGATCTCAGCGTCGGGACCAAGCACGAACGCCTTGACGAGCACGTCGTCGGTGACGACGAGTTCGGCGGTCTCCACGTCACCGCGGTCGGGATCGAGGTCGGCGATAGCGTCGGCGTATCGATCGAGGCTCATGGACACCCATCAGCGATGAAGCCCAATAAGTCCCGGCGGACCGTCCGCTCAGGTGCACACCGAGTCGTCTGAAACGGGGAGTGGCCGGAGTGGGTTCCGAACTCGGTATTTGGCCACATATCAATGGCGTGTATCTGACCGAGCAGCCGGAGAGAGCTATCCAGCGAAACGTGGAACGCTGTACGGATAGCGACGGGATGAGTGCCGCCGATGCTGAGGTGATTCTCGACGCACACCGACGATCGAACTCCGGGGTCGGAGAGAATTCTCGGCGAGCCAGCACAGCGACGTCTTGATGCGGAGCGTCAAGATGGCTCGCGAGGTTGGCGGTCTCGCGGACGCCCTCGAGAAGCGGAAGGCCGCCGAGGATACCGTCCGCTGGATCAATCGGACCGACGAGAGCGAGGAGACGAACCGTGAGTACCGACAGTGCCTCCGTGCCTTCGGTCGACGCGCGCTTGGCGTCGACGAACTCCCGGAGTACCTCAACGGGGTCCCGGCTGGCTACTCCAGCAACTACGATCCTTCACCGGACCCGGCGAAGATGTTCAGATGGGACGAGCACGTAGAACAGACACAACAGAGCGAACAGGCTGCCGACGAATCGGACGGAGAATCCGTCGGAGAAATACTTGATCACCCGATCGTAAGCACCTTATCGGCCTCTTCAACGATTCTGAGATAGTCCTCCATCGTTCCTCGGGGCCGGAGATCGTCCGCTTCGATGTCGCGGGAATCGAGACACGTTCCGCAGGCGTAGAGTTCGCCCCCGTTTTGGGTGTACTTGAGCATCACCCCGTGTGGATTGAATTTCTCATGCTCCAGATCCGGTGCTTCGACCCCATCTCCGAGGAGGAAAATCTCAACCGTGTGGTCCGAATCAAGCGCTGTATTCGCTAGGCGGAACGCGTTCCAAACTCGCTCGGAGTCGTTTGTCTCCAGGATGATTCCCAGGTCCATACGAAAACTTTGCCGGTCGTGCACTTGAGAACTTATGATAGTTCTGTGAACTACCCCGACCTACCGCGCTCGGGCCTACTCGGCCCTCGCTTGTTGAGGTCGGGGCTTCCTGTTTGTGCGTCGGAGCTTGTACCCGGCGTGGGCACAGTGGTTCCAGACTCCGCAGGCGATTCCCCTTTACAGGCGGTTCGGAGTGTCCCACTCCTACCGATTGGACACTCGACCACAACCGACGTTGCACGCTTCTTGTCGCGTTTGAACAACGCCGAAGGCGTGGCGAGCATCGTACTACCGCATTCAACCGCCGGAGTAGTAAGGACACCGATTCACACGAAAATAAACGACGACGGCGCTGTATCCCCACCCTACTCGCTTGTGCTTCCGACACCCGTCGGAAGCCCGGCGCTCGTTGAGGTGGGGGCTTAGCGCCTGCATACAGCTAAAGCGGGAAATCACAGGTAGGAATTAACACGTCGGTCGCTTACATTTTAAATTAAGGCAGAGATTGGGCACCTATCTGAGCGGCATCCAGAGCTTCGTTCGCTTCTGTGAGAGCGAGTTTGGAATTGCGGTCATGGGCTTGGAGGGGGCGGGAGTCCGACGGGCGACGAGTAGTTCCAGAACCGCTCCCGTGCGCGACCGGTCGTTCTCGATGTGAGCGCTTGAAAATTCGAACCGAACTAATCACCGAAGACTGCAATTAGCGCACACCCAAACAGCCATACGAGAGACAAGGCGCGTATCTTGTACGGTAACAGCTCAAGAGCGTGGGTATTAGAATCGTGCAGTACTATCTATGGCCGATATTCTGGACTCCGATTTATAGACCTGGGTCACTGAAACGCCCCTCCTGTTCGTAGATATTCACGAGTTCCTCGATGAATTCTTCCATTGTTTCGTCTTCCTCAAGATGCGTTTCCAGACGCTCGACCAGTTCATCATTGAGTTCAATTGTCCTCGACATACTAAGATGAACAATCGCTCAGGAGTAAAAGGTGTCGCCGAGGACGCTGGTAGATACATACGCTTGTTCTAACGGCTGGTTCAACGCTGATTGCTCGAAACAAACGAGGTGAGCTTGCTAACTACATTCTCTATATCTTGCACGCAGTTTCTGACAAGAGTCAGGTATATTCGGCGCCGCATACGTGAGTCGCTTGTATTGAGCGATTGAGGACCAGAACCTCTCATCGGTTGAGGATTTCAACAGGACCAACGTATCTGATTTGCGAGAACGTCCCGCCACTACTGGTGAACAACTCGAACGTGGGTCGAAGCGTTCTGCACCACCATCTTTTACTATTTTGCAACCGAGACTTGCCCTAATGACCCTCTCTCGGTCGAGAGAGGGGATTTCGATGGGGATAGTGGAGTCTTATGGAGGAAAAAATCTGAATGAGTTCACGAGAAGATCGAGACGGTGGAAGCGACGAGAGTAGTAATTCGGAGACGAACTTCCGATACAAGGAGGAGTTAACTTCCGATTCGGACGATCACAAATTTTCTCCGACACGAATGCTCACGTATCTGGTCCTGGTCATCTTCGTTGCCGAGGTGATCGTGATGGGGCTGCTCCACGCGATGGTTCGGGATCTTCATCCCGCGACGGAGGCGCTGGTGGACTCGACAGCACTGCTACTGCTGATTTTTCCGGTGTTGTACCTGACACTGTTCCGGCCGATGAACCGGACGATCGACCACCTCCAGACCCAGAAGGAGGCCCTGAAGAGTTTCAAGCGGACGATCAATCAGACGGAAGAACAGCGGAATAATCTCGAGATACTCAACCAGGTCCTTCGTCACGACATCCGCAACGACATCCAGTTGATAACCGCCTACGCGGACATGCTTGAGACGTACGTCGACGACGAGGAGGGGATAGAACACCTCCGGACGATCAACGAGGTTTCCGACGATGTCATTGCTCTGACCGCGACCGCCGGGGATCTGGCCGACGTAATGTTAGGAACCCACGTCGAGAACGACCAGATCCAGCTCAACTCCGTCACCAAAGAAGAGCTCACTGAGGCGAGACAAGCCAATACGAACGCGGAAATCCGGGTCGACGGAGGACTCCCGAACACGGAGGTCCGGGCCAATTCGCTGCTCAATTCAGTGTTCAGGAATCTGTTGACAAACGCGATCCGGCACAACGACAAAGACAAACCCGAGATTACTCTCTCCGCGGAGGAGAATGACGATACAGTTCGGGTTCGGGTGGCGGATAACGGACCGGGCGTGCCGGATGCCCGGAAGGATGACATATTCGGGCAGGGGGAGAAAGGATTAGAGAGTCCCGGGACGGGAGTCGGCCTGTATCTTGTCAATACACTCGTGGACACGTACGGTGGCGATGTCTGGGTTGAAGACAACGAACCCGAGGGGGCCGTGTTTGTCGTTGAATTGCCAGTCACAGAAGACTGCAAACAGACTGGCAGCCGTTAGTACTCGATCGTTTAAGCTATCGTCCCCTCGAAGACTGGTTCGGGATTCGTTGGCCGGGTTGCATCACAGACGCGTATCTTCCCGTTGGAAGCGATGAACACGTTCCACGTAGTCATCTGGAAACCGAAGAGATTCTCTGTGTCTGCGGCCCCATTATGGCGGAACAGTTTGTTGATAGCATCGGGATCAACGAACTCATACAGTGGCGGAAGGTCCAACGGGTCAACTTCGGCTGCCTCTGCTACTGCATCGATAACCACATCTGCCGGTGATCGATCGCTATCGATGTTGTATTCCGCGTCAACGACCGGTGTACAACCACGATAGATAGTCAAATCTTCGGGAGGCATACATAATGACAGTCTCCTTTCCTATTTAAATTGATCCTCGTTCATGTTCGCAGTTCGTGTGACTTTTAAGAGCGTTATTGCTTTCCGCTGTGCTGACCCCACGTGTATCAGAACCAATCGCCTTTGGCGGATTCCACCAGCGCCAGAACAACTCACGTATTCTCTCCAAGCCACTCCCGCTCACTGCCCTCCCGGGCATGCATCCGACAAATGTGTGTTTGGCAGCCTCGGAGTTACCTGTTAAGATGAGTTGCAAACTAAGCGCTTGAAAACGAACCAACTAGTGTATACTTCCAAGCGGCCAGGCGAGATACAAGGCACGAATTTAGCAATCGCCACATCTCCGGTCGGGGGACAACTTAAGTCTCGGTCTCGTGACGATTAGTCAATGAGGGTGATGTTATGAACGCTACGACAGACAGAATACGCGTTCTTCATGTCGACGACGAACCGGACTTCGCCGACATGGCTGCAACGTTTCTCGAACGCGAGAGCAACCGGATCACCGTTCACACCGCGACCACTCCCGACGAGGGACTGGAGCTTTTGGCCGACCATGCTGTAGACTGTATCGTCTCCGACTACGACATGCCAGGCCAGGACGGCATCGAGTTTCTCCAAGCCGTCCGCGAGAACTACCCCGACCTCCCATTCATCCTCTATACCGGCAAGGGCTCCGAAGCGGTCGCCAGTACGGCCATCTCATCAGGGGTGACCGATTACCTCCAAAAAGAAACCGGGACCAGTCAGTACGAGGTGCTTGCCAACCGAATCAGGAATACCGTCAGTCAGTTTCACACTCGAAAGGAACTCGACCGAAGTCAGGATCTGCTTGAGCACGCCGAACAGCTTGCCGACGTCGGTGGCTGGGAGATCGATGTCGAGACGGGCGAGCAGCGCTGGACCGAGGGGACGTACACGATTCACGACATCCCCCCTGACTCGGATTTCGAGCCAACGGTGGATGCGGGAGTGGAGTTCTATCACCCGGATGACCAAGCCGAGATTCGGCGGCTTGTCGAACGCTGTATCGAAACTGGCGAGCCTTTTGATGTCGAAGCCAGACTACTCACGGCCGACGACCGGCTCTGTTGGGTGCGAGCCATCGGCGAGGCCATTCAAACGGACGGAGACATCGTCACCATCCGTGGGGCAATCCGGGACATCACCGACCGCAAAGAGCGCGAACAGGACCTCAGACAGTACGAGTTTTTCGTCGAGCACTCGCCGGACCAGATCGCCCTCTTGGACGAGGAGTTGACCGTTCAATACCAAAGTCCGATCTCCTCGCTACACGAACTAGACGCGATAGAAATCGAGGGCGAAGACCCGCTCGAATATATCCATCCGGACGACCAGCAGATACTCTCCGACCACTTTGAAGATCTGTTGGCAAATCCAAACGAAACGTTCTCTGCGGAGTTCCGAGCAAAGGACGTTTCCGGTGAGTGGCGGTGGGTCGAAACCCGGGGGAAAAATCTCCTCGGGGAGGAGCCCGTTGACGGCATTCTTGCAATGATCCGGGACGTGACGCAACGAAACCGCCAGAGACACAAGTTGAAGCGGCAAAACGAGTTTCTCGACGAATTCACCAGTGTCGTGTCTCACGACTTGCGGAACCCATTGAACGTAGCACGCGGACGAGTGGAACTAGCCCAACAGGATTGTGACAGCGAACATCTCGAAGATGCGGTCACAGCGATAGATCGAAGCTTTACGTTGATCGAAGAACTGCTCACGGTTTCGCATAAAGCCGAAGACGTTAGTGAGGTCGAACCCGTCGAGATGGCAGATACGCTTGACAGTTGCTGGCGGAACGTGGAGACAGGTACTGCGGCACTTGTCATCGAGACGGAACAGACGATCCAGGCCGATGCAAGCCGACTGAAACAATTGCTGGAGAACCTGATCTCCAATGCGGTCACACACGGAGGTGAGAGGGTGACCGTGACAGTCGGGGATCTGACCGACGGGTTCTATGTTGCCGATGACGCTGCCGGAATTCCTGCTGACGAACGCGAGGCGGTGTTCGACATCGGGTACTCGACCGCAGAGGACGGCACCGGCCTCGGACTCAACATCGTCCAACGGATTGTCGAGGCTCATGGATGGGAGATCAGCATCACTGACAGCATAGATGGTGGCGCCCGATTCGAGATTACCGGCGTCGAGTTTGCTGCATAGAACCTCCGTATTCGGCAGCCGGGGGTTGATCATTCCGGAATGAGTTGACTCATGTCGGTCTCGATACAGAGCGCGTATTCAACAACTCTGACGGTCAGCAGATGAGGAGAAACGGTTACTACCGGCGTTGCCGTCCATCTGGTCGCACTGGCGACGACGGTGTGAGCAGTCCTCCGTTACGTGACCGCCGAGCGTCTGCTGTGAGTATTCCCTTGCATCCAGCGTCTCCCCGACAGACATCGTCGCGGTGATCCGTCGCTGGTAGTCCCGCACAGTCAGCAGGATACCTTCGCAGTTCACCGCACTCCGAAAACACGCGGTGATTCACACTGCCTTTTATGATCGGTGCGTATCTAAGCTCCACATCAGTGCCACCAGACTCAACGGAACGTTCAGACAATGCAAGACAGACCCAACATCTTGATTCCGATCAGCGTTCTCGAGGGGGAATCAATTCCGGAGGGCGTTCCCGAACTCCTTGCGAATGCACACGTCGTCCTGCTTGGCTACCACGTCGTGCCAGACCAGACCGCAACCGATCAGGCGCGACACCAGTTCGAAGACCAGGCCACCCGCCGTCTCGACGATTTCGCGGAGATACTCGAACACGCGGGTGCGATAGTCGAATCCCAGCTCGTATTTACCCACCATGGACAGACCACTATCGATCGGATGGCGGCCGAACACGACTGTCTCGCGGTACTGATTCCAAACGCAACGAGACCAATTGAGACTGTACTCGTCGCGGTCCGCGGCATCGTCGGAATCGATCGGTTCATCCGCTTAGTTTCGGGACTGTTCGCAACGAACGACGTCAACGTAACACTGTACCACGTCCCCGAAGAGAACGAAACTGACGAAGACGTGAAGACGCTGCTCGATGGGATTTCGACTCGACTCTCCCAAGAGGGAGTATCCCCAGACATGATCGATATCCAGATCTCGCGAGGGGACGATCCCCAAGCGGCAATCGTTGATGCTGCCGATAATTACGATGCGATCGTCATGGGAGAATCCGATCCATCAGTGGCGACCTTCTTGTTCGGGATGACTGCGGACCAGGTCGCAAAGCAGTTTCTCGGTCCGGTATTCGTGATCCAGCACGGGGAACCGGACGATGACGAGGAGACTGACACGGAGTGACGGCTCCAGCAACGAGGTACAGGCTCGGATCCGGATTTCAGGAGCGGGGTCATATTTCTCAACAGGTGACCTCCCATTGGCTGGAAGATATATACCCGTCCCACGTTGAATTTCATTATGCAGCCGTCACATGTTCTCGTGCCGATGGACGGATCGCCGCTAGCCGGGAAGGCTCTTGAACACGCACTTGCGGTGTTCGACTGCGAGGTGACGGTCCTGAACATTATCACGCCGTTGGATTCCCCGCTGAGTGAGGGTGGCGTTCTGGAAGTGGACGAAACACGGTTTAAGACTGCACAAGAACGATCTGAGAACCTGATTGAACGCGCCAGCAGACAGGCCGAGACAGCAGGTCGGGAGATCGAGACGGTCATTGAAACTGGCGAGCCGGCCAAGACGATTCTCGCATATGTTGACACACACGACGTTGATCAGATCGTAATGGGGGCACACGGCGGCGAGCAGGGCCGGATTGCCCGACGACTGCTCGGCACTGTTGCGACCGCTGTCGTCGGTGACGCACCAGTAACTGTTACGGTCGTCCGGTAACGTGACTCCGCGCGTATTCACCGAATCCCTAGTAACGTCGAGAACACCTGATAGAGTCCGAAGCTGATGCCGATTGATGTCAATAGGGTAATCAACCAGAAGGCGAGTGTTACGCCGATTTTTCGTCGGGAGACACCTGCCGATCCCGCCACGAGCCCACCGCCGATCACGCCGGAGATGATGATGTTGTTGAACGAGATTGGGATGCCAAGCGCGATTGCGATCTGTGCGATAATAAACCCAGGAACAAGTGCCGCAATCGACCGACGGACACCGAGCTGTGCGTACTCGCGGGACGTCGCCTGCAGGAGGCGTGGAGCACCCATCCACGCACCAGCAAGAATTCCCATCGCACCGACAGCGAGCAGGACGATCCCCGGTAACCCGAGTTCGACCCCGTAGAGATTCTCCAGCGGCCCCGTCGCAAGTCCAACCTGGCTCCCGCCACTGGAGAAGGCGACGACACTTCCGAGGATGAGCAGGAAGGTTCGAATCCCCTTTTCAACAGACGCCTGAGTCATGCGACGGATAACGGAGAACCCAATCCCCGCGATCAGCAGTGTGACGAGGATGGCGATAGCGTCGAGTCCCGCAACGAGCGGACGTCCTACCGCTATCGAGACGGCGTCAGCGAGCGATCCTTGCGCGCGATCAGGGTGTGGAATCACACTGAGGCGGATGTTCGCGAGAATCCCCCCAACAACTGCTGCAAGCAACGGGACGCCGACTGTTTCAGGCACTTCATCACGTCTGAGAAGTATCGCAGTGAGAAAAGCAAGCCCGCCTGACATCGGCGGGACCAGTAGCCAGAACGTCCCGATACGCTGGTAGGTTCCAAACGCCGGATCACCGCCAAGCGAGAGACCCACGCCGACCATCGCACCGGTCGTCGCAAACGCTGCAGGGACCGGGTAGCCTGTGTAGACGCCGAAGATCATAAACGATGCTGCCACAAGCAGACCCGTACTCGCTGCAAGGGGTGTGATCGTGACGCTGCCGATCAACTCTGCACCGACCGTCTCCGAAATCGCACCACCTTGGGTCAGTGCGCCCGCTGCTGCGAAAATCCCGATGAGAAACGCCGCGCGCATCGTCGAAATGGCGTTCGCTCCGATTGCAGGCGCAAACGGTGGTGAATTGCTGTTTGCACCGAGTGCCCACGCCATGAATAAGCCAGCAAGCGTCGCAAAGAAGACGAGACTCCAGAAGGCAAGACTCACTGCTCGGCCCTCCACATCCGAGCGGAGGGCTCGATGCAGTCAAGTGTGCAGTTAGAACCGACGGCGACGATGGACACCACCATCCCCATCATTAGCATATACCCACAGGTGTCGGATACGGAGAGAGTTGTCTTATCAGTTGTTGTGGTTGGAGAGTCGTTGAGGTCTTGATTACTCAGATGGAACACCCAGTTACTGTCCGATACGAAACGGATTGGAATGCTACATGCACGGCGCGTATGCACCGCTGAGTCTTGCTGTAATCAACGCCGTCAAATCGATCAATACGAACACCGCGGTGAACAGAGACGATGGCTTTGAGTCATTTCTGAACCCAGTGGTTGCTTCCAGAGTATCTCCGCAGCAGCATGGTCGCAGGACCGGGGATGCCGGAGCTCTCACGAATGGCTCGGAAGACGTCGACGCGGTGAGCGATCGTTCCTGGAGTGGGTCTACGAGAAGTGGGGATCGGGTGTCTGTCCAGATGCCCGATCCGGTTCGTGTGAGCAGTATTACACCGTGTTCGCTGATTGATGAATGACCCTCTTGCGATCGGTGACTGTGGGGTTGTAACCCGCCCAGCGATAGCGGAGTCGTGGAACGAGTCAAGCGGATAGACGAGTTCCGTCTTGCAAATGTGGTATCTACCCCTTCGTATTAACCGCCCAGCGAACCAGTTCAAGCCATGGACGGCCAAGACGGACGGAATGAGGATCCCGAGAAGGATTCCGGATCGGACGATCGATCAGCCGATCTGGATGGCCAGTCTGCAGTTACCGAATCCGAGTACGAGATGCTCTTCAAACACGCACCGGACGGGATCATCGTCCACGATGCCGAGGGACAAATCCTCGACGCCAACGAGACGATTCTGGAAATCCTTGGCTACACGCGTGAGGAGTTGCTCTCGATGGAAATCCCCGAGATCGAAGTGAGCCTCGACGGGGGAAGGCTCCAGGAAATGTGGCACTCACTGGACGCCGGCTCCGTGGAAAGTGTAGAAGACGAGGGAATCCACCGCCGAAAGGATGGAACGACGTTCCCCGTCGAGGTCTGGGTGAGCAAAGTTGAATCCGACGGAGCGGATCGATTCATTGCTCTCGTGCGCGATATCACCGAGCGCAAAGAGAACGAACGGCAGATCGAACGACGAGAGGAGAAATACCGAACCCTCTTCGAAGAATCCCGGGATGCGCTGATGCTTCTGGATCGGGAGGGATTCTTCGATTGCAACGAAACGACTCTTGAGCTGTTCGGCCTCGATTCGGTCGCGGAGTTCACGAACTACACATCTGGGGAACTTTCCCCACCGACACAGCCTGACGGGACTGACTCCGAGACCGCCGCGACGGAACATATCGAACAGGCCTTCGAGGACGGAGCCGAGAGCTTCGACTGGGTCCATAAACGAGTAGACGGAACCGATTTCCACGCGGAAGTGAAGCTCAGCCGTATCGAATTCGACGGTGAACCGGTACTTCAGGCGCTCGTTCGGGACGTTACGGAACGAAAAGAGCGCCAGCGGGAACTCGAACAGTACGAAACCCTCTGGCAGAACCTTCCAGTTGGCGTCTGTCGCGTCGATCCGACCGGAGATGGCGAGTTCATCGAGGTGAACGAGGCGCTGATCGACATGGCTGGGGCCGAGTCACGCGAAGCGTTACTTGAGCAGTCAGTAGCAGACCTGTGGAAAGAGAAGAGCGAGCGCGAAGCCCTGATTGAGCAGGCAGCCGAGACGGGCCGGGAAACGGTCGAACGTCGGTTCGAAATGCTGGATGGCCGAACGGTCTGGCTGCGAGTCATCGTCATGGCACAAGAAGGGAGTCCCGACCTTGACGTTGTCGCGCAGGACGTCACCGATCGCCGACAGCGGGACATTCACTTGGAGAAGGCCCAGGAAGTGGGCAATATCGGCTGGTGGCGGAAGGATATCCCCTCCGACGAGATCTACTGGTCCGACCGAATTTATGACATGTGGGATGTCGAGGGCGAGGGCGGACCGATCGATCACGAGACGTTTCTGGACCTTATCCACCCCGACGACGAGGAGTCCGTCGAACAGGCCTGGGAGGCTGCCAAAGAGGGGGAACCGTATGACATCGAACACCGGATCATCACCGGCGACGGCGAGACACGCTGGATGCGGGAGAAAGCCGAGATCACCTTCGATGACGGCCAGCCGGTCAGTGCCGTGGGGCTCGTCCAGGACATTACCGAGCACAAGGAAGCCAAACAGAGACTCGAACAGTTCGAGAAAGCAATCGAACAGACAGCTCACGCCGTCTACATCACGGACGTCGATGGGACGATCGAATACGTGAATCCTGCTTTCGAGACGATTACGGGCTATTCCGAGCCAGAAGCCGTCGGCAAAACGCCGACACTGCTCCAGTCCGGCGAGCAGGACGAGGAGTTCTACGAAGAGCTGTGGGAGACGATCCGATCGGGCGAGCAGTGGCATGGCGAAATCACCGACGAGCACAACCACGGCCAGCAAATCGTCCTCGACCAGACGATTTCACCGCTGGCGGACGACGACGGGAACGTCGAGAAGTTCGTCGCTGTCGCCCGAGACATCACTGAGCGTAAGCAATACGAACGCGAACTCAAGCGCTATCGCACCTACGTCGAAAGCGCGAACGACGTGATCACGCTAATCGACCCTGATGGCACTATCGAGTACGTCAGCCCGGCGGTCGAACGTGTCTTCGGCTGGGAACCGACGGAACTGATCGGCGAGCATGGCTTCGAGTACGTCCATCCTGACGATCGAGAGTCTCGGTTCGCGGACGTTGCGGAACTCACAGAATCACCGGGTACAGAGACTACGTTCGAGTACCGGTTTCAGCAGTCGGATGGCAGCTACGTCTGGATTGAAACGACAGCACGGAATCTGCTTGAAGACACCGACATCGGGGGGATTCTTTTAAGTAGCAGAGACATCACCGAACGCAAGGAACACCAAAATCGCCTCTCGACTCTCCACGAGACGACCCGGCGAATCATCGAGGCCGAAACGGACACAGAGGTCGCAGAGATCACCGTCAAGGCAGCAAGCGATCTGCTCGAGTTCTCGTTGCCGTCCGTGTGGTACCCGACCGACGACGGGTCGGAACTCGGCATGGTCGCAGCCTCCGAAGAATACCAGGATCGTCTCGAAAAAGCGGGGACGCCCGAACCAGCCCATCCACGAGGCAGTTGGGGGTGGGATATCTTCGAGGAAGGCGAGACCGTCGTCCGGAGTCCGCTTCCACAGGACGATATCGCGGCCGACGTCCCCATCCAATCGGCGATCCTCCTCCCGTTGGGCGACCACGGCGTCCTTGCGTGTGCAGCCAACGGTGAAGTCGAGTTTACCGATCGCCAGATTAGCGTCGCCGAGATCCTCGCGCGGAACGTCCGCGTCGCACTTGATCAACTTGATCAGCGGGCAGCCCTCGAACGCCAAAAAGAGTTCACTGACGACTTACTTGACGCGATCGAGGACGTGGTCTACGTACTGGACAGCGACGGAGATCTCAGAGACTGGAACACAGCCTTCGAGGAAGTGACGGGACACACGAGTGACGAGTTTGAATCGATGAATGCGGTGAATTTCTTCAGCGAGGAGGATGCAGAGGCTGCCGAGTCTGCCCTCGAAGAGTCCTTCGAAACCGGGCGTATCCGTGCCGAACTGGATTTACTGGCCGCCGACGGCGAGTCAATCCCTTACGAGTTCATCGCGAACGCCTTCGAAGATCCCAACGGCGAGCCCGTGGTAGCCGGGATCGGCCGCGACCGAAGTCTTCACGCCGAGTACGAACAAAAGATCGAAGAGCAGCGGGACAATCTCGAGGTGCTCAACCAGGTCG